>CAUUSH010000019.1:0-41098 GCA_963547785.1 uncultured Treponema sp. | reverse complement strand
TGCAAGAACTTGAAGCGGAACGGTTACGCCGTCAAAATCTTACAAAAGAAGATTTACAAAAAAAGTATGCCGAGTTACAAATAACCGGTTTTCCTCTTAGCGAATGTATCGGTTTTATAGCCGATTTAGGCGGCATAGACGAAGGCTCTTTCCCTGCAACCAGTACCGAACCGTGCAGCGTTCCTTCGTAAAAAACCGGAGCCAAACCGTTTATCAGTCTCAAAACAGTGCTTTTCCCCGCACCTGATCTTCCGCATAAAACGACGCACTCACCGTCTCGTATATCAAATGACATCCCCTCAACGCAGGCTTCCTGCCGGTTTTCAGCGGACTCCGCTTCCCCATAACAAAACGATACATCACAAAACTTGATCATAGACAATATAAATTAAAACCATAGAAGCGGCATATAATCCCGCCGTCAAATAGTCGTATATGCACAGCGAAGGGTCATACATGCTGCTCCGTTTTTCAGGAGCGTCCAAACCGCGCAGCTCAGCCGTTGCACCCAATTCTGCGGACAGCTTTAGGCACCGCACTGTGAATGGTACAAAAAAACTTTCGTACACAATAACCGGATGGCAGACATAATCATACCAATGAAGAAATAACCCCCGCGCTTTGACTCCTTCCCGAATCGATACCATTTCTTTTCGCAGTACCGGAAAAAAACGCATCATCATGCAAAGCATAATCAGCGCAAGCCTTGGGATGTGCAAGTTTTGCCAGCTTGCCATCAGTATGCTCGGATTGCTTTTTACAATGGCAGCGGCAAACATCACGAGCGGAATTGATCGTGCAAAGGTATGCAGAATGACATACAGCAACGCTGTATACGCTGCACAAAGGCGGGCAAGCGCTTGTAGAATAGTATAGAAGAAGCACAGACGCCACGCAGTCCGTACTTCTTTTACCTGCAGCAGATAACAGCCTGCCAGCAGACATAGACAGTGCACCTGTCCGATCCGCTCATAAAAAAACCAAACGGCGGCGGCGCACAGCGTAATGGCAAGGTGTGTTCGAGGATCGAGATTCCGCACAAGCTTTACGCTAACTTTGCTTTTTTAATATGTTTTTTAAAAAACAACATACCGATCCAAAAACCGGCTGCCGCAAGCGCCGCCGAAATCAATCCGATAAGCAGCATCATATCGAGCGAACCGTAAAACCGAATTAGCACTTGCTTACCTTCTTCGGTATATGAATCACCTAAGCTCTTCAAATACCATTCTTTAAAAAAGAAGAGCGGAATTGAACTGCCCCATGCATAAAGCGTCCAGTATGCCGCATAGCCGATACCGTTCCGCACCGGATTTTTATAACTGTTGTCACCCAACATTAAAAGTTCGCATATCAGTCCTGCTGCGAGGATTACCGCTAAAAACCACACCGAACCGAATGCAGCCATCATCAATCCGCAAAAAAGAGAAGTGATAAATAAAGTGCCTCGTTTTGCAGTTTTGTTTGACATCACGATGTACAGCGGCGCACAGAAAAAAGCCATAACGCCGACATAAAAAAGGTAATCAAACGCAGGTGTTGCGGCAATCGTCATAATCATCTTGACAATCACCATAATAACCAACATCGCGATATTAAAAATAGAAAGCGTGATAATATCCTTTAACCGCAGCCGTGATGAGCTATTCGTTTTTGCTTCCATAAATAAACCTCCTTGAGTTAGTAGATGTTTACTAATATGGTATTATAGCGCTAACGGGATTTTTCTTTCCACTCCATTCGGCCGAAACCTATCCGAAAAGCCGGAAAGTTTTAAAAAGATTTGGGATAGCCTTATTCTGAATATATCTTGTACTGTTGGCCCAACCGTACTGCCGTTTGTTATGTCATCGTCTTTTGCAATTTGCTTTTCTTAAAATCATGAGGCGGTAATTAAACCAAAGATTTCGTATTTTACCGTCTGCGGTATTCCCGCGGCGGGCAGCCGAACATGTTTTTAAAAGCGGAAGAAAATTTATTCGGATTTTCGTATCCGACCGATGTGGCAATTTCCGTAATTGATTTTTCCGTATTATGTAACAGCTGCGCTGCTTTTTGCATCTTGTATTCTTTTTGAAAAACATGGATCGGTTTTCCATACACTGCTTTAAAACAGTCTTTCATTACCGTTAAGCCTATGCCGTATTTTTGTGATAGTTCTTTTAACCGCGGATTTTCGCTCCAGTGTTCCGTAATATCATCTTTAATTGCTTTGACCTTTTTTATATAAACGCCTGAAAAATAACGTGAAACTGCTAATCGTTCCTGCGGCTCGTGTCGATGCAGCAAAAACAGCAATTCCAAAACCTTAAGCCGTAAATATCCGTGTATTTCGGCAGGAGAACAGTGTGAATCTTGAGAAACAGTATACAGGGCTTCGAATACGGAGTTCAGCGCAGGCGGTGTTTTGAATACCGCACAGTGCTTATCGGGGCAGTGCTTGTGCAGCAAAGCCGACAGATCGACGGATAAGCCTTTAATGTCCGTTTGAAAAACCGCACTCGTTTTTTTTAGATCGATAATCACTGTGCAGCCCGTGTAATACCCCAATGGAAAATAAGGCTTTTCGGTTTGGGCTTCCAGAATACCGACGGCACAATCGCCTTCACCGACATATGTAAAATAACCGCTTTTATATTCGCATTCAAACCGTCCAGATTTACAATAGGCTATTTCGAGAACATCGGGCTTCGTATTTTTCCGATAATCGCAGGCAGAGGCTTTAAAGGTGGTAAGAGCATAATCGATTCCCGGAAATAAATGAAAGACCCTCATGCGTCCGTTCGGTGTATTGCAGTTAATCGCGTACTCCGTTATCGAATCGGTTTTATGCACAACGGCAGACTGGACTCCATACCATTCGCCTGTATTACACATCGCTTTTTTATACATTTTGTTTTTCAGACTCCCTGACGGTAGTTCGATTTACACATACAATTTGCAATAGCGGTTTATGCCTTTTCCGTTTCCTGTTCCGTAAAATCGGCCATATCCCATTCGTTTAAAAATACCGAAACAAAGTTTTTCATATACCGCTCTCTTTTTTGTGCAATCCGCTTTGCAGTATCGGTATTCATCATATCTTTAAGATAAAATAATTTTTCGTAAAAATGATTAAGTACCGTCGATTTATGATTTTGGTATTCTTCTTTTCCCATACCGATACGCGGCCTTATTTCGGGATTATGCAGTTGGCGGTTATGGCTTCCGCCGTATGCAAAGGTGCGCGCAATACCTATCGCCCCGAGCGCGTCCAGACGGTCGGCATCTTGCACGCACATTCCTTCGAGGGTAGACGGAATAACGGAATCCGTGCCCGTATATGAAACCTGTTCGATAATAGAGCATATCGATTGAATCAGCGTTTTGCTAAGATGCCGGCTTCGCATAAACGATACAGCTCGGTTTTTATGTGCATGCGTTTCAGGCGACAGTTTTATGTCATCGACATCATGCAGGAGTGCTGCCAGCCGGACGATGGACAGATCGGCTCCTTCTTTTTCGGCGATACGGCCTGCTATGCGGTACACCCGCAGCGTATGAAAAAAATCGTGCCCGCTATAATCGTTTTGAAAGACCGTTTGTGCATAGTCTTTTGCCGCCTCGATAATCTCAGGTGTTAATGTGTCCGTACCGTTCACCAATTTTCATACCTTTTATTGATATTCAGCGTTGCAATATCGTTCATTTCGGTTTGAGATAATTCGAAATCGAAGATACCGATATTTTCTTTAATATGTACGGGATTTTTAGAACCGGGAATTGCAATAAAGCCTGCTTGTATGTGCCAGCGGAGAATGATTTGTGCGGCGGTTTTATTATGCGCTTTTGCAATTCTCGTTATTACAGTGTTTGTAAGACTTTCTTTTGTATGCCCGCGTCCGCCTAAAGGATAATAACTTTCGATATATATTCCGTACTTTTTGCAGTATTGCTGCAGCCGTGTACTTTGATGAAACAAGTGGTTTTCATTTTGAATGACGGCGGGATTAATTTCAAAGTCCTGTATAAAATGATTAACTGCTGTGTCCGTATAAAAATTCGAAATACCGATAGAGCGGATTTTTTTGCTTTTTACACCCCGCTCCAGTGCGCGGTATATTTTATCGTCATTGGCCCCATGGTGATGGAGCAGCACTAAATCGATATAATCTATATTAAGCCGTTTGAGGCAGGCGTCGATTTCTTTATCAGGGTCTAAAACCCGCTGATCTAACTTTGTCGTTATAAAAACCTCTTGGCGCGTTACAAGTCCTTCTTTTATTGCGCGGTTTACCGCCTTGCCGACGCCCGTTTCGTTTCTGTAAATAACTGCCGTATCGATTAGTCTGTAACCGTTTTTTATCGCCTCATATACCGCCGCTTCGGCTGCCGCATCATCAAGGGTCCATGTGCCCAGTCCGAAGACCGGCATATCGTACCCGCTGTTTAATGTAACTGAAGGCATCTTGGTTTGCGCTGCTCCGATTCCGCCGATGCACAGAAAAAACGCCGCCCAAAAGAATGCTTTTTTCATCATAAGTCCTCCTTAAATTGTACCGACTCGTACTAAGAAAATCGACCTGTTCGATAACTCCGTTATCGAACAGGTCGACGAGTTCTAAATCGCGCAAATAGCACGATTTAGAACATCGCATTTTAAGGCAACCTGTTCTGAAACTGAAGTTTTCGAACAGGTCTAATATATAAGTCAAAGCGCGGTTTAAGTCAAGGGTGAGGATAGCCGTAGCTCAGAAATCAGTCTTTGTTTTTCACTGTTTAAAAAGAGAATAGACTTGTTCGATAATTTCGTTGTCGAATAGGTCTATTATACCGCCTTCCTCCCTATTGCCGTGAAAGCAAAGTTGTTTTTCTGAGCCTCTTTGCGATACATGCGGCGTTTTTCATACGTCATTAGGCTTATTCGTGCGGAGGGCTTAATACCCCACCGCTTCTTGAGTCGTAACATGAGGGTATTAAAGCCGACTGCAACCACCTCGTCAAAAATGTACATCCTTGTACATTTTTGACTGCGAGTTTTTTGCAAGCAAAAAACTCGTTTCTGTTTGGAACCACCGGCGTCCTGCCGGATATCCCATACCATGCGAAACGTTGAGCACTGTGCCCCGGCGCTCGCGTCGGGGTTGTTGATTATTATTCTTTTGAGGTATTAAAAATATATCGGGAAGAATTTGTTAAATTAAGAGATACGGAATTTGCGGTAAGAGCAAAAATACTTTCTTCATGGTTTTAAAAAGGGAATAAAGCAATGTCGAATTCAGGGTTTAACTTCGACAGCCAAATAAAGCCCGCATCTTTTATCCCTTCATTCTGCATAACCGAACTTTACAACCTCTTCAACACTTCGGGGCGCGGGACTTTTGTTTCCAAAAAGGTGTGCCAGTTTGGGCATAACCAACCCAGCCTTATCCAAAACTGCCTTATCGTTAAAAACTTGCACCGCCTCTCCGCCTGCAATAACTTCACCCTTATGCATTACATACACGTAATCCGCCCATTCATAACAAAAATCCTGATCGTGCGTGGAAAAAATAATCGTTTTTCCTTCGGCCGAAAAATTGTCCAAAATAGCTTTAAAGCCGGCCATTACCTTACTATCCAACCCCGAAAAAGGTTCATCACAAATAATAATTTCAGGTTCCATAACAAGAATACCGGCGATAGCGCATATTTTTTTTTGCCCCAAGCTCAGCTGATACGGCGAAAAATCCTTTAAGTGTTCTATGTTCAGTTTTTTTAAAATAGCTTCGACGGAAGCGCTTATATCTTTTTTGTCCATTCCGAGGTTCCTTAAACCGAATCCTATATCTTCATATACACTCGTTAAAAAAAGCTGATGATCCGGATAATCGAATAAAAAGCCGGCCTTTTTCCGTATCGAATTCAAATTCTTTTTACAAACGGCCTCGCCTAAAACAGTTATCGAACCGCTTTGCGGCAGCAAGGTTCCGTTTAAATGATACAGCAACGTAGACTTACCGGAACCGTTTAAACCGACTATGGCCGTCCGCTTTCCCTTTTCGAATTTTGCAAAAACATTTTTTAACGCTCGCCTGCCGTCAGGATATGTATACGATAAATTTTCAATTAAAACAGCCATGGCAGCTCCGCAAATCTTTCAAAAACCGTCAGGGCCAGCAAAAAGGCCGCCGAAAAAACAATCAGTAAAATATAAAAAGGCGAATCGATTTTTTCTGGTTTGAATTTACTTTCCGAAGTAAAACCTCTGGAGCGCATCGCATTATAAACCTTATCGCCGTGGTCTGCAGCCTTTAAAAAAAAGCCCCCTATCATTTCGCCGTAGCAGGACAGCTTTGTAAAAAGACGGGCGTTATTGAAGCATCGCGCATTCATTGCCTTGGACGCCTTATCGACATCGTTTCTGACCATAAAAAAATACCTGAATGTAAGCGCAATAATCTGGTTTAAAAAATTCGGCAGACCGAGTTTCATCACGCCTTCGACTAAATAAAGATAAGAATAGCGGCCTGAAATAAACGATATTGTCATAATAGCACAGGTCAACCGCAAAATCAATTTAATGGAAAAGTTCCGCTGGTCTGCCGGAACGTTTGCAAAACCGCGTATAAAAAATGGAAGCAATACCATAACAATAAAGGGGGTAACATCAAGCGCCGATTTTAGATTATCGCAACGTTTTTTTGAAAAAATCAAAATCACGGCAATAACAATAAAAAGCCAGCACAGTAAAACCTCGATATGTTTGACCGCCGAAAGGTAAAACAGAAAAAAGAAAAGAAGATACAGCGTTATATTCGGAGCGGTTTTTAGATTTTTCATAAGCCCGTCATTATCAATGAAGGTTACGGGACCGGAGGGACTCGAACCCCCTACCTACTGCTTAGAAGGCAGTTGCTCTATCCTGATGAGCTACGATCCCGGGTTTTAAAAGTCTTAAGCCTTCAAAAAGCTTTTTGTAAAGCCGTCCGCTTAAATGCATGCCCCTATTGCCATTTTTAGGCTAACTTTTAACAGAAACGGATTATACAGTGCAGGGATAAAAAAGTCAAGTAAGAAAGCCGTGTAAAAAAATACAGCCTGAAAGCAACAGGCTATCGATGTAATCGGTATGGTGTCTACACACAGCGGTGTAGACTCCCTGAACATTTTAAATGCGGCAAAGAAACCCTCGTTATCTTCAACGTATAAAACGCTTTTTATAAACGATCGGCCGCCGTTTTAAACCTTACGAATTTATCGAGGCAACGATATTTTCCAGCAAGGCCTGCATTTTGGTTAATATCGTATTGTCTTTCAGTTTATACTTTTTTGCAAGGACAGCTGTATTTGTAAAGACGATCGAAACCGTTTTATCCTTGTTTTCGATGACGCTGATTCTCATCGGTAAATCGAGCGAGATAAGCGGTTCTTGCAGCATAAGCTGAGTTCCCACCTTGGGATTACCGAAGACGATTACCGTGGTCGGGGGCATCGAAAGGCCGACTTCTATTGCGTTTTTCCGATGATCAAATTCCGCAAAAACGGGCAGGTCTTTTGCCTTTAAAACATCTTTCAGTTTTTTGACGGTCATGTCAAAACCGTATTTGCTTTTTGTCACGGAAAGAGCGGCATCGCCTTTCATCATCTCCTGCGAAAAAATTGCCGTGCTTATAAGCGCCGAAGCAATAATTGCAAATAATTTTTTCATAAAGTGTAAACCTCCACAATAACGGCCCTTGTTTTAAGCCGTATTATTAACGGTTTATGAAACAATTATTTAAAAAGATGGTAACAAGTCCGGCAAAAAAAGACGCTCCGTGTGGAGCGTCTTGGATTTATAGGAGGTTTTACCGTTTTACGGATGTTTTCTACGCCACTCTTGCCATTGGGCTTCGCCGAGGTCTAAAGTGGTGAAACCGTCGATATAGATATTTTCTTTTTTACTTAATCCATAATTAAACATATATGCTTGATTTGGAATAATATTTCCGTATTGGCCTAATTGTGGGCCATAAATATCGTTTTTGTATTGAATACCAAACGGATAAAGAGCAGGAATTTTTTCGTTTGAATCCCCAATATAAAGACAAATTATATTGTTATCCTCGTCATAGGCCGCGCCCCAACACGTTACTGCATGTTTATATTGTTTGTTACCTTTAAAACCTTGCCAAAAAACTCCTATTGCTCTTTTACTATCGAGAGCTGTATTCACTATTGTTTCAAATTCTTGTTTTGTTTCACATCTATCAATATGAATTGGGCTTGTTTCATGTGTGAAAACATCGTTGAATAAAGATGGATATAGGTTTTTCTGCGGATTAAGATGATTTAGACTATCTCTTTTATAAAAATACCATACCAATCCGTCTTCAATAAGTCCACCATTTGAACTGTTATGAGTGTATCCTCTGAAAATATTTGCAATAGAACTTTTCATATTTTCTTTTTTATCAAATTCTAAACGATCATCATCTTCATCAGTTTTTGGATAGTTGTGTCGATTGTACTCTGGATTATATAATGCACGTTTTTCTGGAGAAATGTCTGCTTTTGTTTTGTAATATTCAATATTTTCTTTATTGTGTTCAAACCACCAATGAAGCATATTGGATGCTGTTTTTGCCCAACATTGACTTATATCTTTTCCAGATTTTTGTTCACCATTAACACCTGTGAATAAATAATAGTTGCCTGGATATTTTCCTTGTACAAACAATTTGTCTAATTTTCGTACATTATAAAATTTTGTTGTTTCTGATTCTCTCCATTTAAAAACATAGGATTGCTGATAAAATTCTCCAGTAGGAGTACTATTGTTTATTATCGCAACTTTTTCTTTTTCACTATCCTTTGGCCCTTCTATTCCATAAACCCATTTATAATGCACAACGGGATTCTCATTCTTTTTTTGAATAATGTTTACGGTCAAATCCGTTTTTCCGTCGGCGCCTTTAACATATTGACCTGTCTTTTTGTCTTTGAATTTAATGTATGCACGCCTATCCCACACGGTTTTGTTTTTGAGACAGGTAAATGAAATTACGTCCTTAGCAGGATCGATTCGTGAACTGATTGCCGGAGCTCCCGAAACCCACGGCAAGGTATTCGACGTAAAGCACGGTTCATAATCCAACTTGCCGTCTATCGTTTGCACCTCGAATGTATATGTACCGGCAGCGCTTTCGCTCATAACGGCTTGTTTTGATTCGTATTTGATCTGCGGCTTCTTTTTGACTGTGAACGTAACCGTTTTTGTAACGGCGGGGGTGCTTTTGGACGTTACGGTTATGGTTACAGTTCCGTCTTTGACTGCCGTTACCGTGCCGTCTTCGGCAATTTGCACGTTATCGTTGCTCGCGGTGTAGGTAAGACCCTTTTCCGTTGCGGTATCGGGTTTTGCCTTTGCTGTCAGTTTATAGACATCGCCGATAGTTAAAGAGGCGGGCAAATCCGAAGGGACTTCAATATCTTCAACGGGAACCGGTTCCGGTGTAACGTGAACAGCGATCGTTCTTTGTACGCCGTTTTTCGCCTTTATCGTAATGGACGCTTTACCGACTTCCTTTGCCGTAATTTCACCGGTGTTGTCGATGGAGGCAATGTCTCCGGATGCCGAAGAATAGATCAGTGTTTTATCCGTTGCATTTTCAGGCAAAGCCTTCGCCTGCAAGCGTTTGGTTGTTAGTTTTACAAGGGAAATAGTTGAACCGCCCGACCCGACATCGATCCATTCGACGGGTACAGGAGCTTTTTGTTCAGTCTTTGATACAAGATTGTTTTTACATGATACAACTAGAAAAACGGCAAGTGCCGCAAAAGTGATTATATTTATTTTCTTCATAATTTAATCTCCATTTTATTTATAATATACAATTTTTTGCGTTCCGTCAAGGGTTCTGTGCGAGAACTTTTATAATAAACATAGGAAAAACTGCGGCCGGTTTTGCGGCCTACGGTAAACCGTTTCCTTACAGAATAGGCCGGCGGACTTGATAGAAGGCTGCGGTTGCCTAATTGATAAGAATGTTGACTAAAAAAGTATAAATCGATAAAATGGCGCCTTATGCGGGCGACAAAGGCTATTATTCATTTGGACAATTTGCAATATAATTTGCGGCAGATAAAAAAAGCTATCGGGGAAGGTGTGCATATCTGTCTTCCTGTTAAGGCCGACGCCTACGGGCATGGGGCGGTGCGGGTTGCCATTGCCGCTATCCGTGCGGGCGTTTCGCATTTGGCGGTTGCGTCGGTGCCCGAGGCTGTGGAACTGCGCGATGCGGGAATCGTGGCGCCCGTTATTTCTTTGAGCTTGCCCGTTTTGGACGAAATTCCGCAGCTGCTCGAATACGGTATTCAGCCCTTGGTGATAGACGAGGAGTTTATAAACAATCTAAATAGGGCAGCTGCAAGCGCGAACAAGCAGGCCGGGGTGCATTTGAAGATAGATACGGGAATGACCAGAATAGGCTGTGTACCCGATGAAGCGGTAAAACTTGCGGTTCAGATAGAGCGTTCCGAAAACCTCGTTTTAAAGGGGGTTTGTACGCATTTTGCGGTTTCGGATAACGAAGATGAAGAAAGCCGGCAGTATACGAAAAAACAGATAAGCCTTTTTAAGAAGGCGGTAAAGGAGATAAAAAAGGCGACGGGCCGGCCGTTTTTGGTGCATGCGGCGAATTCCGGGGCGGTGCTGCGCTATCCTGAAGCCTTTTTCGATATGGTGCGGCCGGGGCTTTTGGCCTACGGGTACGAGCCTTCACAGTCCGCTTGCGGCAGGATCGGCCTTAAACCCGTGATGGAGCTGTTGACGCAAGTCGCTTTTATAAAGAAGATACAAAAAGGCACGGCCGTTTCCTACGGGCGGTGCTGGTGTGCAACGCGGGATACCTATATCGCGACCCTTCCCATGGGCTATGCCGACGGGCTTATGCGGGTGCTTTCGCCGGGTTTACAGGTGCGCATCGGCGATGAGTTTTTTTCCGTTATCGGCAGGATCTGTATGGATCAATGTATGGTCGATTTGGGGCCGACGCCTAAGGTGCAGCGCTGGGATTCGGTTTGCATTTTCGGGCCGTCGGCAAAGCACGAAAAAAACAATTCGGCGTGGGACGTGGCCGCGCTCGCACATACGATTCCATACGAAATAATGAGCGGCATAAACAAGCGGGTACCGCGCGTGTATATTGACGAAACGGTTCGGTAAACAGGCAGTGCATGCCTTGTGCAAAGTGCGCCGGCCGCAACCCTATTGACTGTTATCGAAATAATATGTACACTCGCCGCGTTATGAGAGATAAAATTATCGATAATGCCGTAAAGCGGATTCCCGATTTTCCCAAAAAGGGAATTTTGTTTTACGACATTACGGGGATTTTGGTAAATCCGGGTGTGTTCGGCTACTGTCTTGATAAGATGACCGAAAGATATAAAAACGAAAAAATAGAAGCCGTTGCTGCGATAGAGGCCCGCGGGTTTATTTTTGCAGCCCCCTTTGCCGACAGAATGAAAATTCCGCTTATTCTGGTACGCAAAAAAGGAAAACTGCCCGGTGAAACCTATTCTTGCTCCTATAAGCTCGAATACGGGGAAGCTGCGGTCGAAGTGCATAAAAGCGATGTTATAAAGGGGCAGCGTATCCTGCTTTTGGACGATTTGATAGCTACAGGCGGTACTCTGAATGCGGCCCGGAACGTTTTGGAACAGGGCGGGGCAGAGGTTGCGGGCTTTTGCGGAGTAGTCGGTCTGCCCTTTTTAAACTATAACAAAGTGCTCGGCAGTCTGCCGGTGCACACTTTAATAGAATACGACAGCGAATAAATACAACCGAATCGGTGCAGCTCTACGGTTTTGTATCTAAAAAATGCCCCGACGGCCAAGCGTTCATAGGACTTACATTAGCCTGCATTTTGTTTCTTCCGTTTCTTCCTGCAATTTTAACCGAATTGAATTTTACGGGTTTTTGAACCTTTTTTTTATTTTTCTATGTTGAAGTATTTTGGTTTTTATGCTAAAATTAAGTTGCGGTTTTAAAACTTTTAAAAAAGCGATTTGTGTTATAAATATAATCTGGAGTATACTATGACTAAAACAAAGGGAAGGGTTGCCGCTATTAACGGTAATATGATAAGCGTTAAGTTTGACGGCTTAGTTGCCCTTAATGAAGTAGGTTACGTTGAAGTCGGTTCAAAACAGTTGAAAAGCGAGGTTATCCGCATCCGCGGGGATATTGCGCAGCTTCAAGTATTTGAAATTACAAAGGGAATCCGTGTAGGCGATGAAGTAAGCTTCACGGGAGATCTTCTTTCCGTAGAATTGGGACCCGGTCTTTTGGGACAGGTTTACGACGGTCTGCAAAACCCGCTGCCCGAGCTTGCAGAACAGGCCGGTTATTTTTTGGAACGCGGTATCTATCTTAACGCCCTTTCCCGATCCAAAAAATGGCAGTTTACCCCGACGGCAAAGGCGGGCGATACGGTTGCCAGAGCCGATGTTTTAGGTACAGTTCCGGAAGGCAGTTTTACACACCGAATTATGGTGCCCTTTGATATGTACGGCAGCTACACCGTCAAATCGATTAAAAGCGAGGGCGAGTACTCTATAGAAGAAAAAATTGCGGAGCTGGAAGACGAGCGCGGAAACCTCTACCCGATTACGATGAGCTTCCGCTGGCCGGTAAAACGGCCGATCGACTGTTACGCAGAACGTTTAAAACCTACCGAAACCCTTGTTACAAAAATGCGTACTATGGACACCTTTTTCCCCGTCGCAAAGGGCGGAACCTATTGTATTCCCGGCCCCTTCGGTGCGGGTAAAACCGTTTTGCAGCATGCAACCAGCCGTAATGCGGACGTGGACATTGTTATTATCGCAGCCTGCGGCGAGCGCGCGGGCGAAGTCGTAGAAACTCTAAAAGAATTCCCCGAATTAAAAGACCCGAAAACGGGCAGAACCTTAATGGAAAGAACGGTTATTATCTGTAATACGTCGTCCATGCCGGTTGCCGCCCGCGAGGCCTCGGTTTACACGGGCGTTACCCTCGCCGAATATTACCGGCAGATGGGCTTGGACGTCTTGCTTTTGGCCGACTCGACAAGCCGCTGGGCGCAGGCCTTGCGCGAAATGTCGGGCCGTTTGGAAGAAATACCGGGCGAAGAAGCCTTTCCGGCATATCTTGAATCCTACATTGCAGCCTTTTACGAAAGGGCGGGCTTTGTCAAGCTTAAAGACGGCACTTTGGGTTCGGTAACGATCGGCGGTACGGTTTCTCCTGCCGGCGGTAACTTTGAAGAGCCGGTAACGCAGGCAACGCTTAAGGTTGTCGGCGCCTTTCACGGTCTTTCGCGCGAACGCTCGGACGCCCGAAAATACCCTGCCATTCACCCGCTCGATTCGTGGTCTAAATACCCGAGCGTTCTTTCCCCCGAACTCGTAAAATACGGCAGAAACTTTTTAGTCCGCGGTACGGAAGTCGAACAGATGATGAAGGTTGTCGGCGAAGAAGGAACGAGTATCGACGACTTTATCGTTTATCTGAAAGGCGACCTGCTTGACGCCGTTTATTTACAGCAAAACTCCTTTGATAAGGTAGACGACGCCGTTACGGTCGAGCGCCAAAAGCATATTTACAATATTTTGGTCGAAATTTTGGGCTCCTCGTTCGAATTCGCGTCGAAAGACGAGGCCCGTTCGTTCTTTAGTAAAATAAGGCTCTTATTTATCGACTACAATTATTCGCCGTGGAATTCTCCCGAATTTAAAACTCATGAGGAAGAGCTGAAAAAACTTATATCGGAAAAATCCGGCGGCTTGGAAGAAAAGGCCGAAAAATTATTAAAAATGGCGGTGTAAGATGAAAAAGGTATACAGTAAAATAGAATCGATAAACGGCTCGGTCATTACGGTTAAGGCGGAGGACGTTACCTACGGAGAACTGGCCGAGGTGCAAACCCGTTTCGGAACCTCGCTTGCGGAAGTAAACAAACTCGATAACGGGCTTGTTTCCTTGCAGGTTTTTGCAGGCGGACGCGGTGTTTCGACCGGTGATGAGGTACGTTTTTTGGGCAAGGAAATGCAGATTAGCTTTTCCGACGACCTGCTCGGCCGTATTTTCAACGGTTCGGGAACCCCGCGTGATGCAGGCCCCTCGTTGCAGGAAAATATGATTCCCATCGGCGGCCCCTCGGTTAATCCTTCCAAACGTATTTTGGCAAAACGGATGATCAGAACCGGTATTCCGATGATCGACGTTTTCAATACCCTCGTAGTTTCCCAAAAATTGCCCATTTTTTCAAGCTCAGGCGAACCATATAACGAATTATTGGCGCGGATTGCCATGCAGGCGGAAGTCGATGTTATCATTTTGGGCGGAATGGGCTTGAAATACGACGATTATCTGTATTTTAAAGACACCCTCGAAGATGCGGGCGCCTTAAGCAGGACGGCAATGTTTATTCACACGGCTTCCGACCCGACCGTTGAATGTCTGATGATACCCGATATGTGTCTTGCGGTAGCCGAGCAGTTTGCCTTAAAGGGAAAGGACGTTTTGGTTCTTTTGACCGATATGACGAACTTTGCGGACGCAATGAAAGAAATCGCCATTACGCAGGAGCAGGTTCCTTCGAACCGCGGTTATCCCGGCGACTTGTATAGTCAGCTTGCTGCCCGTTACGAAAAGGCCGTTGACTTCGACGATGCAGGCTCGGTAACCATTCTTGCGGTTACGACGATGCCCGGCGATGACGTTACGCACCCGGTTCCCGACAACACCGGTTATATTACCGAAGGTCAGTTTTACCTTAAAAATGGCCGTATCGAACCGTTCGGAAGCCTTTCGCGTTTAAAGCAGAACGTAAACGGCAAGACCCGCGACGATCACCGCGCCCTTATGGATAATATGATAAAACTGTACGCGTCGTACAAGGATACCTTGGAGAAAAAGTCCATGGGCTTTATGATGAGCGAATGGGACGGCAAACTGTTAAAATACGGTCAAAAATTCGAGGCCGGAATGATGGACCTTTCCGTCAATATTCCGCTTGAAGAAGCCCTTAACTTAGGCTGGAAAATTCTTGCCGACTGTTTTACAAAAGAAGAAACCGGTATAAAGTCGGATCTGGTCAGCCAATACTGGCCCAAGAACTAAAAAAAGGTATACGGTATGGCAATAAAACTTACAAAAAACGAGCTGAAAAATCAAAAAGAATCTCTTAAAATGTACAGAAGATACCTGCCTACCCTTCAGCTTAAAAAGCAGCAGCTTCAAACCGAAATACGCTCCATCGAAGCCCGTGCCAAGGAAGTAAGACTGCACCGGGACGCCCTGCACAAGGAGTTTGAAGAATGGGTAGCCGTGTTCGGTGAAAAGGGAATTTTTACCCCCGATATGATTACGGTAAAGGAAATAAAAACTTCGACCGGCAACATAGCGGGTATCAATATCCCCGTCTTTTTAGGAGCCGATTTTGAACGCTCGAAATATAACCTGTATTCCATGCCCCTGTGGGTAGATACGGCAGGGCAAAAGTTACAGGAAGTGCTGGTCCTCGATTTGGAAGCGAAAATTTTAGATGAACAGGTGCGGCTGTTGCAGCACGAACTGCGCACGACGACGCAGCGGGTAAACCTGTTCGAAAAGGTAAAAATACCGGAAACGCGGACCAATATCAAAAAAATATCGGTTTATCTGGGGGATCAGCAGGTTGCGGCTGTCGTACGCGGAAAGATTTCCAAAAAGAATCTTGAAAAAGCACATGCGAAAGATGAGGCTGACTTATGATTGTACCGATGAAAAAACTGACGCTTTTGCTGTTAAAAAGCGAACAACGGCAGGCCCTGTATGACCTGCGGAAGCTGGGACTAGTTCATGTCGAAGACAGGCCTGCGTCGGGAACGGCGATAAACGAACTTCGCACCGAAAAAAACGATTTAATGCTGGTGCAAAGCCTTTTGTCGGAATATCTTCCCAAAAAGAAAAATACGACTGAGCCCTCGCTTTTAAGCGAAGAGGACACCTTTTCCTTTGTGGACTCGGTATTGAATTTGACGTCTGATTACAAGAGCAACACGGAAGAAGTTTCAAAACTGAAGGCGGAACTATCGGGCTATGCCATGTGGGGCGACTTTGATCCGGCCGATCTTGAGCGGCTTTCGGAAAAGGGCGTGTATCTTTTTCCCGCCTCGATGTCCGAAAAGGCGTATAGGGAGCTTTCGGAAGAAGTAAAAACCGTTTTTGTAAACGGTTCGAAAAACGCAGTCCGGTTTTTGATTTGGAGCGAAACAAACGAATTGCCCCAAAACCTGCCTGCGGAACTTTCACTTTTAAAGCTGCCTGAAGTGTCCGTAAAAGAACTGCGGGAGAAGATAAAGACCCTCGAAACGAAGATTGCGGCCTACAAGACCGAGATGACCAAAATGTCGTCTTACCTTAATTCGGTAAAGGCGCTGGACGCCGTTGTAAGCAAAAAACTCGAATTCGAAACGATTCATGCCGGAATGGCCGAAATCGAGTTGAAAGAGGGGCTTATGGAAGAAGAGGCCGCAACTTCGGAAAAACTCGTGTGGCTGACAGGCTATGTTCCCGCCGAGGACGAAAAAAAGGCGCTGGAGTTTGCGAAAGGACGCGGCTGGGCTTCCGTTTCACAGGATCCTGCCGACGATGACCTTGTTCCGACCAAGCTGCGAAACAACAGGTTCGTCAATCTGATTTCGCCGCTTACGGAGTTTTTGGGAACTATCCCGGGCTACACGGAACCGGATATTTCGCTTTGGTTTTTGCTTTTTTTCGGCATTTTCTTTGCGATGATTTTCGGCGATGCGGGATACGGGGGCGTTTTGGTTCTGCTTGCCTTCGGCTTGATGCTGAAAACAAAGGCAAAAAAGAAAAAGATTCCCACCGCCTTGCACATGCTGGCCTATCTCGGCGTAATGACGGTTATTTGGGGAACGCTCGTGTGCAACTGGTTCGGTATGCCCGTACAGTATGTGCCCGATGTTTTAAAAAACCTGTCGCTGCCGGCAATTTCGAATGTAACGCCTGAGGACGTGCGAAATCAAAACCAAATGCTGCTTTGCTTTACGCTGGGGCTTATTCAACTTTCGGTTGCGCATATCATCGGCATCTTCAGGAACATAAAATCTCCTAAGTTTTTAGGTGATGTGGGTGCCCTCGGTATGCTCGGCGGCATGTATATTGTGGTTTTGAACCTTGTTATCGACCCGCAAAAATACGTTATCAACAATTATGTTCAGCTTGCGATCGGTGTCGGGTTTATGCTCAATTTTTCTTTTGCGAATTATTCGACGGGCATCGGACAGGCGCTCGCAGAAAGTGCAAAAAACATTATCAATATGTGTTTGGGGCTGGTAAACGTTTTTGCCGATATTATGAGCTACATACGTCTGTGGGCGGTTGGTCTTGCAGGCGGAGCCATCAGCGCCACTATTAACGAGATGGCAGGCCCGATGCTGGGCGGGGCCATTATTTTTGCCGGCATTTTATTGCTGGTTTTCGGACACGGGCTTAACTACGTTATGAACGTGCTTTCGGTTATCGTCCATGGTGTACGCTTGAACACCTTGGAATTCTCTAATCATTTAGGTTTGACGTGGTCAGGCTTTAAATATGAACCTTTTAAAGAATAAATTTGGAGGAAAGGTATGAGTTTTGGTTTTTTTGGTGCAGCAGCTGCATTGGGTATTTCGGCAATTGGATCCGCTCTGGGACTTGCTATTGCAGGGCAGGCGACAATAGGCGCATGGAAAAGATGTTATATGAACAATAAACCTGCTCCGTTTATATTGGTCGCTTTTGCGGGAGCTCCTCTGACTCAGACGATTTACGGATTTTTGTTGATGAATAAGATGCTTGAATCTTCGCAAAGCGATTGGTTCTTGCTTGGCTTGGGCGTGGTGTGCGGCTTATCGATTGCGGCCTCCGCTATGGCGCAGGGAAAGGCTGCGGCGGCAGGTTCCGACTCGCTTGCAGAAACGGGAAAAGGTTTTGCCCAGTACATAACGATAGTCGGTCTTTGCGAAACCGTTGCCTTGTTTGTAATGGTTTTCGGAATGATGAAAAGCTAAAAGGTTATCCTGAAAACGGATAATCGTGTCGGCTGTATGCCGATTAAAAGCGGCGGGAATACCGTAAGGGTTCCTGCCGTTTTGTTTTAATCGAGCGGTGCTGCTTTTTCAGATATTTCCGGCCCTTACGTGGTTGGACACCCCTGCCTTATGCTTACGGTCAGTGCGTAATTATGCTTACGCACACTCCGTCATTATGCTTACGTTCCGGTTTAGGCAGTCTTATACCTGTAAAAGCACTGCGGTGCCTGCACACACAAGCGGAATAAGGATATTGTCGAAATCTTTTAAGGGCAAAAGTTCTGCAACGGTTCCGCAGGCGGCGATAATAAGGCTTTTTAACGGGTTTACCGTAAAAAAAGAGCTTGAAATAAAAATCGCCGCAAAACAAGTTACAGAACCTGCAACGGTCTTATCTTTTAAATGAAAAAGGTGTATTTTTCCGAACGCCTTTCCGATAAGACCCGATAAGCCGTCTCCGAATGCGAGGGCTAAAATTCCTATAAATGCCGCCGTGCGGGAAAATAGTAACAAAGTTAAAATAACGCCTAGTGCCAGCGTTACCGGCCCTAGCACGAATTTGCCGCTGTCCCGCTGGCGCGCTGCAAAGCTTGTAATGCAGGAAACAAGAAACACGTTTATGCCTTTTAGCCGCATCAGCTCAAAAACGGTATAAAGAGCAGTTATTACGGCTAGGAATAATACGGCGGCATAAAAATGATAATCTGCGATAAAAGGAACGAGCGCGGCAACAAGATGAATCGCCTTCCTAAAACCCTCTTTTAATAGAATTTCCGCATTCTTGTTTCGGGCTTTTATGTTATACAACAGCTTCTCCAAATATTTCATCGTACTTCCTAAGACCTAAAATAATCCGGCACAAAAAAATGACGCTATCTTAAAATAAATAATTAAACTCAACGTATCAACGACGGTGGTAATTAAGGGGCCTGCCATAATGGCGGGGTCAAGTTTCATTCGCTTTGCAATAATCGGCAAAAGGCCGCCGGTTAGTTTTGCGATGGTAACGGTAACGATCAAGGTTACGCCTACGCTCAAAGCCACTTGCGGGCTTTTCCCGCCGAGAAACACGGACTTAAAAAAACTGACCACTCCCAAAATACAGCCGACTATCAGGGCAATTCTCAGCTCCTTCCACAACACCTTCCGCCAATCTTTTAAACCTAGCTCTCCGGTCGCCAAACCGCGTATAATCAAGGTCGACGACTGGCTGCCGGAATTACCGCCGGTATCCATCAGCATAGGAATAAATGCTGTCAGCACCGTTACCGAAGCTAGCAAGTGGGTATACCTCTCTATAATGGTTCCCGTAAATGTTTCGGAAATCATAAGGAGCAAAAGCCAGCCTATTCTGTGTTTTGCCAGTTTAACTATGCCGGTTTGCAGATAATTGTCTTCGCTCGGCTGCATAGCTGCCATTTTTTGAAAGTCTTCGGTCGCCTCCTGTTCCATAACGTCCATTATATCGTCGACAGTTATAATACCGATAAGCCTGTTTTCGTTATCCACGACGGGAAGCGCCAAAAATCCGTACCGTTTAAACACTCCTGCAACCTTTTCCTGATCGTCGTGAGTGTTTACGCATATAAATTCTTTATTAAAAAGATTGTCTATTTTTTCTTCCGAATCCGAAAGCACCAAATCTTTTAAAGAAATAATCCCTTCAAGAATTCTGTTTTCGTCGGTAACATAGCATGTATAAATGGTTTCGCTTTTTAGGCCTATTTCTTTTATGTGTTTTAAAGACTGATTGACGGTCATCCCTTTTTTTAATCTGACATACTCAATGGTCATTAAGCTGCCGGCCGAATCTTTCGGGTACTTTAAAAACTGATTGATAAGCATCCGTTCTTCAGAATCCGTGTTTTTTAAAATCTTTTTAACGATATTGGCAGGCATTTCACCTACGATATCTACCATATCGTCAAGAAAAAGCTCATCCAAAAAGGGAACTAGTTCTTTGTCGGTTACATCTGCAATGAACTTTGTCTGCCGGTCGATCGGCAGCATCGTAAATACTTCTGCCGCCATATTTTTAGGCAGCATACGGAACATAAGAATGGCATTGGTAGGCGGTGCCTCTGTCAGGAATTCGGCAATATCGACCTCGTTTAAGCCGGCTAATATCCGCTGAACCTCAATATACCTTTTTTCTGCAAGCAAATACTCGATAATTTCAAATTTATCTTCATCCGGTTCCATAAGAACTCCCTTTTAAGCAAATATTTATGGGAACCTCGAAAAACTTCAGTTTTTTGAGATTTTCCTTAGATTTATTTGCGATGTTTTTCATAAGCCATTGATATGAATTTTAAAGAAACGGTTTCTACTTCCGTGCAGTATATCAGTTTTTTATAAAAAAATACAGAGCCGGCGCTGTAAAATATCTGAAGGAAAGACGCTTGCGTGAAAAAGTTCTAAAACATTTATCTGAGAACCCGGACCCTCTGTATTTTATGTATATTGATATTGATGCGGTTGTCATAAGACGCCGATATCAGCCTTTTTTAAGATTGCATATAGGCTGTGTATCGGAAGCCCTACTATGCCGCTATAAGAACCTTCGATTTTTTCTATAAATAGGGAAGCTTTGCCTTGAATTTTATAGCCGCCTGCTGCATCCTTCCATTCTTCGGTTTGCAGGTAGCGCTCGATTTCTTCGTGGGTCAGCCGTTTAAAAAATACCCTGCTAATATTTTTTTCTTCATAGCATTTGCAATCAGCCAAATGGAGTGCGCACATGGCGGTAATTACGTTATGGGTTTTTCCGGAATGGGATAAAAGCATTTGCCTTGCTTCATCACGCGATGCCGGTTTTCCAAAGACAGCTGAGTTTTTAAATACCAAGGTGTCGGCTGCAATAATAAGAACGTCTTTTTTACCGGGGTTTTGCTTTGTAAAAGCTATTGCTGCCGTTTTCGCCTTTTGCCGTGCCGTTTCCGTGCATAACGGCTCTGCTTCTTTTATTTGGACAGATTTTTCATCAAAGCTTGAAATAAACGTTTCAAACTCAAGGTGTAAGGATTTTAGAATTGCTTTACGGCGTGGAGAGGCCGACGCTAAAACTATGTGCGTCATATGAAAGCAGTTGCGGTTATTAAAAATTATCTATAAAAAGAGATATAACAACAAAACGAAGACGCACAAACAGAGCATCTTCGTTTTGTTCGGTTTTCGTTTTAAAAATGATGTTTTCTTAAAATATCAAGCAAACGTTATTTTTTTGAGTCGGCAAGAATCACCTTTAAAACCGCAACCGCCCTATTGCGCACCGGCGTAATATAATTAAAATTATTTGCAATTCTAAGAATATTGTCTATCATGCCTTGCTTATCCTTTGCCGTGGGAGCAAGCTTTTCATAAGCATTCAAAACTTCAACTGCAAGAGAGCTTGTCGGATTTATGATATCGAATTTTTTATTGATAAAGTTTATCATTTCGATTACTTCATCGTTTTTGTTATATCCCATATCACCCAAAGCCTTTACGCTTTCCATTATAACAGCCGGTTCATTATCGGCATACATAACCGTTAGCAAGGTGTCTTTGGACTCTTCCGTTTTCAATTTTCCTAAAAGCTCGCAGGCCTTCATTCTTACATCAGGATAATTGTTGGAAACCCTTCCGCCTTCTCGAACAACGGTAGTAAGTCCTATCGTTGCAAGAGAATTTAAGGCTTGCTGTAATTCGGGGCTGGTTTTGCCGGAATCAATAGCTTCTTCAATGACCTGTAAAGCTACGTACTTGGAATCCCTTCCTTCGCTTGTAACCATCTCTTTTAAGATAGCGCCTTCCATCGAGTTAAGATAGGCTTCTTCGACGGTCATCATCGAATCCTTTTTTTCTTGTGAAAAAATAAAAGATGAACTGAGTAAAAGTATAATTGTTACAAAAACTAAAGACTTTCGTCGCATTAATTGACCTCCCTTGTTAGTCAAATACTCTTGTATTTTCAACCATTTCGGCCGTAAAGTCAAGAGGTATATATAGATTTTTTAAATTTTTATAAGTATACCAAAAACCGTTATTAAAATCAACCCGTAAAAAAGAGCTGTTTTTGCATATTTTAAGGTATAAACAGTCTTTTAAACGCCTGTGGGCACCAGCTTCCATTTGCCGTTAATTTTTTCAAGGTCATAAAAAATAAGCTCTTTGAGTTTTTCTTTTTTTAGGACCCGGATTCGTATGGGCGAAAGATACTGTATGTCGTCTACTCGCCCCTGCTGTCTTGACGGAACAAACACATAACGAAAATAATCGTTTAAGTCTTTAAGTTTTATACCTCTGGCTGCTCCCGGCAGGTTTTCCGATGTCTTTTTTAAGACAGAAGGCTTAGAAAATTCCTGTTTATAGCTTTCTGAAAGAAAGGCCTCCCAGCCGCTGTAGTCCTTTTTTTCGGTGATTTCGTTTAATTTTTTGACCACTTCTATGATTTCAGATACAGCCTGCTCTTTATCCTTTTTTGTTATAGTTACGCCGTCAAATTCGGCAACAACCTCATCTTCTTCTATAACAGTCTTAGATTCGTCGGGCTTTTCCGCTTTTGCAGGAGTTTCCGGCATCTGTGCGTTTCCGGTTTCTTCGGTTTTGACCTGAACAGGCTCTTGAACCCGATCAGGGGTGCTTTTACATGAGATAAAAAGCACGGAAAAAAGTACAAAAATAAAAAAAAGTTTGCTCATACTAGTGAGTATACCTCTATTTTTGCTTTAAGTCAAGGTTTTATTTTTTTTAGGCATCTATAGTTTTACCGTTTCTACCATGTAGCGTATAGAATCTCCTAATTTATTATAAATATGTTTTTCTATAACGAAAACAAGGCTCGTGTTTGTTTTATCGATGATAATTTTTTTTATAACATAGTCTTTTACGCCGGCGCGGGTTTTTCCTCTTTGCCCCGTTTCTTTGATAACTTTGCTTCCGTTAGGTTTTATAATTTCTACAGAAATATAGAAGGAAGATTCCATACCGGATTTTTGTTCTTTGTGCATAACGACGGTGTATTCATCGTCCGTTTCAAAATCTCTGAATAAAAGCGTTTTTTCTTTTAAGCTTTCGTCCGTTAAAACATAGATGGGTCTGCCTGCATTTTTTTGATTTATATTCCATTTGGATAAGGTGAGAGATGCCCTATCCAATAAAGATAAGAATATGTTTTTACTGTCTTTTTCCGCCGTTTCCACGGTGGGGCTGGTTTTAAAGCTGCCGGACGGTACAAACTTGTTTTCCATTACATCCACACAAAATATTTCTGCATAGCCTTGGTACTTTTCGTCGGTGAGGCCATGCTCTCCGAAGGCAAAGTAGCTTCCGTCATTTGAAAAGCCCAAATTAACGAAATTCGCAATATCACCTGCATACAAAAATGAAAATAAAACGAAAAAAACAAAATAAAATAGGGGTTTGCGCATAAGTTACACCTCGTCTTTAATATCGGCGGCCGTAAAAATAACTTAAACATTCTTAATAATTCATCAACTGCAAAAAACATCAGTTTCTGAAGATTGATAAATTACCTCACTTTCGCAACGATAGTGAGAAAGCGCATTCAATAAGCGACGTTTGCGATAAGCAAACTCGCCCGTGTTTTTAAGCGCGCTATTTTAGCCGCTTGAAATAAACACTTGTTTTATGCAAGGCCGGTTTAGGTTTAATACCCCCTGCCTTAAAAATCTTTGCGCAGATTCGGTTAAACGGCAGCTAAAATTCTTCGTCTGGGTAGGTTTCGTGTATAAAAGCGGACCACTTATGATCGTTTACAGCGATATGTTCTACAAGCCACCTTCCTAAAAACAAATAAAAGTCGTTGCCTATATCCGTATTTCCGGAAGCAAGGTCTTTTAGGGCGTCGCTCATCTTTTTAACAAAGCTTTTATGCATTTCTGCGTGCTCTGCAAGGCTGGGATATTCATATTTTTCCATTATTTTTTCTTCTGCCGAAAAGTGGTATACGGTATAATCGATAAGCTTTGTTAAAATTTTTCCTATTTCAAGCTTATAGCGGTTTTGCGGCAGGGACAGGGCGTCTTTGAATTGTCTTATAATCGCAAACAATTTTTTATGCTGTATATCTATGTTGTTGTAGCCTACGCTTAAAGCGTCATCCCAATCATTTTTTAAGGTTTCACTCATATAGGACATTTTATAGCGGAAAAACGAATATGTCAAGCATGGATAAAGAATGTAAGATTATCTGTTTTTGCAGATTTTAAAATTATGCGGGCAGTGTGTATTTTTCCTGCACAAAAAATTATAAATTTTTATTGACAACAGAAAATTCCTATGTTATAATTCTTAAATGTGCATTGTTTATATGCGATTTTAAGCTGAGGATTTCGATATGAACGGCTTTTATGATTTTACAAGATTATACTTTATCGAAAAAGGCCGAATTCGATATTGCGTTGCGCATCGGTTTTCTACATTACTTTTGGAGGTTGTTTTATGAAACGGAAAATTTTGGCAGCAGGTGTTTTGCTGTCGCTGACGGTCTTTTTTGCGGCCGGCTGTAACAAGGGTGAAGATGCAAAAACGGATTCTTCTAAAAAAGGAGAGGCCGCCTACCACATCGGTATGATGACGGGAACCGTTTCCCAGTCGGAAGATGATTTGCGCGGTGCGGAAGAGCTGATAAAACTGTACGGTTCGGCAAAGGACGGCGGAATGATTCAGCACATCACCTATCCCGACGATTTTATGTCCCAGCAGGAAACCACCATTTCGCAGATAGTCGCTTTGGCCGACGATCCCAAAATGAAGGCCATCATCGTAAATCAGGCCATTCCCGGAACGGCGGAAGCCTTTAAACGCGTAAAAGAAAAAAGGCCCGACATTCTTCTTTTTGCAGGCGAAGCCCACGAAGACCCGCTCGTCATTGATGCGGCGGCCGATATGATAGCGTCTCAAGACTTTATTTCCCGCGGTTATACGATTGCATGGGCTGCAAAGCAGATTGGAACAAAGCACTTTGTGCATATTTCTTTCCCGCGCCACATGTCGTATCAGACACTGGGCTTACGAAGACTGATTTTGGAAGAAGCCTGCAAGGATCTGGGTATGGAATTCCATTTTGAAACCGCCCCCGACCCCACAAGCGACGTCGGAACGGCTGGCGCACAGCAGTTTATTTTGGAAAAGGTGCCGCAGTGGGTCGAAAAATACGGACAGGAAACCTGTTTCTTCTGTACGAACGACGCTCACACCGAACCCCTTTTAAAGCAGCTTTTTGCGTACGGCGGAATGTTTGTGGAAGCGGATCTGCCTTCGCCCTTAATGGGCTATCCCGGTGCTCTCGGAATCGATTTGACGGCGGAACAAGGCGATTTTTCGAAAATTCTCAAAAAAGAAGAAGATGTCGTCATCGAAAAGGGCGGCAAGGGTAAATTCGGAACATGGGCGTATTCGCTGGGCTTTACCGTTTCGGCAGGTTTGGGTGAATATGCGCGCCGCATTATTGACGGAGAAGCAAAACTGCACAATATGAGCGATTTGTCGGAAGCCTTCAATAAATTTACTCCCGGAGCTAAATGGAGCAGCACCACGTATATCGATGCAAGCACGGGCGTCCGTTCTAAAAACCACGCTTTAATGTTTATGGATACCTATATCTTCGGTCAAGGATACCTGCCTACAACGGCTCAGGAAGTTCCTGAAAAGTATTACGAAATCAAATTCACTAAATAGCCCGAAACTTAAGCCGGTTAATCCGCAATGGATATGCCGGCAAGCGGGTTTAAACCGATTTTACCGTAAGAATACCTTGCGGTAAAATCGCTTTCTCAAACAATTGTACTGAAAGTACGCTTCGTTTTGCCGTGTTTGTGTAAATTCGGCAAATCGAAAAACGGGTACGGTATTGTTGTGCGGAAAAGGTTTGCTTAAAGCATTGTGCCGTGTATGGGCAGTGCGGCAAAACCGAAGAAAACTTATTTTGTTTTTTAGAAAATGGAAAAAACTTGCACATCAGCCTGTTTGATAACTTTGAACAGGCCGATTCAAGGTAGCCTGCTTTGAAACTGAAATTTCTAAACAGGTTTAATATCAGGATAGACAAAGGCATGAATGAAACTTTTTTAACTTTGGAACATATTACAAAAGATTTTTCCGGTACTCAAGTCCTTACAGGTGTCGACTTTTCTCTTAAAAAGGGAGAGATAATCGGACTTGTCGGAGAAAACGGGGCGGGAAAGACCACCTTGATGAGTATCTTATTCGGAATGCCTGTCATTACCGAGACGGGAGGCTTTGGAGGGCGCATTTTAATCGAAGGCAAAGAAGCCGCTTTCAAATCGCCCTTTGACGCACTGGATGCGGGGATCGGTATGGTTCATCAGGAATTTTCTCTGATACCGGGCTTTTCCGCAGCCGAAAACATTATGCTTAACAGGGAACTGAGGACACACTCGATTTTGTCCGATCTGTTTACCGAACGGCTCAGTTCTTTAAAGCGCAAAGAAATGAACGAACGTGCCCAAGGCGTATTGAATGATTTGGGTGTTTCTATAGATGCAAAAACCTTAATTTCCGAAATGCCGGTCGGGCATAAGCAGTTTACCGAAATTGCGCGCGAAATCGACAGGGATAACGTAAAACTATTGGTATTGGATGAGCCGACGGCGGTTTTAACCGAATCGGAGGCGGACATTCTTTTAAAAGCGGTAAAACGGCTTGCCGAACAGGGCATTGCGGTCATTTTTATCTCGCACCGCTTACAGGAAGTTATGGATATTTGCGACCGTGTTGTGGTTTTGCGTGACGGAAAGTCGATTCAGGATGTGAAAACTTCCGAAATATCGATTCCGCAGATTGCCGCAGCTATGGTCGGGCGGGAAATTGCGCAAACGGACGTTTCTTCTGCAAACCGGCAGATTGGAGAGCCGGTTTTTGAGGTGCAAAACCTATGGGTGGATATGCCCGGTGAGCTGGTACGCAATGTCAGTTTCAGCGTAAAAAAAGGCGAAATTTTCGGTATAGGCGGGCTTGCAGGGCAGGGGAAGATCGGTATTCCAAACGGTATTATGGGCATTTTCCCTGCAGGCGGCAGCGTACGGTTTAAAGGAAAGGAAATCGCCTTAAACGATACGGCAAAGGCTCTAGCGGACGGGCTTGCCTTTGTGTCCGAAGACAGGCGCGGCGTCGGGCTTTTGCTTGACGAAAGCCTCGATTGGAACATCGCGTTTACGGCCATTCAGTCCAAACGGCAGTATTTAAAAAGCTATTTGGGCGGGCTTATAAAACTGCGCGATGAGCGGGCGATGAAAAGTCTTGCGGATAAGTACATCGATATGCTCAAAATCAAGTGTACCGGAAGCCACCAAAAAGCCAAGGAATTGTCGGGCGGCAATCAGCAAAAAGTCTGTTTGGCAAAGGCCTTTTGCCTTGAGCCTGAAATCCTTTTTATCGCAGAGCCCACGCGCGGCATTGACGTCGGTGCAAAAGCTCTGGTTTTGGAGGCTTTACGGAAGATAAACGAAGAAAGCGGAACGACCATCGTTATGATTTCCAGCGAGCTTGAAGAACTGCGGTCAATCTGCGACAGAATTGCGATTGTGTTTAAGGGAGAAATTGCGGGCGTTCTTTCCTCCAAAGAGCAGCCGTCCGAATTTGCCATGTATATGGCGGGAGTAAAATAATGGAAAAATTCAAAAAAATTATTGCGGATTTCGGCGTGCCGCGCATCATCATTCTTGTGTTTCTTTTGTCCCTTTTTGTTATGGCGCCTTTTGTAAAGGTCAGCATCGGGGCGTCCATTTCCGACATTGTAAACCGCTTTGGAATGAATGTGCTGATGGTGCTTGCGATGGTTCCGATGATTCAAACGGGCTGCGGCCTTAACTTCGGCCTGTCGCTCGGCGTTATCGGCGGGCTTTTGGGTTCGACTATGGCAATGCAGCTTCAACTGACCGGCCTTTTCGGGTTTTCGGCAGCCTTACTTTTTACCGTCTTTTTTTCAGGTATTATCGGTTTCGGTTATAGCTGCGTTTTAAACAGGGTAAAGGGCGAGGAAATGACGATAGCGATGTATATCGGCTTTGCATCCGTTACGCTTATGTCGATTTTATGGATTGTGTTGCCTTATTCGAATCCCGTTATGGTATGGGCGTATTCGAGCAGCGGGCTAAGAACGACCATAACCCTCGAAGGCTACTGGCTCAATATTTTGAACAATTTCGGGACAATCAGATATGGTTCGTTCAGGTTCCCGACGGGGATTATCCTTTTTGCGGTTATCTGTATGCTTTTGATGAAACTGTTTATGAAAACCCGCACGGGAACCGCCTTGACCGCCGTCGGTTCCAATCCTGATTTCGCACGGGCAAGCGGGGTCAGCATTAATCGGGCCCGCACTATCAGCATTATTCTTTCGACGGTATGCGGCGGAATCGGTATTTTGCTGTATCAGCAAAGTTTCGGTTTTATTCAGCTGTATAAGGCGCCGCTTTATATGGCCTTTCCCGCCGTAGCCGCAATTTTAATCGGCGGGGCATCGGTAAATAAGGCTTCGATTTTGAACGTCGTTATCGGCACAATTTTGTTTCAAGGGATCTTATCGATGACGCCGTCGGTTATCAACAGCGTTTTACAGACGGATATGTCGGAGGTTATCAGAATAGTACTTTCGAACGGAATGATTTTATATGCTTTGACGCGTAAGACGCAAAAAACGAGGTAGGATATGACCGGTATACATGATACATTAAAGAAATTTTCGCTGCTCGATTTTTTGGCGGATAATATTGTTTCGCTTTTGTTTCTCGTAATTTCGTTTGCGGCTATTCCCGTTTCGGGGCTGTCCGCTCATCACATACTTGGGGAAATTTTAACGCGTATCGGGCGGAATTCGTTTTTGGTGTTTTCCCTTATCCTGCCGATTATGGCCGGAATGGGTATAAATTTCGGTATGGTCTTGGGAGCTATGGCAGGCCAAATCGGTTTAATCTTTGCGATGGACTGGAATATCGGCGGAATTTATGGGCTTGTTTTTGCAGCCCTTATCGGAATGCCGCTTTCGGTTGTGCTCGGCTGGGTTGCCGGTTCCATTTTAAACCGGGCGCGCGGCCGTGAAATGGTTACGAGTTATATTCTAGGCTTTTTCTTTAACGGAATTTATCAGTTTTTCGTTTTGTATTTGATGGGCTCGGTTATCCCGATGCACAACAAGGCGATAAAACTGTCGCGCGGCTTCGGCGTGCGCAATACTTTGGAACTCGCTCCCGTCCGTCAGGTTTTGGATACGGCCTTTTCGTTCAATATTGCAGGCCTACGGATACCCGTGCTCTCGTATCTGATTATAATTGCCTTGTGCTTTTTTATCGTGTGGTTCAGAAAGACGAAGCTGGGGCAGGATATGCGGGCTATCGGGCAAAACCAGCAGGTTTCCAATTCGGCCGGCATTGCCGTCGAGCATACGCGCATTGTGTCGATTATTATTTCGACGGTGCTCGCCTGTATCGGGCAAATTATCTTTTTACAGAATATGGGAAATATGAGTACGTATAACGCGCATGATCAGACGGGTTTTTTTGCGGCGGCGGCTATTTTGGTCGGAGGGGCTTCGGTAAGCCGGGTTAGCATTAAAAACGTCTTTATCGGTGTTGTGCTGCTGCACTTTTTGTATATTGTCGCCCCCATGGCGGGGCAGCAGCTTTTAGGCTCTGCGATGATAGGCGAGTACTTTAGGGACTTTGCAGGTTATGCGGCCATCGCCTTATCGCTTGTGCTGTACGCCGCGCGGAATATGCGCAATGCCGAAAAAAAACGTTCCGAACTGAGAACGCAGGCGGAGGTTCAAAAATGATACGGATTACATCAAAAAAGATAAAAATTGCAGTACGGGCGGGGCTAGCCGTGTTTTATGTCCTGCTTGCGGCCCTTATGTTTATGTCAGGCAGAACCCACACGATTTTGTTTGAAAACAAAAAGGCCGCGGACGGCAGTTTTGACGCTTTTAAGGTCGTGGAAGTCGAGTTTGCAGGGAATGAGCCGACGGAGCTTTTGAGAGGGGACCGGGATAAGATTGTTTTGCGCGGCCAGACGCACTGGGTGCGGATCAAGGCCAAGGACGGCACGGAAACTTTTTCCGGGAAATTTACGATACCGCTTTTTGAAGACAGCGTATTGCTTTCCGTCCCGGCACTGGTAAAAGGCTCGCCGCAGGCAATTCAGCCGTTCGACATTTATTCCGTCCCGCCCATCAAGTAGAAAAATAGCGCGGCTTAAAAACACTGACAAAAAACTTCTCTGCGGTTGACAATATCAGAAAAATGTGTTTTAATATATTTATGTTTATTGTTTCTAACATAGAGGAAACTCTGGCATACAACTGTGCCCCTTGTTTTGCAGGTTTAAAACCTTCCAGTTTGGTATCTCTTTCTGCAAAGGACTACGAGCAAATTTCGCGTATCGATGAAAAGTTCCTTATAGAAAAGGGGTTTTTCATCAAAGTGCTGTGCAGTTGTAAAAAGCGGGTGCAGGTTTTAATCTACAATAAACGGTATCTTGAAACGCATTTTGCCGATCCTGCTGTCTCCCGTGCATTACAATTATTTTATTATCCCGAAAATTCCTCTATCGAAGAAAAACTGAATATTCTTGCTCTGCGTATGTCTTTTTCGCAGGAACCAGGGCGATGCAAACACCGCCCGCCCTTTCCGCACGAAATCGGGCTGTTTTTGGGCTATCCCGTTTACGACGTGCTTAGCTATTGCAGAACAAAGGGACAGGGGTGCCTTTTTTCCGGCTATTGGAAGGTCTATTCCGACGCCGAAAAGGCCGCAAGAATTTTCAGAGAATATAATGAATGCAAAGAGCGTTTTGCTTTGCAGATACAAAAAGGTTTAAGGCTTTACGATTTACTAAGCGCTTAAATCGAAAATCTATAACCTGTAGGAGGGTTTTTATGGCAAAAATTGCTGTTATTTATTGGAGCGGAACCGGAAATACTCAGGCTATGGCCGAGTCGATCATGGAAGGGTTAAAAGCCGGAGGCGCCGATGCCAAGCTGTTCACCGTATCGGAATTCGGTTCGGACAGCATTGACAATTACGATAAAATCGCATTCGGCTGCCCTGCAATGGGTGCGGAAGAACTCGAACCGGACGAATTCGAACCGTTCTTCGCTTCCGTTGAAAGCAAACTCGGCGGTAAAAAGATCGCCCTTTTCGGCTCTTACGAATGGGCCGACGGCGAATGGATGCAGACCTGGCAGGAGCGCGCTAAAAAAGACGGCGCCGACTTATTTGAAGAAGGTCTTATCATCTACGATGCGCCCGATGACGAAGGCAAGGCAAAATGCAAGGCTTTCGGCGAACGATTTGCAAAATAATTTGTTGACACACGGCAGCTTCAAAATCGGCAGCGGTTTTGAAGCTGTTCTCATTTAAGACCCTGATTAACGAGCTGTGGCCTGAGGAACCGTAAAACCCGGAAGGCAGCGCCAAAAACGGAAACGGTAAAAATAACCGTTACAAGGAGAGACAAATGAACGGTAAGCGGGCTTTGGCCTTTTTTATCGATTTTTTGATAACGGCGGTAATACAAAATGCGCTATTTATGTATTTTATTATGTATCCCATTATAAATAAAACAGGCAATTCGGCTGACGGTATTTTTGTAAAAACGATTATTATCACCTATATATCGATGTGCTATATGATTTTTCGGGATATTCCGAAAGGCGGCAGCCTCGGTAAGCAAATTGCAAAAATAAAAATTATTTCATCGGATACAAAAAATGATGCCGCTTTATCCCAAAGGATATTACGCAATGTTTTTTGGATTTTAGGCCCCGTTGAAATATTTGTATATATAATAGGCAGCACGAAAATGGGAGACTTCATAGCAAAGACGGAAATAACTGCAAAGTAAAGATATACTGCTTTCAAGGAGGCTTGAAGCGGTAAAATGGCTGAAACGGTTTATATAAGAACCTTTTCCGTTTTTCTATTTAATAAAGTTATGGCAGCGTCAACCGAAGCCGTTTATTCGCAGAGCATAGGAAAGATGAATGTACACGATGATTTTTAGCTTCGGTGCAGCCGGTATTGTACTTATTGTATTCGGAATTTTAATTCGGGAATGTAAATGCTATAATTTGATGGCAGGATATAATACGATGCCGGCCGAAAAGAAAAAAACATACGATCCTGCGCCTCTTGCAAACAAAACGGGAATAGTGCTGTATTGTGCCGGCTCTTTTACGGTTATAATCGGAATCGTTTTACACTTTTTCCGGCATATAAGATCCGCAACCCTATTGATAAGTGCGGGGTATACCTGCATTATTTTGATTACGGTTATTCTTTTTATCGCAAAAGAAGCGAGGAACTTAAACGATTTATAGGGGGCCGTGTAGACTTTAAGCGGTTATTTTGCCGCAGCGCGCCATTTGCGCAGCTGCTCGCCGATAAGGGTCTTTCCTTCTTCAAGGATTTTAAGCTGTTCTTCTTTGGTTTTGGGCGCCTCGTATACCTTCAGCAGTTTTATCTTGTATGAACCGCCTTTTAGGTTCTGTATTATTTTCCGTATCGAAGAAATTTGCCATCCCCCGTCCAGAGCGCACACGGCGACGGGCATGGGCGCATTGTTTAAAAAGCGGCGGAAGCCTGCGGCATTAAAGGTTCCCAGTTCGCCGTTTTTGGAGCGGGAGCCTTCGGGAAAGATAACGGGAATAATATTATTTTCGCGGGCATACAGCGCAAATTTATCCACCGCCTTCATCGCCTGCGACGCCCCGCCCGTCCGTTGCACCAGACAGTGCCGGCCGCTTTTCAGCATGGGCGATACGAGCGGCACGTGGTTACCGAGTTCTTTTTTTGCGATAAACCGCAGCCGTGTGCCGTTATAATAATTCATATGCACTACAATATCCAAAAGACTTTGATGGTTCGAGATGATAAGATATTGTTCGGGAAGCGTGTGTATAAGGCTGTAATCGCCTTCGAATTTAAAACCGGCATATTGTTTAAAGATGGCGAAAAGCAAGCGGGGGGTCGTTTTTACGATAAATTCGGTATTAACCCGGCTGCTCAGTTTTCTGCATAGGGAATAGCAAATCCCGATAATCCAAGCCCTCGATGAAAGCAAAACCAAACAGCAGGAAATAGCAATAAAAATTCTCATGGCTTATTCATTATACAAAAAATCTTCCGTTTTATTCAATATGGAACCGAGCGGGGCAAAACATTGGATCGTCTTCGGTATGCTTTGAATAAAAATCTGCCCGTAGCGTTTTACCAAAATGCGCTTATCCAAAACCGTAACGATACCGCGGTCGGAACCCGAACGCATCAGGCGGCCGAAGCCCTGCCGGAACTGAATAACGGCCTGCGGAACGCTTAAGTGCATAAACGAATTGCCGCCGGACTTATCGATTAAGTCGGCCTTTGCCTTAAAAATCGGATCGCTCGGTACGGAAAAAGGCAGTTTTGCCAAGATAACGTGCGAAAGGGATTCGCCCGGGACATCCACACCCGCCCAAAAGGAAGCCGTCGCAAATAGGCAGCTTGAAATGTCGTTTTTAAATTCGTTTAAAAGAACCATTCTGTCCGCCTCGCCCTGTCTGAGAATCCTTATATCGGCCTTAATGCAGGAGCGCACGTACTCGCACGATTTTTTCAGCGATTCGTACGAGGTGAATAAAACGAGCGTTTTTCCGTTTGTAATTTCCAAAAGGGCGGCGACCGCCTTGTTAAGGCTGTCTTGAAAACCGGGCGAATCGGGCATGGGAATGTCCGATGGGATATTGAGTACGACGTTTTTTTCGTACGGAAAGGGCGAGGGAAAAAAGCCGTTTACGGTCTTCTTTTCGGTAAGGTTTTTTAGCCCGTTTCTGCCGAGCCAAAAATCGAAGGAGCCGCCCGTTTTCAGCGTAGCGGAAACGCAGATGACGGAGGCCATCGGCAAAAAAACCGAGCGACGCATAATCGGGGCCATATTCAGCGGTGTTTGAATAAAACGAGCCGCCTCGCCCTGCGCGAGCCGTATCTTTTCGAACCAAAAAACGTCTTCCAAAAAGGCGTCTTTGTTTAAAAAGTTTTCGATAAGATCGGCCATGCCCCGCAGCCGCCGCACAATGACGGACGCATCTTTTAAAATATTTTCTTCGTCCGCATCGCTGTCAACCGCATTAATTATCTTTTCCAGTTTTATGATAAGGCCCGTAATATTGTCGGAAAAAGATTTGGCGGCGGAAAGAAGCGTTTCCGTTTGCGCCCGATCAATTTGCGTCAGGCTTTTGGCCGGAGCGTTTTCCAAAAAGCGCAAGGCCCTTTCTTCCATAACCGTAAATGAGGTTATCGTTTTTTCCGTCAGTTCCAAAACGAGCGGCAAAAGACCGCCTTCTTCCGACACGGAAGCGAGGCGCATTAAAAGGCCGGTCTGTTTTCCGCGTTTAAACCGGTGCAGCAGGTTTATCTGTTTATGCAGATCGAAGCGCGAAACCGCGTGGGAAAAAAAGCTTTCGGCGGCATCTTCGATTGCGTGCGCCTCGTCTATAACGATGTTTTCAAAGGCAGGCAGCACCGCCGTACTGTCGTAGCCTGCGCCCTCCGCCCGTATTGCAAGGTCTGCAAACAAGATGTGATGGTTTACGATTAAAATGGCCGAAGATTCGGCTTCCCGTTTTAGCTTCATTACAAAACAGGTATGAAAATAGGCGCATTTTTCGGCATGGCAGTTATCGGCTTCCGAACAGACGGAAGACCAGACCTGCTCGGAGGGCAAAAAGTCCAATTCGGAGCGGCTGCCCTCCTTTGCCTCACCAGCCCACTCTTTTATGCGCTGAAGTTCTTCGGCCCCGCCTGAAAAAAAATCGGCTTCCTGTACCGCCTGCGAAAGCCTTCGCAAACACAAAAAGTTTTGCCGCCCCTTTATCAGGATAAATTTGACATCGGAGAATTCTTTTCCCAGAATTTTTTTTGCGGCGGGAACATCTTTTTCCAAAAGCTGCTGCTGCAAATTGATGGTGCCCGTCGAAACGGCGACCCGCTTTTTGTTCCGTTTAGCCCAGATGATCGACGGCAACAGGTAGGCAAGGCTTTTGCCGACCCCCGTACCCGCTTCGAAAACGCCGACGGAAGAATCGTTAAAACAGGTGCAGACGGCTTCGGTTAATTTGAGCTGGGGTTCGCGCGGTTCGTACTTTTCAAAAAAGGCGGCAAAGGGGCCCGTTTCGCCCAAAAGTTCGGCAACCTTCTTCGGCTGTAAGGGTATAATTTTTCCGCCGTCCTGCAATTCTCCATCACGTTTATTCATAGTGCCATCTTATGCATAAAAACCCGTATTTTTACAAGCCTTTATGCGCCCTCGCTCCGATACGTATTCACAAACGGTTCGGCGTTTTCTTCTTCCTGAACCTCTTGTTCCTGAGCAATCCTTTTATCGACTATCTTACCCATAAAAACCTCTGTCAGCATTCTTATTTTGAGCGGTTCAATATCCTCGCCCTCCGTTTGGCACTTTTCGGGTTCGCGGTATTCCGTTACCGCAAGTTTGAATTTAACGCCCGTCAGGTTTTCTAAAACGTTTCTAAAAACGTCCTTTTGTTTTTCGAAAAGAGAAGCATCGAAGGCCGTTTTTGCGCTTATATGCAAAACATCGTCTTGAAGCCGCCATTCCAAGCTTTGGGCTACGGCAGAAGATAAAAGGCCGTTTTTTTTTAAAAGATTTTCCTCCGCCGCTTTTTTAACCGCGTCCAAATCTTCAATACCGATTCGGGCAGCCGCCGTTTGTGCGGTTTCGGGTTGTTCCGTACTGCGGACAGCTTGCCCGAAAGACGGCAAGCCGCTTTCTTGCGGGACGGTTTTGTCCGTTCCGTCCCGACGGATAGATTCGCCGTTTTGTGCCGCGCTTTGAAAATCCGCATATCCGGCTGCCGGAGCGGTGCCGTGTTCCGGTTCTTTTTTCTCCGAACCCGAAGCGGCCTTTTCTTTGCGCAAAACGGCTCTGAATTGATCCGTCAAACTGTCCGCATTACTAAAAGAATAGGGGTCTTCTCCCGACGGCGCACGTGCGTACGGCTCGTTTGGAAACGGTGCAGGCGAACCGTAGGAGCCGCCCCCGCCACATCCGCCGTTTTGCCGGCCTGCCGCACCGGAAAAGGCGCCCCGCCCTGCCGAAAGACCTCCGGAAAGCCCGCTTCCCGAAGAGGCTGCACCTGCCGGAGAGCCTGCACTCGTACCCGCAGACGAACCTGCGGCAATGACGTGTTTTGCCGCCTCGAATGCCCTTTTTAGGTCATTGGGGGAAACGTAATCGGCCAGCCACGAAAGCCGGGACACGGCAAGTTCGAGCTCATAGCGCGGGTCAAGCGAAAAACGAATATCTTTAAAAAGGTTGAGCATTATACTCAAGGCCTGTTCGATTTGAACGGCGCTCCAACCGTTTAACACCTCAGGCGGAAAACGGTCTGCCCGCTGCCCTATCAGCGCCTCTTTTGTAATGCCGTGCTTTACCAGTAAAAGGCTTCTAAAATAATCGGCGCAGTCGGAAATAAACTGCTCGACCGAAATGCCGTTTTGCAGAATTTCGTCCAAAACATTCAGCGCTTCTTGCCCGTTTTTTTCGACACACAGGCAAACGAGCTTATTGATGGAGTCGATCCCCGTAAGCCCGAGTTTTTCGCGGATTTTTTCGAACGTGATATGCCCGTCCGAAAAGGCCGCTACCTGATCGAAAAGGGTGTAGGCATCGCGGACACTGCCCGTCGCTTCCCGCGCAACCCAGTACAGGGCCTCGTCATCAGCTTTTATGTTTAACTCCGCCGCCGCTTCCTCTAAGGCCTGTTTTAAAACCTCCACCGACACCAGTTTAAAATTAAACTGTTGGCAGCGGCTTTTTATGGTTGCCGGTACCTTGTGTATTTCGGTTGTGGCAAAAATAAACACCACATACGGCGGCGGCTCTTCTATCGTTTTTAAAAGAGCGTTAAAAGCGCTGGTCGAAAGCATATGCACTTCGTCGATGATATAAATTTTATAGCGGTTAGAATTGGGCGGAAACAGAATTTCGTCTTTAATCTGCCGCACATCGTTGACGCCCGTATTAGAAGCACCGTCGATTTCTATTACGTCCAAACAAGAGCCTGCCGTAATTTCCGTACAGGCGGTACACGTCCCGCAGGGGGTCGGGGCCGGGCCTTGGGCACAATTAAGCACCTTTGCAAGAATACGCGCCGAGCTGGTTTTCCCGCACCCGCGCGGCCCGGAAAACAGGTATGCGTGGGCAATCTTCCCCGTTTCGATAGACTTTTGCAGGGTAGCGGCGACAAACTCCTGCCCCAGCAAGTCCTCAAACCGCTGAGGCCTGCGCCGCGTTGCTGTTACTTGATATTCCATACGGGCGAGTATAGCACAAATCCGATTAAATTAAAACAGAATTAAAGGGGTCTATTTCCAAATCTTCCCTTGTTTTGTATTTTGAAAGATTAAAGAACATCTTTAAAAACTGATATTTTTAGAGGCTCCCTAAAGCCCGCCTAAAACATCACATGACAAAATCACCGTACACCCTGTACGGAGTACCTTTTTCAGCGTTTTTTTTGTGTGCGGGAGTAAGCGATTTCTACTCTTAAATATTTACATCGATCCCTTTTAAAGTCATTTAATCTGTGGTATAATACAATCAATGAGGGGATGGCTATGAGTACTTCAAACAGAAAATACAAAGATTCTGTATTCGTTGACCTTTTCAGTGAAGACGAAAAAGCAAAAGAGAATTTCTTATCGCTGTATAATGCTCTGCATGGTACAAATCTACAGCTTTCGTCTCCGGTCGAAAATATAAGGCTCGATAATGTTATGTACATGAACATCATCAATGACGTTTCCTGCCTTGTAGACGGTAAAATCATCGTGTTAGCTGAACACCAATCCACTATAAACGAAAATATGCCTTTGCGTTTTTTAGAATACATAGCAAGGCTCTATGAAAAACTGCAAGCACCGACAGACAGGTATTTAAGAAAGCTGTCAAAAATACCTACGCCTGAGTTTTATGTCTTTTACAACGGCACGGAAGACTATCCCGAAACTACGGTTCTAAAACTATCCGATGCGTTTATCACAAAACCTGAACAAGTGCCGCTGGAGTTGACGGTGCGGGTTCTCAATATCAACACAGACAAAGCAAATAAAGTCTTAGCAGCCTGCAAACCGCTTGAAGAATACAGCCTCTTTGTAGAAGAGGTAAGAAAACAAACACAACTCGACAGCGAAAACGGCTTTACCAATGCGGTAAAGATATGTATAGAAAAAGGAATCTTAAAAGAATATTTACAGAGAAAATCACGGGAGGTAATAAACATGTTAGTAGCAGAATACGACTATGATACTGATATTGCGGTACAGAGAGAAGAAAGCCTAAGGATTGGAATTGAGCAAGGAATTGAGCAAGGAATTGAACAGGGAATACAACAAGGTTTTGCTGACGGCTCATACAAAACAAAGCTTGAAACGGCAAAGCTGATGAAAGGTATGAATTATCCAATCAATGATATTTGTACAATATTAGGGCTTTCCGTTGAAGAAATAAAAGCTCTATAAGAGTCAGCCTTTTTGCAAATAGGCGGAGTAGATTCAAAAAAAACACGAAGCCCGCAAAGTAAAACCATGCTATACCGTACACTTAATAACAGAGAAGCTCACCCATCCATAGCAGTTACAAACAATTCTCAAACTGAACCGTTATCGTAAAAGTGAAGTAAAACATCGCATTACAAAATCACCGTATACCCTGTGCGGCGCGTAAAACCAGCGGCGGACAGGACGTCAGGTAAGTAAATGTACATCCTTGTACATTTACTTACCACGAGTTTTAGGCTCATCGCCTAAAACATCGTACACGTAAATCACCGCACATCCTGTGCGGACTGTAAACGTCGATGTTTTGCCGTAAGGCAAAACTCGAAGCTGAAAAATGTACACGGATGTACGATCCTTCAGCGGCACGGATGCCGCTGGTTCCACGCCTTACGAGTTTGCGCTTGTCGCAAACTCGAAGCTGAAAAATGTACACGGATGTACATTTTTCAGCAGGTAACCAAAGTTCTTTTTTGGTAACCTTGGTTCTTTTTATCCGTATAAACTGTTTTTTATGGATAATATACTAAAATTGTAATATTATGATGGATAATTATTAATTGGGTAATTGGACAATTCGATTAAAATTGAAAAACAAACAACTTTTTATGGAGGTTTTCAAAATGAAAACAAACAATTCAAAGAATAAGGCAAAAGCCTTTTTGGGAGCCGCTTTTATGCTGCTCATCGCATTTATGTTTACAGCCTGCCCGCAAAAGGCAAAACCTAAGGCCGAGGAGCCCACACCGCCTCCGGGACCGCAAAAGGTAACCTTTAGTGTAGAAGGCACACCTGCAAACGGCGAGCTTAAAGCAATGGCCGGCAGTACCCCAATTACTTCGGGCAAGAAGGTTCCGTACGGCACAACCGTAACCTTTACGGCAACGGTAACGGTTGCCGAGCATTACGCCGATGAATGGACTATTAAAGGCGGTTCGTTTAAAACAGGAGGCAAAGACGGCGATACTACCGCAACGGTACAAATTACCGGCGAAACGGAGGTAAAGGTAAACTTTAGCCGGTATAAAAGCGTTGCGTTCGGCACAAACGGCGCAGACTTGGCTGCTTATCTAAACAGCAGTCCAGCGGCAGCCGACGGCAACTATTACATCAAAGTAACGGGTCTTAAGGCGGAACACTTAAAAGGAGAGGCTACCCACTCGCCCTATCGCCCGAGCCCGCTCGGAAAAGTCCTAAACGATAACCCGTCTAAAAAGGTTGCGCTTAAGTTCGGCAAACTGCCCGCCGTTACGGATATGGAAGGCTGCTTTAGAGACTGCAAAAACCTTACCCAAGCGCCTGTGCTTCCTGCAGGCGTTACAAATATGAAAAGCTGCTTTTTCAACTGCGAAGGCTTAACCCAAGCGCCTGAAATACCCGAAAGCGTTACAAATATGAATAACTGCTTTAACGGCTGCAAAAACCTTACACAGATTTCCCCTTTTCCTGCAAACGCAAAGGTTACAAATATGAATGGCTGCTTTTCCGAGTGCGAAAGCCTTACACAGGTTCCCGCTCTTCCTGCTTCCGTTACGGATATAAACAACTGTTTTAGAAAGTGCAAAAACCTTACACAGGCGCCCGAAATTCCTGCTTCCATTACGGAGATGGCCGGCTGCTTTTACGGATGCGAAAAGCTTACCCAAGCTCCTTCTACAATACCTAAAGGCGTTACCAATTTGCATGATTGCTTTTCCTACTGCAGAAAGCTTACAAAGGCTCCCGTCATTCCTAAAAGCGTTACAGTTATGAAATACTGCTTTAAATTTTGCAAAGAGCTTACAGAGGTTACGCTAGAATGTAATTACGGCGGCAGTAAAGACTTTAAGGAGGCTTTCTTTCGCTGCGATAAGCTGACTGCAGGCAGCATAAAGGTTCCGGCTGACCAGGTTGATGCATATAAAGCCGGCGCCGACGATATGGGCACACAGCCAGACAGGTTTGTTGCTGCACCATAGCTAGCGGATACGCACCGTACATTCTGTACGGCATACATTAGGTCTTACGGATTGAGACCCGTCAATCCAAATTAGGGGAGGAACGGCACTTTTTCGGATAAAAGTTCCTTGACCTAGAAACTTCGTTGGTTGTACCTCCCCTATGACCCCACCTTTCTTCAAAAGAACCGCTTAGGGGCTCTGCCCCTAAGAACCCCGCCTATAAACGGGGTTTCCAAAGGGGTGTCCCCTTTGGCAGCGCGGGAAGGAGAGAGAGGGTTTTAGGGAGAGAGAGGAAACCTTGCTCTGAACGAGGTGTCCTCTCTCTCCCTAAGAAAACCGAGGGGTCTAAGGGGATACATCCCCTTAAAAAACATTTTTAGGAGGAAGCTATGCTGAAATACTCGCTTCGCGAAAACTTACTCACACCTGCGCCGGACGACTACATGGCGCAGGCGCAGGACGTGCGCTCGTACACCCTTGACGAGATTATCGACCTTATGATGGACAAGGGCACCA
>CAUUSH010000018.1:0-41558 GCA_963547785.1 uncultured Treponema sp. | reverse complement strand
TACTATATCTATTTTTGCTTTTTTGTCAACACCCTTTTTGCACAATATTTTTTTGTAAGAAAATCGATATTTATAATTACTTTTCAACACTGTCATACTTATGTTAACTATATATGCTTTTATGAAAAAATGCAAGGGTTATGGGAAAACTTTTTTAACCTGAATGATGACTTACGCAGTATCGGTAACTTTTAAAAACAGCAAGCCTATCGGCTGTTACCGTCCCTTTTTTACAAAAAAATTTTAAGCCGGATAAAACAAACCCCGAACACTTATCACACGCGATAAGTGTTCGGGGTTTATGATTAAACCGGTAAAACGGACTACCAGCGGAAATGGGAGAACGCCTTATTGGCTTCGGCCATTCGGTGAACTTCTTCTTTCTTTTTAAACGCCGTTCCCGTGCTGTTATACGCATCGATAAGCTCGGCTGCCAAGCGTTCGGCCATTTCGTGACCGCTTCGTTTGCGTGCGGCTCCGATAATCCAGCGCATAGCCAAGGCTTCCCTTCTGCTTTCAGGAATATCCATCGGCACCTGATAGGTCGCGCCTCCAACACGTCTTGATTTTACTTCTACAACGGGTTTTACATTATCCAAGGCTTTCGAAAAAACCGAAAGCGGCTCTTCACCCGTTTTTTCTTTTATTCTGTCAAAAGAATCGTACATAATCCGTGTCGTAATGCTCTTTTTTCCGTCAAGCATCATTCGTCCGATAAATTTGGTAACAACGATGCTATTATACCTCGTGTCGGGCAAGGCGGGGCGTCTTGCGGCTACTTTTCCTCTTCCCATACGTCCCTCCTAGGCCTTCGGTTTTTTAGCGCCGTATTTCGAGCGGCCTCTTTTTCTGTCTTCTACACCGAGGGCGTCCTTTGTTCCGCGAACAATGTGGTAACGCACACCCGGAAGATCCTTAACTCGCCCGCCTCTTACAAGCACAACCGAGTGTTCTTGAAGATTATGGCCGATACCGGGAATATAGGCGGTTACTTCAATGCCGTTGCTCAAACGGATACGGGCAACCTTTCTTAATGCCGAGTTCGGTTTTTTGGGCGTAATTGTTTTAACGCTGGTACAAACACCGCGTTTTTGGGGGCAGGATTGCAAGGCGGGACTTTTTGTCTTAACGGCCGCCGATTTCCGACCCTTTTTTATCAACTGATTAATTGTAGGCATAAGCCTTAACTCCTTACTTTATCCGTCAGCACCACGGAATTTTCGGAACGTACAAAAACAGCAATTTTTATACGTTTTTCCAATAACCTGTTCGGAAACTTCCGCTTTGGAACAGGCCTCATATTCGGGGCAGGCGAACTGATACTTTCGAAAACCCCTCATCATTTTCTGAAAATGCGATTCTATACAAATTCAAACGCTTTGTCAATCCGGGTAAGATAATTTTTTCCCGAATCGGGAAGGGAGAAGTGCAAGCCTTTTCAAAAGCCGCAACAACTCCCGCTTTTCATCAAACCCTGTCGATCCGCTTTTTTTTACCTTAAACCTGTTCGGAAACTTCCGCTTTGGAACAGGTTACCTTGAAATGCGATGTTCACGCATCGTGCTATTTGTGCAATTTAGAACTCGGCGATCTGTTCGAAAACGCAGTTATCGAACAGATCGCTTATGCTCTCACCTTATACGTCGTCCAAAAAGCTTTCTTCTTCGATAAGTTCCTGCTCTTCAAGGGCTTGGGCGGCCTCGGCTTCGAGCCGTCTTCGCTCGAGAATTTCGTTCATTTGTTCGTCCAAGTCGCTCTTATTCTTATCGAACAGTTTTATATCCTTGTACTGCTTCATGCCGGTACCCGCAGGAATAAGGTGACCGATGATAACGTTTTCTTTTAAGCCGCGCAGCTCGTCGGAAGCCCCTGCAATGGCCGCATTGGTCAAGACCTTCGTGGTTTCTTGGAAAGAGGCTGCGGAAATAAACGAGTCGATGTTCAGCGCCGCCCGTGTAATACCTTGGAACATGGGACGGGCAACGGCCGCCTGACCGCCTTCTTCGGTAACACGTTTATTCTCCTCGTGGAAGCGGTATTTATCGACCTGCTGATCGAAGATGAATTTCGTGTCGCCGACGGACACGATTTTTACCTTTCGAAGCATCTGGCGGACGACAACACCGATATGTTTGTCGTTAATGGTAACGCCCTGCGCATCGTACACGTCCTTGATTTCTTTCATAAGATAGTTTTGCAGTGCATTTTCACCCAAAATATTCAAAATATCGTGCGGGTCAAAACTGCCGTCGCACAGCGGTTCACCGGCCTTAACCGTATCGCCGTCCCGCACAAGCATTCGTTTTCCGATGGGAACAAGGTGCTTGTAGTCATTGCCGTATTCGTCCCGTACAAGAATTATTCTTTTTCCCTTTAAAAGGCCCTTTTTAATCGTTACAAGCCCCGTGATGGTCGCAAGAACGGCAGGCGATTTGGGACGGCGGGCTTCAAGGAGCTCGGAAACGCGCGGCAGACCGCCGGTAATGTCCTTCGTTTTTACCGATTCTTTCGATATTTTTGCAAGAATGGTTCCCGCCTTAATTTCCTGCCCTTCTTCAACCAAAAGCTGAGCACCGCCGGGAAGGAAGTAAGAATCATCGCCTATCGGATTTCCCGACTCGTCGGAGATAAAGATACGCGGCTGCATTTTGTCGAAGTGGGAATCGCTTATCCTTTTTTCGATAACGCCCGTTTCTTCATCAAGGTCCTCGTTTAAGGTTGTGCCGGGAATAATGTCTTCAAAACGGACAAAGCCGTCGTACTCGGCCAATATGGGATCGGCGAAGGGGTCGAAGGTAGCAACGGTTTCGCCTGCCTTGATAATTTCGTTCGGTTTTACGACGACTTCGGAACCGTTTCGTATTTCGATGGTTTGTTCCTGACCCAAAAGGTAGATAACGTCGTCCCGCACGTCGGCTATCGCTATATCTTCGGAAATAATCTCTTTTCCGTTTTTAGCCGTGTACACGGGATTCCCTTTTACGACCCTGTCCCCCGTTTTGATAAGGGGCGTCTCTCCTTTTTTAAGGGCATATTCCTTTAAAATTCTGCTGAAGGTAAAATAGCCCTTACGCGTAAAAAGCAGGCTTCCGTTATCAAGCCTTACATAGGCGCCCGTAATGTTTTTGACTGCAATCGAATAATCGGAAAAAACAACCCTGTTTTCTTCTACGTTTTTCGAAGCGGTACCGCCTTCGTGGAAGGTACGCATCGTAAGCTGGGTTCCCGGCTGACCGATGGACTGAGCCGCTATTATTCCGACAGCCTCGCCTATGCGGACTATTTTGTTGCGGGCAAGATCGCGGCCGTAGCATTTTACGCAGACCCCGTGTTTGGATTCGCAGGTTAAAACCGTCCTTAATTTTACCTTTTCAACGCCCGCTTCTTCTATCTTTTTTGCAATTTCGTCGGTGATGTATTCGTTTACGTCGATTAAAACATCGCCGGTAATCGGATGCAACACCCGCTCCAGTGTATATTTGCCGGCAATTCTGTCTCTTAACGACTCGCGGATTTCGTCCCCGCGTTTGATCGCCGTATATTCAATTCCGTTGATGGTGCCGCAGTCTTCTTCGTTGACGACAACGTTTTGGGCTATATCGACAAGACGGCGCGTCAGATATCCTGCATCCGAGGTTTTTAGGGCCGTATCGGTAAGACCTTTTCGGGCACCGTTAGTCGAAATAAAGAATTCCATAACGTTTAAGCCTTCTTTAAAGTTAGACCGGATCGGAAGTTCGATAATATCGCCTGTCGGTTTCGACATAAGGCCGCGCATACCGGCAAGCTGGTTTATCTGGTCCTTAGACCCCCTCGCGCCCGACGTTTCCATCATGTGAATCGTATTAAAACCGCCCTTGTCTTCTTTAAGCGCATCCATCAAAATGGCCTTTAAATTGGCGTTGGTTTTTTGCCAAACGTCAACGACCCTGTTATAGCGCTCTTCCTGCGTAATATGACCGCCCTTATACTGATTGTAAATTTCCAAAACTTCCTTATTGGCCTTATCGAGCATTTCCGCTTTTTCAGGCGGAATAATCATATCGTCCATACTCAAGGTTGCGCCGAAATAGGTGGCGTACTTATATCCGAGTGCCTTTAGTTTATCCAAAAGCTGCACGGCAAGCCACGGTCCCTTATCCCTAAAAACGTCCTCGATCAGTTTCCGTATTTTTTTGTCGCCGAGCGCGTCGTTCGTAAACGGAATCCCCTCAGGCATTTCTTCATTAAAAAGAATACGGCCCGGAGTCGTTAAAACGGACTCGATTTTACCCGGCGCCGTTTCGTAATCTACCGAAATCAAATCGTGCCAATCAGCCGAACCGCATTCGGCCGCCATCAAAACTTCTTCGACCGAAGAAAAGCGGCGCGGTTTTTTGCCTTCAGGCAGAGCCCGTTCTTTTGTAAGATAGTAGATACCCAAAACCATATCCTGCGTCGGGAAAACAATGGTTTTTCCGTTTGCGGGATCCAAAAGGTTTCGGGCCGAAAGCATAAGCGTCCAGCATTCCATCTGGGCCGCCTGCGTCAAAGGCACGTGAATAGCCATTTGGTCGCCGTCAAAGTCGGCATTAAAGGCCTTACAGACAAGCGGGTGCAGACGAATGGCCTTTCCTTCAACCAAAACCGGTTCAAAGGCCTGAATTCCAAGCCTATGCAGCGTCGGTGCACGGTTTAACATTACCGGATGCTCGCTTACAACCTCATCGAGCACGGCAAATACCTCAGGCGCCTCCTGTTCGACTAGCAGTTTGGCCTTTTTGATGTTTGAAACAACCTCTTTTTGAACGAGTTTTTTCATTATGAACGGCTTAAAAAGCTCCAAGGCCATCTTTGTGGGAAGCCCGCACTGCCACAGTTTTAATTCGGGGCCGACAACGATGACCGAGCGGCCGGAATAATCGACACGCTTACCCAAGAGGTTTTGCCTAAAACGCCCCTGCTTTCCTTTTAACAGGTCGGAAATTGATTTAAGCGGCCGGTTTGAAGCGCCCTTTATCGCCTTTTTGCGTTTGGAATTATCGAACAATGCGTCAACGGCTTCCTGCAGCATTCGTTTTTCGTTTCGAATGATGATATCCGGCGCCTTTAATTCCATAAGTTTGCTCAAACGGCTGTTCCTGTGAATGACGCGGCGGTACAAATCGTTTAAATCCGACGTTGCAAAGCGGCCGCCGTCAAGCTGAACCATCGGCCGTAAATCAGGCGGGATGACGGGAATAACGTCCAAAATCATCCATTCGGGGCGGTTGCCCGAGGCGCGGAAATTTTCGACTATTTCTATGCGGCGCAATAAACGCTGATCGCTTTTCGCGCCCTTTTCTATCATTTTTGCCCGCAATTCGGCGGCAAGGTCATCGAGGTTGATGTTTTGAAGCAGGGTCTTGATTGCGCCCGCTCCCATGCCTGCGGTAAACGAGGCACCGTACCGTTCGTACGCGTCGCGGTATTCGTCCTCGGTTAAAAGCTGCATCGGTTCAAGGTCGGTATCGTTTGCATCGATAACGATGTATTTTTCGTAGTATAAAACGGAGCGCAGGGCGGCGACCTGTAAGTTTAAAAGAAGGCCCATCCTGCTGGGAACGGAGCGGTAATACCAGATATGCGATACCGGAGCCGCCAGTTCTATATGCCCCATTCTTTCGCGCCGTACCTTAAAATGGGTAACTTCGACGCCGCAGCGGTCGCAAATAACACCCTTGTACCGTATGGACTTGAATTTTCCGCAAAAGCATTCCCATTCCTTTGTAGTACCGAAAATTCTTTCGCAGAATAACCCGTCACGCTCGGGGCGGAGCGTGCGGTAGTTTATGGTTTCGGGTTTTTTTACCTCGCCGTAAGACCATGCCCGTATCGTTTCGGACGAGGCAAGTTTTATCATCAAACTGTCAAAATCCTGTATATCTCTCATAATCACTCCCCCATAAAACCTATTTTTAGAATTATCAAATCCTAAAAAGAAAATCTCATCTGTAATTTTCAATGCAGCCCCAAACCGTTCCAACCTCAAGCGAAACCCGCAATCGGATTCCGTATCCGCCAAGGCCGCATTCACCCGTTTATTTAAAAATTCGCACTCGTTTTTTCGCGTTTAATCAGCTCATCATCTCTTTCGGTTAAAGGAATTTGCTGACCTTTTGCATCGTAAATCGTAAAATCGAGGGCAAGACCGCGCAGCTCCTGCACCAAAACGTTAAAGGATTCAGGAATTCCGGCCGAGCTTGAAGGTTCGCCTTTCACGATCGATTCGTATATTTTGGAGCGGCCGTGCATATCGTCGGACTTGATGGTGATAAGCTCTTGCAATGTATTGGCCGCACCGTAGGCTTCAAGCGCCCACACTTCCATTTCTCCAAGGCGCTGACCGCCGAACTGTGCCTTACCGCCGAGCGGCTGCTGCGTAACAAGAGAATACGGCCCCGTGGATCGGGCATGCATTTTGTCATCAACCAGGTGAGCCAGCTTTAAAAAGTAGATAACGCCGACAAATACATCGTTTTCAAAAAGGCGGCCGGTCAGCCCGTCGCGGAGTTTTACCTTTGAATTGACGGGGAATCCGGCTTCTTTTAATTTGGCCTCAATTTGCTCCGTCGTAGGCGACTCGAAAACGGGCGACTCGTACCATTCGTCGAGTTTTAAGCCCGCCAAACCGAGCTCCGACTCCAAAAGCTGCCCGACATTCATTCGTGACGGAACACCAAGCGGCGTCAGACAGATATCCAGCGGGGTACCGTCTTCCATATACGGCATATCTTCTTCGGGAAGGATTTTTGCAACAAGCCCCTTGTTTCCATGGCGGCCTGCCATCTTATCTCCCTCCCGCAATTTGCGTTTTGTCGCAATCAAAACCTTGACAACCTCTTCGACGCCGGGGTTTAAATCGTCGCCCTGATCCCGTTTTAAACGCTGCACATCTATGACAGTCCCCTCCGTGCCGTGCGGCACCCTCAGCGAGGTATCGCGGACTTCTTTCGCCTTTTCACCGAAAATCGAATTAAGCAGCTTGAATTCCGGCGTCGTGTCGCTTTCGCTTTTAGGCGTAACCTTTCCAACCAAAATATCACCCGGTTTTACCTTGGACCCGATACGGATAATACCCTCGCTGTCCAAATCGTCAAGGCTTTTTTCGGATTTATTCGGAATATCGCAGGTCATCTTTTCGGCACCGAGCTTTGTTTCGCGCACCTCAGTCGATAATTCCTTTATATGAATAGAGGTAAACATATCTTCTTTTACAACGCGGCGCGAAATCAAAATGGCATCTTCATAATTGTAGCCGTTCCACGGCACAAAACCAACCAAAATATTTCTGCCGAGTGCAAGCTCCCCGTTATAGGTGGCAGGCCCGTCGGCTATGGGCTGATGCGCCTCGACCATATCGCCGACCTTTACGATCGGACGCTGGTTATAACAGGTCTCTTGATTTGTCCGCTGATATTTTAAAAGCTGATACTCATCCGTTTCGTCCTGATTTTTTGCCTGCTCAGGCACGATAACGATTTTATCAGCGGAAACATATTCGACCCGCCCCGCCCTTTTGGCCTTTATAAGAACGCCCGAATCGTAGGCACACTTTTTTTCCATACCGGTGCCGACACGGGGCGGTTCGGGGAACACGAGCGGAACCGCCTGCCGCTGCATATTCGAGCCCATCAAGGCACGGTTTGCGTCATCGTGTTCCAAAAAGGGAATAAGCGAGGCGGAAACCGAAATAATCTGCTTAGGCGACACGTCCATATACTGAATATCCTTAGGGCTTCTCGACGTATAATCGCCCTGACGGCGGCAGGCGACCTGATCCGCATTGATTTTTCCGTCCTTGCTGATCGCCTCGGAAACCTGTCCGATAAAATACTTATCTTCGTCCATCGCAGAAAGATATTCTATTTCGCGGGTGGCCGCCCCGTTTACAACCTTTACGTACGGAACTTCCAAAAAGCCGTACTCGTTTACACGTGCATAATTCGCCATCGAAACGATAAGCCCGATATTCGGTCCTTCGGGGGTTTCGATGGGACACATCCTTCCGTAATGGGTATAATGAACCTCGCGCACCTCAAAACCGGCCCTGTCGCGCGAAAGACCGCCGGGGCCCAACGCATTCAAACGGCGCTTGTGGGTCAGTTCGGCAAGCGGATTAACCTGATCCATAAACTGGGACAGCTGGCTAGCCCCGAAAAATTCCTTAATCGCCGCGACAATGGGCTTAATCGAAATCAAATCCTGCGGTTTGATCGTATCCATCTCTTTAGAACTCATTCGGTCACGGGCAATCCGCTCCATTCTCGAAAAGGCCTTTTTCAAAACGTCGGTCATAATTTCGCCGACGGAACGGATACGTCTGTTGCCTAAATGGTCTATATCATCAACGTTTTCTTCGCCGATATACACCTTGATCAAAAACTTCATCGTTTTAAAAATATCGTCTTCGATAAGGGTTGTCCCCGTAATTTCAGCTCCGTAATCGAACTTCTTATTCAGCTTATAGCGGCCGACCTTGCCGATATCGTACCTGCGGGCGGTAAAAAACATATTATGCAAGTCTTCTTTCGCATTTTCTACCGTAATCGGATCGCCGGGCCGGATCACGTTATAAACGGCGCTCAAGGCATCTTCGACGGTCGGCTCATCGTGCACCGTCGGATCGGGCGTATATTTTATCTCTTCCCGCTCAAAACAGTTAAAAATAATCTGAGAATTAAGAGAATCCTGATCTTCAAAATCGATAACCGTAATGGTTTTTATATCATTTTGAATCAAATCGTCTATATTATGGGGGTGAATTTTTTCTCCGGCCTGATAAATCTTGCGCTTCTCGCCGTCATCGCCGTTTATAAAAACGTCCCGCGCCAAAACCTGTCCGATAAGCTCCTCATATTCGCTGCGGTCGGAAGAAATTTTTGCGGTTTTTGTTTTATAAAACAAATCGATAATCTTTTCGCGGGTATCGTACCCCAATGCCCGCAAAAAAATCGTTCCGAGAATACGCTTTTTGCTGTCCAGTTTGGCATAAATCAGCTCGCGTTTTTGGTCTATTTCGAATTCAAGCCACGTACCGCGGTAGGGAATAATACGGCTTGAATAAACACCCTTTTCATACGAAAAAATAACGCCGGGCGAGCGGTGAATTTGAGAAACGACAACCCGTTCTGCCCCGTTTATAATAAAGGTTCCCCTATCGGTCATAAGGGGGATGTCGCCCATATAAATACTTTTGCGCCTTATTTCCTTTGTTTCTTTAAAAAACAAGTCGATTTCGGCCTTTAAGGGTACGGAGTAAGTTAGGCCTTTTTGTTTGCATTCTATTTCGGAAAATTTGATGCTTTCATAATCCAGCGAATAAGAAAGATATTGTAAAGACATATCCTCGTTTATGCTTTCGATCGGAAAAGTGGAACGGAACACGCTTTCCAGCCCTTCCGCATTTGCGCCGTCTTTATCTTTTCGGTCATTATCGTCATTCAAAAATTTATTATATGATTGAATTTGAATATCAATAAGATTCGGCAATTCCATAAAATTAGGAATATCTTTGCCGTAATATCTGCGGTTTATATTTTGACCTCGTGCAAACATTCTTACCCCCGTTATATTTAAATTACAAAAAGACTTCCCGACAATTTTGATACGGGAAGTCTTTGAGGAAACTACAATTACTAAATGATGCCGGCATAATAGCCGGTTCCATATTGCCTATTAAGCAATTTCGACTTCACCGCCGGCCGCAGTAATAGCTTCTTTGATTTTTGCTGCTTCTTCTTTCGAAACATCTTCTTTAAGAACCTTGGGCGCACCCTCAACAAGTTCTTTTGCTTCTTTTAAGCCAAGGCCGGGTACGACGTTTCTGACTTCCTTGATAACGGCAATTTTTTTACCCGGATCCGTAAGACCTTTCAGGGTAACGGTAAATTCCGTCTTTTCTTCTTCGGCCGCGCCGCCTGCCGCAGCTCCGCCAGCAACAACTGCAACAGGTGCTGCCGCCGTTACGCCGAATTTTTCTTCCATCGCTTTAATAAGCTCGGAAAGTTCCAAAATCGTCTTTTCGCCGATCGCTTCAATAATTTGTTCGTTTGTCAATGCTGCCATATTATCTTCTCCTTAAAAATCGTTTTTACGCTAAAAAGCGTTAAAGCAGACAGGGTGTCAGCTTTGAAGCCTGACTGCCTTATTTTAAACGGCGCTCTTATAAAAAGACGCCGGTCTTATGTTATGCCTGAGGCGCGGCCTCTTCTGCCGGAGACTTGGCTTCAGATTGTTCTGCCGGTGTATCCGCCTTGGGTTCGGGAGCAGCTTTCGCCTCTTGTGCCGGAGCTGCGCCGCCCTTGTCTACAACAGCCTGTAACGTGCGTACAAACTTCGACGTCGTAGCGTTAACCGTGGACATAAACATTGCGATAAGCTCTTTTTTGCCCGGCAATTTCGAAAATGCTTCGATCTTTGCAGCGTCGTAAACTTCGCCGTCAACAACCGCACCCTTTATAACCAGTGCAGGTGCGTCCTTCGCATACTCAAACAGGGTCTTCGCGGCCACATTGGGATCCTCGTTGATAAAGGCCAAGGCCGTCGGCCCGGTAAGCCAGCCGTCCACATCTTTAATATCCGCCGCTTCAAAGGCAATACGCGCAAAATTGTTTCGGATAACCTTATACGCACACGCGTTTTCCCGCAGCTTGTGCCGAAGTTCGGTAATCTGCTGAACCGTCAAACCTCTGTACTCGGTAAAAATAAAAGAGGACGCGGCTTTTATATCGTTTGTTATATTTTCAATCGCTTCCGTTTTTTGACGGTTGGGATTTTTCGTTCTTAAAGCCATTTTTACTCTCCTACCTTATAATCGACCCAGACCCCCGGTCCCATCGTCGAACTGACCGATACCGATCTGACATAATCGTTTTTTGCATCCGCAGGTTTTTTCCGCATCGTTTCGGCAAGCAAAGCCTCGATGTTTTCAACGATTTTTTCCGACGGCATAGAAACCTTTCCGACGGGAAGATGTACAACCCCGCCCTTATCGGCGCGGAATTCCACCCTACCCTTTTTCAGCTCGTTGATTGCCTGAGGAATATTCGTGGTAACCGTTCCTGTTTTAGGGTTAGGCATAAGTCCGCGGCGGCCCAAAACCATACCCAAACGGCCTACGTCCTTCATCATATCGGGCGTCGCGACGGCAATATCGAAATCGAGCCAGCCGCCCTTAACCTTTTCGATATACTCCGCAGAACCTGCATAGGCGGCCCCTGCATCAAGGGCTTCCTTTACCTTGTCATCGGTACAAAAAACCAAAACCTTTTTCTCGCCCCGGAATTGGTGCGGCAAAACAACGGTATCGCGTACCGTCTGCCCCTTGCCGAGCGTCAAACTAACGTGAACTTCGACGGTTTCATCAAAATTCGCAAATTTAAGCTCTTTTACGACATCTATGGCCTTGGAAAGCGTATACCGCGCGGCAGGATCGTATTTTTTAAGCGCATTTTCGTATTTTTTTCCGTGTTTCATACTAGCGTTCGACCTCCACACCCATACTTCGCGCCGTTCCCGCAATAATTTTCTTTGCGGCCTCAATGTCATTTGCATTGGTATCGGGCATCTTTGTTTTTGCAATCTCTTCCAGCGCGGCCTTGGACAGTTTTCCTACCTTATTGGTAACCGACGTAGAAGAACCTTTTTCGATCTTGCATGCCTTTTTGATTAACACCGACGCAGGCGGAGTTTTAAGTACAAATGTAAAACTCTTATCCGCATACACGGTAATAACGACGGGGATAATCAATCCGGGCTCCATCGACTTGGTGCGGTCGTTAAACTGCTGGACAAACTGCGGAGCGCTTACACCGTGGGGTCCTAGGGCGGGACCGATGGGCGGTGCAGGCGTCGCTTTTCCGGCAGGGCACATAACCTTAATCTGCGTTACGACCTTTTTTTTCGCCATTTTTATCTCCTTCCGGTACAAACGGAAACTATGTTTCCTCCCGTAATATGATTTTCAAAAAACCTTTCCGTATTCGGATCATACCCGAACATTCTTAAGCTATCACCGGCCGCTTTAAATAATTTCGGCCTGAGTCATCTCCACCTCAACAGGGGTCGTTCTTCCGAAGATAGCCACCATAACGCGCAGCTTGTTTTTATCGGCAATAACCTCATCGATGGTTCCCGTAAACGAGGCAAAGGCACCGTCGACAATCTTGACATGCTGCCCTTCATTAAAGTTTTGCACAACCCGCAAATTCTTATCGCTTTTGATCTCGCCTGACTTTTGCAGTATTTCCTTTGCCTCATCAGCCGAAATAGGCTGCGGCTTTTCGTTTCCGGCGGCTCCCAAAAAACCGGAAACACCTTGAATTTTCCGTATTTCCGCGCAAACCTGCCTCCAGCCTATTTCGGGCAAATTCATTTCGACGAGCATATAGCCCGGAAGAAATTTACGCTTGACATTTTTCTTTTTTCCGCCCTTATTTTCAATAACATGCTCTTCGGGAATCTTTATATCGCCGACAATTTCCGAAGAAACGGTTCCCCGTTCGATAAGAGTGCGGATTGTTCTTTCTATTTTATTCTCATATCCGGAATAGGTATGCAGAATGTACCATGCTTTAGCCATAATTTCTTAAAATATCCACCCGATACAGGCAATAAAAAAAGCGTCGAGGGCTCCAAGAAAAAAAGCAATAAGAACGGTAGAAACAAGAACCACCTTAACCGACGACCAAACTTCCGCCTTCGATGGCCACACAACCTTTCTTAATTCCCCCGCACACTCTTTCCAAAAACTTCTGACCTTACCCATAAATAAACCTCATTTTGAAAAACTACAGGCCAGGAAGGACTCGAACCCTCAACATTCGGTTTTGGAGACCGACGCTCTACCATTAGAGCTACTGACCTAAATCCGATAAAACATAAGGATTTTACCGGCTATACGTTAAATTTTACCGTAAATTCGGCAGTAATTATTTTATCTTCGTTTCTTTATGCATGGTATGCTTGCGGTCAAAAGGACAATACTTCATCAATTCAAGCTTTTCTTGAATGTTTTTTCTGTTTTTGGATGTTGTATAATTCTTTCGTTTGCATTCGCTGCATTGCAGTGCTATCAGTTCCACCGCCGTTTTTTTAGCCATAATTTCTACCCTCCATAAAGTATAAAATCTTACTTTAAAGAGCTCCCGAGCAGGTTCGAACTGCTGACCCCAACCTTACCATGGTTGTGCTCTGCCTGCTGAGCTACAGGAGCATAAAAAACGTCTTGCATTGTAGCAGATGCCATTAGTTTTGTCAATACCGTAAATAAATTTATCCATAAAATTATTTTTTTTCTCTAAAAAACCGAAGCCCTTACCCCCCCCCATATCTCAAAAACCGAAAGCGGCGGCAAAAACGGGAATAAAAACCGGCAAACGGTTCACAGTAAAAGCGGTAAAATCCATAGCTTACGGGAAATAATAATTTGAATTACCTAAAAAATTGATTTTAGAGCCCCCTTGTACTCACACAGGATTTAATGTTATAATCCGAAAATGAGTATAAAAGGCCTTTTTTGTACAGGGAAATTGCGGTACAGCGGCGGAAAAATAAGCGGAATAGGCACTCTTGAGCGGACAAATGCCAAAAGGTTGCAGGCGGCGCTATGAGCAAAGAATTTGTTTCTGACCTTAAATTGCCGAACCAAGAATATGCGGTACTGATTCGCTCGTTCAAAGCCGATGAAAAAATCATAAACATACAAAAACCGGAACTTCCCGAAGGGGTATCTTTTTTTTGCGCCAAGGATTTACCGGGCAAAAACAGCATCGGCTTTTTAAACGAAAACATCTGCATTTTTGCGGATGAAAAAACCGAGTACACCGGGCAGCCTGTAGGTATTTTGACCGGCCCCGATAAGCGGGCTCTTTTATACTTACGTTCCTTATTTAAAATCAAAACGGAGGAAAGCCCGAAGCCGGCAAAACCGTCAAAAAAACGCTTCCCAAAAACCGCACAGGAAAAAGACTACTTTTCCGATCAGGTTGCGGCGATGCAGATGCTCAGCTCCGGAAATGCAGAAGAGGTTTTTGAAAAAAGTAAACATATCGTAAATTCAAGCCTTTATTTTGAGTCCCGCTATCACTTTCATGCAGAACCTGTCTGCGTTAAAACCGAATGGATTAAAGACCGCCTTACAATTCACGTAAGCTCGCAATGGCCGTTTAATATCTTAGATTCGGCTGCAAGCGCTTTGAATATGCCCAAAAGCAAAATCAATGTCATCTTACATAAAGAAGCCGAATCGCTTGACGGAAGAATGTGGTTCCCCTGTATGCTTGCCGTACAAGCCGCTGTTGCGTCCTTTCTTACCAAAAAAAACATCTCAATAGAATTTTCAAGAAAGGAAACATTTTTATACACGACCAAAACTCCTGCAATTACAATACGGCATAAAAGTGCCGTTTCCGATTCCGGACTTATCGAAGCGATGAATATTTCGATTATGATGGATGCAGGCGCATATAATCCCTTTGTAAACGAAATGCTTCGACAAATGACCTTAACGGCGGCAGGTATTTACCGTCTTTCGGTTTTTACCGTCAATGCCGTTGCAGTAAGAAGCACAAACGGCTTAACCGATTTATTTTCAGGCTGGGGCGACGCTTACACAACGGCAGCTCTTGAAAAACACCTAAACGAAATTGCAGAAAGGTTAAACGTATCTCCCGTACAGTTAAGAATGGATAATATTTTAAGAGTAAAACAGGAGCGAATTTACGGCGAAAAAAAAGAAGAGAATTTTAAGTTCGACGATTTGTTCCAAACCGTTTGTACCGAAAGCGGCTTTTTCAGAAAGCATTACGCATATCGGGCTCTTAATACCGCAAGAAAATCGCGCTACGACGGAAATTGGCGCGGCATAGGAATTGCGTCGGGGTTTCAATACAACGGCTCGAATATTCTTGTAAAAGCGGGAATGAATTACAGCGCGGAAATCACCTTGACAAAAGAAAATAAGGCGATTGTAAAAGCGGAGCCATCCTCCGATAATCTAAAAAATATTTTAAAACGCAAAATTGCGCAAGAGCTTGAAACCGAAGAAAACCGGATTGTTTTTTTAGGCGGAAGTACCGACGATATGAGCCTTACCGGTGCGGCCACCGCTTCATGCGGAATATCAATTTTGCCCGATCTTATTGAAAAATGCTGCCAAGGAATTAAAAAACTGAAATTCAGAAAACCGCTGCCCCTTACCGTAACAAAAACCTACAAGGTTTTAAAGGCAAAGGACTGGAGCAATGAAATACTTAAAGGCTCACCGTTTATCTCTTATACACCGGGTGTCTGCGCAGTTGAACTTGAATTGGAGCCGAGCACCTATAAAATAAAAACGCGCGGAATTTGGTTTGCCTGCAGCCTAGGGCAAATATACTCTGAAGAAATTATTAAAAGAACACTGTATAAATCCATTTCCAATGCCCTTTCAAGTATCTCCGTTGAACGTATGAGAGACGGTGTAAATCCTTCTTTTCAATTTAAAATTATCTCCGCAAGCGAAATTCCGCCTATTAAAGTTTATCTTTTAAAAACTGACATACAGGCTGCAGCCCTAAGCGAGATTGCAGGTGCTTTGGTTCCGGCCGCTTATATTTCAGCACTCAATCAAATTCTTGTAAATTATAATCTCATTAATTCGCTTCCTGTTTTTGCAGAAGATATATTTCAAGCATCGCTGAAAAAAGAGGTTGAAGATGAAAGTTAACTTTAAATTAAACGGTACGGCGGTGCAAATAGAAGCGCTTGCAAATGAAAGGCTTTTATATGTTTTACGCAGAGAATTCGGATTATTCGGTTTAAAAAGTTCGTGCCTAAAAGGACAATGCGGCGCGTGTACCGTTTTAATGAACGATAAGCCGGTTCCTTCATGTCTTATTCCCATTTTTAAGGCCGAAGGTTCCGACATCATTACGCTTGAGCATTTTAAAACAACGGAATCTTACAAAATAATTGCTGCAGGTTTTGAGCAGGCGGGGGTTGCAACCTGCGGGTTTTGCGATGCAGGCAAAATATTTTTTACCCATGCCGTTATGCAGTCAAACTTAAATTTTTCCGACCCCCGTGCGGAAGATAAAATAAGGCAATTTTATTCAGGCGTTATGTGCCGATGCACGAGTTTTGAAGACCTTTTTTCTGCAATAAAAAAAATCGGAAAACGGCAGTTAAAAAAATAAGGGGCAGGACACGTATGGATTTTTCAAAAAAAACGATTGTATATCGGGCAAAGACGGTACAAGAAATACAAACCCTTTTAAAAAATATTGCAGACATTCAACCCATCGCAGGAGCAACCGGTTTTTTACAAAACCAATCTAATGAGCTTATCGTCCTACCCGATCATGTTTTAGATTTATGCTCTGTGCCGGAACTAAAGCTTATTTCAAAAAGCGACAGCAGCTTCGAATTCGGCGCGGCCGTAAGCCTACAGGAAATTCTTAACCGAGGTGAAAAGCATGTTCCGCAAGCCTTGTATCAGGGAATAGAAAAAATCTCAAATATGCCCCTAAGAACTATCTCAACCATAGGCGGCAATATCGCAAAACTAAACCCGCTAAACGGAGCCTTTTTGCCCATCCTCGCACTAGATTCAAAAATAGAAATACGGACAGCCGAAACGGTTGAATGGATCCCGTTTACGCGGTACATCGATAACAGCTTTGCGGAAAAAAGAGCCGTAAAGCACATTATAACCCGTATCAAAATTCCAAACGAATCGTGGACCAAGTGCTTTTATACGCGGCTCGGTATTCAAGGATATATAAACGAACAATCGGCCTCATTTTTGTTTTTACTGAAAATTCAAAAAAACGTCTTATCTGAAATGCGCTTGTTTTTTGCGGCGGATAAGCTAATCCGCGAAAAAGAATTCGATAACCTTCTTTTGGGTAAGACACTGCCGATACCGGAAAAAGAGATCTCGGTTATTTTGGAAAAGGCAAAACAAATATTCGGCTTTGATAAATTCAAATCCGCCTTTCATTATTCCTGCTTTTTCAATTTGCTTGAAGACAATTTACATAATCTAACCTAGCCTGCGATTTTCAGTATAGCGGTTCATATACCGAAAGACCGCTCCCTTGCCCGTACGTAATTTCATAAAGGCAAATTTCCATTATGTTTTTTTGCAAAGCAGTTCCGAGTGATCTTAATTTTAAATCTGTTTCGGCTAAAAGAGAAATTATTTTAGAACAGGCGGAACAGTTCCATAGCTTTGCGGCTCTTCCGTATTGGCTTACGGCAGTCTTTCCCGAAAACCCGTACCGTTTTAATTCAAACTCATCTATAAAGCGGTTTTCCGCATGGATTTTATGCCAATCATATAAACGCCTAAAACAATAGCTTAAACCGGCAATAATCTGAATGGGACTTGAATTTTTGACAAGCATCAGCTTTTGAGCGATTGAAAGCGCTGCCTCAAAATCGTTAAAGGTTAAAGAATTAAAAAGGGTAAAAGGCGTTTCCTCTTTATTGTGCGCAAAAAGTTTTTCGATATCATCGGAGGAAATAACGGAGCCTTTTTCCAAAAATAAAGCCAAATGCGAGCACGCCGTTTTAAGTGCTTCCGTGTTGTTTTCTACCAGTTCAAGAATTTTATCGGCGGCGGCAGTATCCATTCTTATATGCTCTTTTGCAAAAAAGTTTTTTACCCATTCCTGTTTTTTGTTTTCAAACATTTCCCAAAATATTTTTTGCCGGTTTTTGGGAACGGCATCGCTTATTTTTTTTAAGACCGACGTTTCATCCGAAATCAAAATTAAAAACGAATTATTTTCCGTTTGAGAATTGGAAGCACTTTTAATCCAGTCGATAAGGAGCTCTGCATCCTCTTTCTTTTTAATAGACTCGGCTGACTTTAAAATAACCAGTTCGGCAGGCGAAAAAAGCGAGGCATTTTGTAAGAGAGAAACAACACCGCCGATACCCGTATCTCCTGCATACACAGTGTGCATTTCAAAATCGCCGTATTTTTGCAAAAGCGTTTTTTTTACATTTTCAACAGCAGCATTCCGCTCGCCTATTTCAGGGCCCATAAAAAGCCACACGGGACTATCCAATTCTTCCCTCCTATTATCACAAAGCAGGTTAAAAAAAACGCCGGCTAACCATTTATTACGATTAATCGGCGCTTTATAAAATTACTCCATATTAAAAAAGTTGCGGTAAAAAAATCAAAAAAACAGATGGGCCAGACCGACAATAATCGGAAGCGTGATAATAGTTCTTTCCAAAAAGATAAAAAACAGGTCCGCTACGTTCACGGGCAGTTTTGAACCGAGAATAACGGCGCCGGTTTCGGACATATACAAAAGCTGTGTTACGGAAACAGCCGCAACGATAAAGCGGGTCATCGGCGATTGTATACTTGCCGCCAGAATTGAAGGCACAACCATATCCGCAAAACCGACGATCATAGTGCGGCTTGCAGCCTCGGCTTCGGGAACGCGTAAAAGCGAAAGCAGGGGATAAAAGGGTTTTCCCAAAATGGAAAAAACGGGAGTCGCTTCGGATAAAATAAGTGCAAGCGTTCCGGCCGCCATAATGACCGGAATAACGCCCAGCCACAAATCCAAAACGGTTTTCGTACCGTTTTTTAAAAAGAGTGCCGGGCTTCCCGTTTCCTCGGATCTTTTAACCGCAAGGTGTAAGCCCCATTGATTTTTTGAAAAACCCTCCGGTATTATTTCTTTTTTCGTAGAGCTTTCTTTTAAATAGTTGTTTTTTTTAAGCGACAGGGGCGGAATGCGCGGCAGAATTATTGCCGCAACAATGCCTGCAACGCCGACCGTCAAATAATACTGAGCGAAATAATCGGTTAAGCCTACGTTTTCAAGTACTACCAGACAAAAGGTAATGGAAACGGCGGAAAAGGTCGTCGCAATAACGGCCGCTTCCCGCGCATTGTAGTGCCCCTCCTCGTATTGCTTGTTCGTAAGGGCAACACCGATAGTACCGTCCCCTATCCACGATGCGATGCAGTCGATGGCAGCGCGGCCGGGCAGTTTAAAAACGGGGCGCATTATCGAAGTCAGGTAGACGCCGACATATTCCAAAAGGCCGAATTCGGTCAAAAAAGGCAGAATAAAACCCGCCACCAAAAAAATGGTAAAAAGGCCGCCTATCAAATCAAACAAAATAAGCCCGCCGGTGTTTTCTCCGTAAATCATCTCGTTCCCTAATTTAAACGCCGTCATATACGCAAATACAAGTCCTATAAGCCGTACGGCAATCCAAAAATAAGAAACATTGCACACCCGTTTCAATAAATCGTTGTGCTCGATAAAAGCGGGTTTTACAATCTTGTATAACAGTGAAAGAATACACGAAATCGTAATAGCAATTAATACAGGTATGTAGATAGGTACAACGGAATTGATTCCGCTGTTAATCAGTTTGGACATAACCGAAACCATTACGGTAGACTGTCCGTTAAGCTTAAACGGAGTCATCAGCAATAAAATGCCTAAAACCGAAGGAATTACGAATTTTAAAATTTGCGCCGCAGAAAAGTGTTCCTTTTTTGTTTCTTCCATAAAGCACTCCTTTTTTACCTTTTAAAAATAAATTCACGCACCTTAAAAAGGCTGCGTTTTCAAAGTATATCACAGTTTTTTTATCTGTCAAGTGGATAAAAGTCATTAAACCTCTTTTTCCGAAAGCGAATACGGAAATTTTAGCCGTAACTAATATTGCCGCTTATCGTTTAAAATAGTATCTTTTAAATTTGCAAAGACCTTCTACCGTCTTGCAAAAATATGCGCTGAGGACTTTATTGCAAGGCTTGTTTTTTAAGGATAAAAAATTGACGTACTTTTTTGAAACCTACGGCTGTCAAATGAATCAGGCAGAATCTTCTTCGATGGAACAATTGCTTATTTCGAAAGGCTGGACCGCCGCGGTCAATGCCGAAACCTGCGATCTGCTTATCATCAATACCTGCTCAGTCAGAATAACCGCCGAAACACGCGTTTTAGGAAGGCTCGGCCATTTTTCGGGCTTAAAGAAAAAAAGACGGTTTTTTGTCCTTTTAATCGGCTGCATGGCCGAGCGGCTGTACGCGGAAATTCAAAAAGACTTTCCCCTTATCGATTATGTAGTAGGAATGTTTGAACGCAGCCTTCTGCCTGCAATTTTCGACGAGATAAAGGCGCGGATTTTAAATGACGATTACATGGCGGAATTTACCGGCGGCACGGAAAAGCCGTCTTCAGGATATTATTTCGCTCCCGTTTCACACGCACCGGGTGCATTTCAAAGCTACGTCCCCATCATGAACGGCTGCAATAACTTTTGCACCTACTGCATTGTCCCGTATGTGCGCGGCAGGGAAGTATCCCGTCCTCCTGAAGACATTTTAGCCGAAATAGACTCCCTTTCGGGAAAAAACGTGCGGGAAATAACCCTTTTAGGGCAAAACGTAAACTCCTACAACGGACATCTTACGGCTTTGGATAAAAAAACGGACTTTCCTACCCTTCTCCGCCTTATTGCCCGTCAAGCAGACAAAACCGATTCGATCAAATGGATACGCTTTATGTCCAGCCATCCGAAAGATATGTCCGACGCCCTTATACAGACCATCGCTTCCGAAAAAAGAGTCTGCAAACTCGTTCATCTTCCGGTGCAGCACGGCTCCAATGCAGTTCTAAAAAGAATGAATAGGGTCTACACTGTAGAGCATTACAAAGAAAGGGTAAAACGCCTAAAAGAAACGGTTCCAGGCATTGCACTAAGCACCGACCTTTTAATGGGTTTTCCAGGCGAAACCGAAGACGACGTAAAGGCAACCTTAGAGCTAATGCAAGAAATAGAATTCGATGCAGCCTTTATGTATCATTATAACCCGCGCGAAGGAACGAAGGCTTTTAACTATCCTTACCGCATTGAAGAAGCCGTAAAGCTCGAAAGGCTCGGCCGCATCATCGATTTACAACTTAAAATAACAGCAAAAAAAATGAAAAAAAAACTGGAAAACACGGTCGACGTTTTAGTCGAATCCTGCTCCCGAAACAACCCGGACGAACTTTTCGGCCACACCGAAACCGGAGAAATGACCGTCATAGAAGGTACGCCGCCTAAGTCTTTAATCGGCAGCTTTGCCCGCGTGCGGCTAAAGGAACTAAAAGGAAAAACCTTTAGGGCAGCCTTACTGTAAACGCCTGACGGCTAAACGGTAAACTCAAAATTAAGAGGCAGCATTTGCGCGGCTTTAATAGACCTATTCGATAACTTCGTTATCGAATAGGTCGACGAGTTCTAAATCGCGCAAATAGCACGATTTAGAACATCGCATTTTAAGGCAATCTGTTCTGAAACTGAAGTTTCCGAATAGGTCTAATTTATTCGTTTTCGATTTTAAACCCCTTAGGCGCGCTGATAAACTGCAGCCCCTTTATAACGCTGTTTACAAACCTGACCTTACCTTCAAGGCCCTTAGGCACAAACATTACGGAAAGCCCGAACGCATTATGGGCCGAGTACGAATTTTCCACTGTTATATCCACAGGCGCTGAATCCTTATTCAGGTTTTTCAAGTGAATGAGAATTCCGGGCCCCTTGTTATACTGAAATGTACAGTTTTTTATGTGAATGCGCGAAAAAAGGTTTTCAGGATCGTTCGGTTCAAAATCAATCCCTGCCTGCGGAAGATGTCCCCGCGTACCGAACACCGAGCAATCTTCCATCAAAAGCCCGTCTGCAGAAATAACACTGACGCCCTGCCTGTTATTATCTTCCAGTATCAAATGCTTCAAAACGATATCTTTGCAGGAAACGCCGTCTCTGAAGCCCAGATACACACCGTCGCCGCCCGAACTTTGAACTTTCAGCCCCTCTATCGTCAAAGAATCCGTTTTAAAAACGGCAATACCGTGCCGCCACTGACTTTTTTTATAGGGTGAAGCCATATAATCGGCTTTGTGCATTCTAAAAACTGCCCCGTACCCCGTTATGGTGATGTTACGGCATTCGCTTATATCCAAAAGGAAATCAAGTAAATCGGTAAATTCCCCTTTTTTCGCCAGAATAACGCAGCCGGGTTCAAAAACAAAGGTCTTGTTTTCCTTCCCTTTTAGCTTGAGTGGCCGGACAATCCAAGCCATATCCCGTGCGGGAATCCGTATAACGCTTTCAGGTCCGTCCAAAAGTCCCTGAATATAGGCTGTATCGTCCCTTGCACTATCATCGCCGTATATCGGCTTACTTTTTACGGTAGCACACGAAAAAAGCGACAAAACAGCTAAAACACATAAAAAAAGTCTTTTCATGCCCCGCACTGTATATGAAAAATAAAAAAATATCCAGCATTTCGGGCAAAAACATAGTACCTTTTTCGGCAAAATTTGTTATAATATCTGTAGACGGAACCGTCGTTTTTCATTAAACCCGTTCTGCTCAAGGCCACGTTTCCCGGTACCGTCAAAACAGTGTAAACGCTATTGCACATCTGGAATCACTTTACATATTACGTTCAAAAGAGGTTTTTATGAACAAACACAAATCGATTTTTGCAGTTACCCTGTTAATCTTTGCTGTTTCGGCTTTATTTTGCGACGGCATCGGCTCCGATGCCGCCTTTCCTAAAATACAAAAAATTATGCAGACTATAAACATACCGCAAAATACGGTCTATACCCTTTCCGACAGTGAAGCCGAACAGCTTATAGCTGCCGCCGCCGATATTAAGATTAACATCTTCGAGCTTTTCGACTGCGTTTACCGGTATCTTTCAAAAAGCGGACTGCGTATCGAAATAAGAGGAAGTTCGCTTCAGCGGCTGATGGGAGACTTCGATTACGGCGAAGAGCGGATACTCGCGCTTATCCCCATTCCCAAAATAATAAAGATACATACTGGAGCAGCCTTTGAAAAAGGGCAAAAACCCTTACAAATTTATCTGGACGGGATTTACGAAAATTACATAGAAATCGGAACGGCAATTTACCAAAAAGAAATCGGCTTTAACACGATAGAACCGAACCTGTTTTCCGACTCCTATGGAATGACGGTAAAAAAATTCGGCATAAAACGGCCGATAAAAAAGATTCACCTGTACGAAAACGGAAAAGGAGCTATTTATGCGGCCGGATTTTTCAAACCAAAACGGTGGAGGCTTTGGCTTATCACCAGAATTCCCAAGAATTGATTTCTGAAAGAAGACAGTTGTCAAAAACGGGCTTGACCAAAACATAAAAATACTGCACTATATTTTTTTTATAAGAACTTTCAAAAATCTATATTTTGAAAATACTTTCTGATCGGGTTTATCAATGTATAAGAGAATTTTTTTTGCCGTATTCTGTCTGACGGCATTTTTTTTACATGCACAGGAAGCGGATATCCAAACCGAACAAACGCAGGTGGAAGCGAATATCCGAGCCGAGCAACCGGACGGCACCCGTTATAAAATAACGGAAATCGTATATAAAATTTCAGGTCTTACCAAGCAAACGCCTCTTTCTAAGGCCGTGCCGATAGAAAAGGACACGCTCTTTTTTTCGAAAGAAGAATTGGAAGAATACATAGAAACCCTTAACATCGAATTTAAAAACCTGCGCACTTTGGAATCACACCGCATTGAAACCGAATTCCTGCCTGCCGAAGACGGCCTTATCCCTGTAAAACTGACAATTTATACAAAGGACACATGGAACATCATTGCCCTGCCATACCCCCGCTTCGACTCGAATTCGGGTTTTCAGTTAAAGCTGAAAGTAAAGGATTTTAACTTTTTCGGCTTTATGCAGACATTGAATGTAGACGTGGTGTACGAAAACGACGAAAATGAAAAATCGGCTTTTTCGTTTAAAACCGATTTTGCCATTCCCTTTAAGGCGGGACCCGTCGATCTTACATGGGATATCAAAGCGGGACTGGCGTTTAAAGAAAAACAAAAGCCCGAATTCGAATTTTCCACAGGACTTGATGCGGCTTATACCTACAAAAATATCACCTTGCATGCCGGTTTTATTCAGGGCGTAAACGTATACGGGTTACAGCCGCCGAAAACGCCTGCAGACAAAACCGAAGCAGATTCAGATTCAAAAAAAGATCAGGCCTCGTCGTCTTATTATTTTACCGACACCTTTTATCTTTATATGCCGGTGGAAATATACAAAACGCAGTCTGCGGGCGTTTTAACGTGGACGCCGTATTTCAGTTTGGGCGGTAACTGGAAATTCGGAAAAATAACCGACGAAAAACTGCGGGGAATGAAGGTCAAATGGTCTCATACCCTTGCGATGGGCAAGATAAACTGGCACAAAAATTTCAGACATGGGTATTCGTTTGAAGTTGATAATGCCTATGAGTACAATACCCTTTGGGATAAGGTTAATATCTCATTTTCGGCAAACAGCAACGGCTTTTATTCTTTTTGGGACAGGATCGGCCTTTACGGAAACTTCAACTTTTTTTACAACTTACACGGAAAGACCTCAAACAAGGCCGGCGAACAGCTGCGGGGAATATTGAATAAAAGAGTTTCCACCGACACGGCCTTCACACTAAATATGGATTTTCCGATAAAGATAGGTTTATTCAAGTTTGAAGAAATTACGGGAATACAGTGGACGCGGTTTTTGGGTTTTGAGCTGCACGTCGTCCCGTTTTTGGACATCGCCCTTACCCATGACATAAAAAGCGGTACCTACTTTAACCCCAAACACGGCTGGTATTCAGGCGGCATGGAGATTATCGTTTATCCTGTAAAAATGCGCAGTATTTACGGCAGAATAAGTATAGGGCAGGATTTGACGGGCATAAAGACGTTCAAGGATCTTTTTAGACTAAGGAGAATTTCAGAACGGGATGGGCTTCCCGCAACCGAAATCTTTATAGGAATAGGACTTCACTATTAAAGAGAATCTCTATTCCAAAGGATGCGAAGCCAAATCCGGCAAGGCTTTTTTAAAGGCGCCCAAACAGTATGCGCAAAAACCGCAAGACGGCAGCCTAAAGTTCGGCAGGGACGGGGCGGTTTATGCGGGAAGCCGTCCGGCTTTGCAATTTATTATGGAGAGGATATGCGCTTCGGTTCTCACTACAAAATGACTGGTGACGATGTTATCGACTATGTATTCGAACACACGAATTTTTTTTCTTCCAATGAAAATTTGATATGCGAGGAAATCGGCGATGGGAACATAAATTATGTATACCGCATTACCGATCCGAAAAATAAAAAATCCGTTATTTTAAAACAGGCAGACGTGCAGACGCGGGTTAGACCCGACGGTTATTTAAGCCCTGAAAGAAGTGCCCGCGAAGCGGATGTTTTAAAAACCGAATTCCGCCTCGCCCCCGAATTCGTACCCGAAATTTTTCATTCCGATAAAACGATGGCCGTAATCATCATGGAAGACATCGGCAGCTATTCGAATTTGAAAAAAGAGCTAATGAAAGGCCGCATTTTTCCGGGACTTGGGACGCTCTTAGCCCGGTTTATCGTAAAAACAACCCTTCCCCTAACCGGACCCGTTTTGGGCAGCGCCGAAAAAACGGAGCTGATGTTCAAATTCCGCAATCCGGAATTATGCAAGATCACCGAAGACCTTGTTTTTACCCACCCCTACAACGACCTTCGAAAAAGAAATATTGTACTGCCTGAAAACAAGGACTGGCTCGAAAAAAAACTGTACACAAAGGAGCTGCAATGCAAAGCGGCCCGGCTTAAAGAAAAGTTCGATAATTATCCCCAAAGTTTGATCCACGGCGACTTACATTCCGGCTCCGTTTTTGTGCAAGAGCGCGGCGGAGTGCATATAAAGGTAATAGACCCCGAATTCGCCTTTTACGGACCGATCGGGTACGATTTGGGAAACGTTTTAGCCCATTTTATTTTTGCAGAGCTGTATGTAAAGCACTGCCGCGGTACGGATTTGAGCACATCTGAAAAGGAAAAATTTTCAATATGGATTAACGGCGAAAAAAACGCCCTTTTTACAGTTTTTGCGGAAGAAGGAGCTTCATATCTGAGAGCAAAAACGGAATGCGGCATATACCGCAATGACGATTTTATAAAACAATATATCGAAGACATAAAAAATGACGCAGCCGCCTTTGCCGGTACGGAGCTGAACCGCAGGGTTATCGGTTCCGCAAAAACGGCGGAAATTACCGGCGTACATAATATCGAAGAACGTATCGCAATCGAACGGGATGCGGTAATTATAGGAACTAAAATGATGACAAGCGGCTGCCTGTTTTTAAAAGGCCTCTAACGTGAAAATATTGATAGGCTTAAGCGGCGGAGTAGATTCTTCCGTTGCTGCAAAGCTTCTTTCGGAGCAGGGACACGAGGTGACGGGCCTTACCCTGCAATTACTTCCCTCCTACGGTAAAAACCGCACCAGACAGGAACAAGATATACGAGATGCCGGCCTTACCGCACAAAAACTCGGTATTCCCCACATTATCTGTAATATGCAAAAAGAATTCAAACAATACATTATCGATTATTTTATAGACGAATATAAAAACGGCAGAACCCCGAACCCCTGTTTTATATGCAACAAAAAAATAAAGTTCGGACTGTTGCTGCAAAAAGCCGAAGAAGAAGGCTTTGAAGCAATTGCAACAGGACATTATGCCGCCGTAGAAAAAAGCAGCCGGTTCGGTTCCGAACGGTTTTTGCTGAAACGGGGTCAAGACGAGAAAAAGGACCAAAGCTACTTTTTAGCCCTGCTTAGTCAAGAACAGTTCCGCCGCAGCCTATTTCCGCTTGCCTCGCTTGAAAAACAGCAGGTGCGCTGCATTGCCGAAAAATCGGGGCTCATTAATGCCGACAGACCGGAAAGTCAGGACATCTGCTTTGCCTCCGAAGGCGACTATACCGAAATAATAAACCGCTATGCAAAAGACATGTTTTCTGAAGGCTGTTTTTTAGACATAAAGGGAAACGAAATAGGCCGTCATCGGGGTTTACAGTACTATACGGTAGGCCAAAGACGCGGGCTTGCAATAGCAGCCGGCTACCCCGTTTACGTCATCAGTAAAAATGCGGCGGCGAACACCGTTACGGCAGATACCGAAAAACACCTTTTTGCCTCAGGCCTTATCGCCGATAATGTCAACTTTATCGCCTTCGACAAACTCGAACAAGAAATGTACGTTACGGTAAAAACGAGGTACCGTCAAACGGGCAAACCTGCAAAATTGATACCGCTAACCGAATCATCCGTCAAAATAGAATTTGCAGAACCCGAAAAAGCCGTTGCAGAAGGACAGGCCGCCGTGTTTTATGCGGGCAACTACGTCATCGGCGGCGGGCTAATACGGAGCGTGGACAGGCTGCTCGATTGAATTATTTTTCCGTTTATGATACAACACCTTGTGTTTTTAAACACCAATCTTACGGAAATTACGTATCGGGCTGTTCCGTTTTAAAAGAATGCGGGGCACACACGCTACACCTTTTAAAACGCCCCTTGCGTTTTTTTTCAGTTTTAGGAGCTTAATTTATGATAAAACTTGCAACAATCGCAGGCTCGGACGCCTCAGGCGGAGCCGGTTTGGAAGCCGACTTAAAAACCTTTCAAGAATACGGCGGTTACGGAATGGCGGCCGTTACCGTCATTGCAACAATGAATCCCGATAAGGAATGGGGGCACGACGTTTTTCCCATAGATGAAAAATCGCTGAAAGCCCAGCTTGAAACCATCTTTAAGGGAATCGGCCCTGATGCGGCAAAAACGGGTATGCTCGCGACAAATTACGCCGTAGAACTTTCCGCCGAATATCTTAAAAAATACGGCGTAAAAAACTACGTACTCGATCCCGTTATGATCTGTAAGTGCGGAAATTTGCCGCTGAACCCTGAGCTCAACAATCTTATAATAAAAAAACTTTTGCCGCTCGCAAAAATCATAACGCCGAACGTATTCGAGGCTGGGCAAATTGCAGGAACCGATACTCCCGAAACCCTTGAGCAGATAAAAGAAGCTGCAAAAAAGATACACGGGCTCGGTGTTCCCTTCGTATTTATAAAAGGCGGTTCAAAGATAAAAGACGCAAAAACCTCTGTCGATATTTTTTATGACGGCAAAGAATTTTTTGAAGTCGAAGCCGAATTGATCGACACCCAATGGACCCACGGTGCAGGCTGTACGACAGCCGCCGCCATAACGGCAGGGCTCGGAGCAGGGCTCGGCCCTTTCGAGGCGGTAAAACTTGCAAAAAAATTCATTACATCGAGTTTAAAAAACGGATTTCAGCTTAACCGATGGGTCGGCCCCGGAAACCCTGCCGCATGGCGCAAGGAATTCCGCTAAAACAAGACACCCGGCTTTCAAAGCCCGAATCGTAAAAAAAGCCTTTGCCGGATTAAACCTGTTCAGAAACTTCAGTTTCAAAAGCCGCTTACCTTAAAATACCGGTTCGGCAACGAAAGTTATCGAACCGGTCTATTTTCCTTGCAAAGGCTTTTTTTAATCGTGGACAGGCCTTTTATCATCGGTACCCGTTAAGCCGCCGCCCCCCGAAACTTTCAGGTTGTTCCGACCGATTATCCGTGCCCCTCGGCCGCTGCACAGCCGTCAATCGGCGTAAAAACGCTTAAAACCGTTTACCCTGCAAAATTTGCGCTTTCTCTACCTTTTAGCCCGCAGCGAATTCAAAACGGCAAGCAAGGCGACTCCGACATCGGCAAAAACCGCAGCCCACAGATTCACAAATCCCAATGCCCCAAAAACCAAAAAACCGATCTTAATAATAAAGGCAAGCGCTATATTTTCTTTTACGATTTTCCGCGTAAAACGGGCCAGTCTAACCGCTTCTGCAATCAGTGTAGGACTGTCATTCATCAAAACCGCATCGGCGGCCTCGATGGCGGCATCGCTTCCTATTCCGCCCATCGCAATACCGGCATCTGCCCGCGCCAAAACGGGGGCATCGTTGATTCCGTCCCCGACAAACACAACCGAAGCCCTCTTGTTCCGCCCCTTTACTTCCTTAGCAATTTTTTCAAACCGCTCGACCTTTTCATGCGGCAGCAGCAATGCGGTAAACCGGTCTATGCCCAGATCCTCGGCCGTCGCGCGTGCGGATTTTTCGTTATCGCCGGTAAGCATTTCGACCCTGTTTACGCCGATCCGTTTCAATGCGGCAACGGCCTCGCGTGCATCGGGTTTTACGGTATCGGTCAACACCAGAGCGCCTACATATTTTCCGTCATAGGCAACATATACCTGTGTACCGCCTATCTCATCGCCGTCTTGAGGAATTTCCGCATTCAGCATACGGCTTATAAAAGAATTCTTGCCTGCAAAAAGCGGTTTGCCGCCGTACATCATACTCAGGCCCATTCCCGCCTTTTCGGTATAATCCTTTAATTCGGCTTTAAGCAGATGCTCGTACCCGTCCTCAGGCAGATTTACGGCCGCACATTCGCGTATTGCGTGTGCAATGGGATGATGAGAATTCAGCTCCGCAACGGCGGCAAGCGTTAAAAGCCCGTCCTTATCCGTTCCGTGAGCGGGAAACAGCGCCATAACCTGTAAAACGCCCTTTGTCAACGTGCCCGTTTTATCGAAGACGACGGCCTCCGTTTTTGAAAGAGCGTCGATATAATCCGCGCCCTTTATCAAAATACCCCGCTTTGCCGCACCGCCTATCCCGCCGAAGTAGCCGAGCGGCACGGAAATAACGAGGGCGCAGGGGCACGAAATGACGAGAAAGACAAGGCCGCGGGAAATCCATGGAGCAAAACCGGCCCAACCGTTCAAAGGGGCTGCAAAAATCAGGGCGGCAAGCAGGGGCGGCAGTACCGAAATCAACACGGCTCCAATCGTTACAATCGGCGTATAAATTCTCGCAAAAGATGTAATAAACCGTTCGACCTTCGCCTTCCTGTTTTGAGCGTTTTCTATCAGCTCAAGCATTTTCGAAGCCGCAGAATCCTCAAGTTCCGCAGTCGTTTTGACGGCAATAATGCCTGTCAGGTTTACAAATCCTGCGAGTACCTTTTCGCCCGTTTCAACGCTGCGCGGAACGCTTTCGCCCGTCATCGAAGACGTATCAAGCTCGGCTGAGCCCTCCGTTACAATTCCGTCCAAGGGTATTTTTTCCCCGGGCTTCACCAAAATAAGAGAACCGGTTTTTACCGTTGCAGGATCCACACAGTTTTCCGTATCACCCGTTTCTTTTTGTGCAGGATCGTACAGCCTAGCAAAATCGGGACGCAGCTCCATCAGCCCCAGAATGGAACGGCGCGACTTATCCACGGCCGAATGCTGCACCAGCTCGCCTAAATTATAAAAAAGCATAACGGCAGCACCCTCAGTCCACTCCCCTAAAAAAAAGGCCCCGATCGTCGCAACGCTCATCAAAAAATTTTCGTCGAAAATTTTACCGCGTGCAATATTCCGCAAAGACAAAAACAAAACGCCGTAACCGGCCGCCGCCCACGATACGATAAAAAGAAACGGCGTCAAAGCAAGCTCAAAGCGGCCGAAACCGAAAAGACGCGGATTAAAGCCGAAACCCATTGCCGCAAGTCCTGCCGCAAAAAATACGGCCGAAATGCCGAACTGCACAATCATTCGGTTTGAAGAGCCGTGCGAATGCTCACACCCGCAGCCGCATGACGAATGTTCATGAGCGCATCCGCAAGAGCCGTGTTCACCATGCTCATGAGAATGACTGCAAGAGCCGTGTTCATGAGAATGACTGCAAGAGCCATGCCCGCTGTGCCCCTCCTCGTGGGAATGAGCGCACCCGGAGGCCGCCTGTGCCTTGTGTCCGCTATGTTCATGTCTGTGCTCACCCTCTTCATGAGAATGGCCGCACCCGCAAGAGCCGTAAGCTCCATGTTCACGATATTCTGCCATTTATTTACCCTCCCTTATGTGTTCCAGCCCTACGCTGTACAAAATTCCTACATGATTATCATCGATGGAATAATAAACCTGTTTTCCCACACGCCTTGTCCGCAAAATCTTAGCCTGCCGCAAAATCCGCAGCTGGTGCGAAACCGCCGAAGCCGACATTTCCAGCACCTCCGCAATATCCGCAACACACAGCTCGCCTGAAATCAGGGCCGAGACAATTTTTATCCTAGTCGAATCCCCGAAATTCTTAAAAAAATCACTTAAATCGCTCATTGTCTGCTCATCAGGCATCTTTTTTTTTGCATGCTCTACCGACTCAGGGTCAAAAGAACCGATACCGTCCTCATCAGCGTCGTTTTTCCGATCGGTTTCCGGTTTTAAAACGTCCTTTTTCATCTGCTTCCTCCTCTTATTCATTTATAATTGAACGATTGTTCAAATGAACACTTATGATTATAATCAAATAATAAAAAAACGTCAAGTCTATCTTGCTAACAATTACTTTTTTTGATAGAATAGATGCGTATAACAAATTCTTAAGGAGAAAAATCTATGGAAGTTCAATTACAAGAGCTTGTCGATAAAATTAAGAAAAACGGTGTAGAAGCTGCGGATGAAAAAGCGGCCGAGATAATCAAGGCTGCGGAAGAAAAGGCCGCCTCCATCGTTGCACAAGCCCGTGCAGAAGCGGATGCTGCCGTCAAAAAAAGCGAAGCCGAATCGGAGAAGTTCAAAGCGGCAGCAGTTTCGTCCATTGAACAGGCCGGAAGAAATACGCTGATCGCCTTCAGACAAAGCGTTTTGAACGAACTGAACGCAATCATCAAAAACGAAACCCTGAAAAACTACGATGCAAATACCTTAAAAACGCTTATTCCCGAAGCTGTAAAGAGCTGGATCAAGACCAATAACACCGACGACCTTGCAGTCATTTTGTCGGATAAAGACATAAAAACCCTCGAACAGGCTCTGGGAGCCGCCTTAAAAGAAACCGTTTCAAAGGGCGTTGAACTCAAGCACGACGGCAGCATAAGCGGCGGCTTTAGAATCGGAACAAAAGACGGAGCTGCGTACTACGATTTTTCTGCAGAAGCGGTCGCGGATTTGTTTTCCGCATATTTAAGCCCGAAGACTGCGGAAATCTTAAAGGCAGCCTCAAAGGAGCTTTAACAATTGGCATCATACTATTATTTGATGGCCCAGCTGCCGTCGATATTGCCCAATTCGGCGCCGCCGATGACCTTTTCCGCCTTTAAAGAATTGGCCATGCGATCGCTGACTCAAAAGGACGCCTGCATTTTAAACGGTTTATCACTGGAGCCGCCCCGAAACACGGAAAAAACAGGCTCCGAATTTTTGGACGGCTGGTACGGCTTTGAGCGTTCTTTACGGCTGGCCCTTGAACAGGCGCGATCTGCAAAACTGAAATGGGACAATCCTATCCCGTACGAAGAGCGGGAACTGCTATCGGGCGCCTTTCACCCCGTACAAATTTCGCATACGGCGGCAGGAATGCAAAACCCCTTGGACGCCGAAATATATCTGGATAAGATGCGCTTTGAAGCGGCCGACACGGTAAAGGGCGAAAATGCGTTTTCTTCCGACGGCGTGTTTTCCTATGCGGTAAAACTGCTTTTAAGGGAAAGAGCTGCACAATTCGATATGGAAAAGGGCAAAGAAGAATATTCGCATATTTACACGGGTATTCTCGAATCCGAAGCGGCAGCACAGGCATAAAACCGGAATTTGTAATCTCACTATCGATACGGGATAGAGCGCCAGAGCGAAGCCGCTGAGGCCGTTTGTAAACAGCAGCGAACGCTTTTTATGCAGTGCCGGTAAAAACGTGCTGTCGAAACGGGTTTTTCGGCGGCACGGCTCGGGTTTTTGTGTTCACGGAATGAATTCTTTTACATTTAAGATTTGGATCGCCTGTTTAACCTTTACATCAGGCTTTTTGAACGTTTTTTCGATACGGCTTTTTTATCTCCCTGTCAGTCATCATACCGGAAATATCGGAAGCCTTGTACGCTCTCTTTCGGCAGGGAATTATCGGGCATTTTGTTATACGGGCCTCGTTGTTTTTTGCTTTTTTGCAGGCAGTTTTTTCTCAGGGCTGATTTTTCACAAACAAAAATTCGAATTGAAACGGAGGTACGGGCTTTTTTTGATGGGATTCGCAGCCGTCTTTTTTATGCTTTTCCTTATAACCCCCTTCCGCATTTTGCAAGTATATGTAACGGCCTGCATTCTCGGAATGCAAAACGGGCTTTTTATTTATTATGACGGAATAGTCGTGCGGACAACCCACCTTACAGGCTCTCTTACGGATGCAGCCCTTGCACTGGCTGCGTCAATAAGGGGCAACGAACCCAAAAAACGGTTTGCAGCCTTTTACCTTATCAATATAGGCAGCTTTTTTTGCGGCGGGCTGACCGCCTCGCACCTATCCCCTGCCCTATTTCTGCCGGCCGCCGCTCTTTTCTATCTTGCAGCGGGACTTTTTTACTTTATACTGCGAAGAAAACATCAAAACCACAGGAAAGGTTAAGCACGTTTGCATGCATAGCACTGTTAGGAATGGCTTGACAGACCTGATTTTAGTAATTAGTAAACGGAAATAACCTGCGGAATACGCCACGAAGCCGTATAATCCGTTATGCCCGCCGTTTCTTCCCAAATAGTACTAAACGCATAGTTTCGCTCCTTGGCCGAAACTCTGCTGTTCAAGGCCATCGGCGCAAAAACCGACTGTCCGCGCGAAAACGCAATTCTGAACGCATCCAGATTCCCGAAATACATCGTTTCCTTTTGCTCAAAGCCGATATCGAACGGAATCGCCTTGGCCATACCGATATCAACAGGGATCCAGCCGAAGCCTTCGATATAAAATTCAGCCCACCAATGCAAAAAGCTGTTCTGAAACGGATCGACAACGATTCCCGCAATCGGTTCTGCAGGAATACCCGCTGCCCGGACAAGGGCCGCAAACAGCAAAGCGGCATCGTAGGTATCGGCCTTTTTATGCACAATCGCTTTTTCAAGCGGAGAACCTGCATTAAGAATCGACATCGGAATTATTTCGATATTATGCAAAAAATAATTATAAATCTTTTTTGCCGCGTTATACGGATTTCTTTCGTTTTGCACTATTTCCGCCGCAGTCTGCCGTATCAGCGGATCGTCAGCGGGGATTAGTTCCGTCGCAGCCGTATAAGCCTTGTACAAGTCCCTATTTTGCTGTGAATTAACCCGTATATTCACGGGATTTACCTTGGTGCTAATTTCATATGTATTTATACCGTACTCCTGTCTAATATGAATCTTTGAATTCTTATCTACATTTTCAAATTGATGGATTGAAACGCCCTGATAGTTCTTTGCAAGAGGCGGCGGCAATATCGACAAAATATCCAAACCGTTTTGAGAATAGGTTTCAACGGGAAGCGGCATTTTTAAAAACATCATATTTTTTTCATCGGCCCTTATGTTCAACACATCGGCTTCGGAAAAAAGAGTAAACGTTTTTTTGTTTGACCGTGTTTTGGAGCCGATCTTGTTTTTCAGAGTGAATTCGGCATAATTGCTTACCCCGCCTAAGGTCATCACAAAAATCTTTCCGCTGTCGGCCCCGTCTGGTACTCTTACCTGTAACTCTTCATTAGACCAATAGACAAAATCGAAATCGTGTTCGGAGCAAGCGGCTGCCTCCAAAACATCTTTTTGATCCGGCACCTCGATACGCGAAGCCGCTCCTGCGCCGAAATTCGGAACAAAAACAACCTGCGAGCTGCCCCTGACATTGCCGAAATTCTCTCCGGAAATTTTTATGATGCTGCCGACTTCCGCAGTAGTTTTATCCAAAGACGTAATCAGCGGCGCCTCTCCTGCACGGCTCCCGTCCCGCAAAACGGGAATGGCGGCCAGCGCAGCAACAAACACAGGGTTCGAATTTTTATTTTGCACAACAACGGTCAAAAGACCGGCAGGCTTATTGTCGGGACAAATAAATTTAATTTCAGAATCAGTCCATAACAGGCAGGACTCCGATTGGATAACCGTATCATCAAACAAAATCCACGAAGAGGTAAATTTTTTTCCGCCGAAATTCTTGCCCTTTACGGTAATTTCCCCGCCATCGTTTACAATAATGGGGCTTACGGAAAAAATGTGAGGCCGTTTGACAGTAAGATTTAAAATATACAGATAGGCTCCCGCCAGGCCTCCGAAAAACAACAGGAATACGAAAAACCTAAAAACGGAAGACTTTTTAAAAAAATAAACAAATTTATTGTTCATTCTTTATAAAAACAGGGATAAACTCGTTTTGTGCCGTCTGCAAACACGGATAATTATTCTCCAAATCGACTAGTATAAAATCGTCGCAGTGGGTCATTTCCGAAGGCATATAAAGCCCTGCAAACTGACTTAAATTTATTACATGTCTTTTAGGATGCTCAATTTCGATTAAATCGGCAGAGATCAACATATTTGCCGGCCTAAAATTGAATTTTTTTGAGTTTCTGCGCACAGTGGAAACCGGAACGATGGGTTTAAAGTCCGAAACGGCTGCATTTCCGCCGGCTTCGTATGCCTTAACCGATGTTATCATAAGAACGGGAGTAAAAACGAATAAGATCATGGCCGCAGCCGCAAGCAGCGGAACGGGAATACTGACCGATTTTGAAAACCAGCTTAACCGATCCTTATCCGCAACGGCCGACCTTACTGCCGCATACCTGCGTTTTTCACACAGGGCCGAAAAGGATGCCTCGTAATCGGGTTCGGGAATTGTTTTAGCCGACAACAATGTATGTATATTTTTATACGAATCCAAAACAGCCCTGCATTTCGGGCATTCTTCCATGTGGGCTTCCAGTTTTTCCTTCCACGGAGATAAAAGTTCCCCGTCAAGGTAGGCTGAATACAAATCTTTATCCGGGCATATAGACATCGTTCTCTCCTATATATTTGGCTAATTGTTCGCGCGCCCTAAAAACGCGCACCTTAACATTACCCTCGCTTATCCCTAAAATACTTCCTATTTCCTTATAGTTCAAACTGCCGTATTCTTTAAGCTGAAGGACTGCCTTTAGTTTTTTCGGCAGTTTTTCCAAGGCTTCTTGTACATAGTCGATCGCTTCCTGTTTTAAAAGAACCTCTTCTCCCGTATCGACCTTTCTGGTATCTTCCTTAAATGCCTTGGCATAGGCCTTGCGCTCCCTGCCCTTACGTTTTACATAATTAAGCGAAGCATTTCTTGTTACCCGTATAAGCCAGTACTTTGCATCGTCCAATGACGGAAAAACCATCTTTTTTTCGCTCATTTTTATAAGCGAATCATGACAGATGTCCTCCGCCGTATCTTCGTCTCCTACTATATTATACGATACCTTGTAAATAACCGGCATCAGTGTTTTGTAAATCGTTTTAAAATCTTCTTCGGATACGGCTTTTAGCGCTTCTTTCTTAATAAACACATTATTCTCCAAAATGTTACGGTATAAGTCTACAATCGCTTTCGAATTCGGAAGGTCTCCGATACGGCAAGGCGGCTTTTGTGCGTTTTACATTTTTTTCCAAATAGTTTTCCCGCCCTGATCTTCGAGCATAATTCCCATTTCTTTTAGTTTATCCCGTATTTCGTCCGCACGCCGATAGTTTTTTTCAGCCTTGGCCGCCGCCCGCTCTTCTACCAGTTTTACAATTTCCTCTTCGTTTACGTCCGAAGTGTTTTGCCGTAAAAGAAGAGCAGCCGATTCTTCTATCAGGTTCAGCCCGAAAACCGCGTCCATCACGGCAGCGCCTTCAAGAACGGACTTCAAGTCTATGCCCTTGTCTTTTATCAGTTTTTGCAAAACGGAAACGGCCTTCGGCGTCGATAAATCGTCTTCCATTCCTGCCATAAAGTCTTTAAAATACGGCAACACAGGTGAGTCTTTAAAAAGATGTAAAGCACGCTCCCAGCTTGCGTGTTCCGTAAGACTTGACAGTTCTTTTATTTGTTCCGCAGGCAGGTTTTCCAGCAGTTTGGCAATGCGCACATTTAAGTTTTTGCGGCCGTTTTTTGCCGTTTCCATAGCCTCCCACGAAAAGGTGATTTGGCTTCGGTAATGCCCCCCTAAAAGCAAAAACCGGTAATCCAAGGGAGAAAAACCCCGGTTTATCACGTCATTCAGCACGATAAAGGAACCTGCCGACTTTGACATTTTTCCCTTATTCATAACAAGAAATTCGTTGTGAAGCCAGTAATTAACCCACTTTTTACCGGTTGCGCCCTCGGACTGGGCTATTTCGTTCGTATGATGAATGCGGATATGGTCGATGCCGCCCTTGTGAATGTCGATTTGTTCTCCAAGATATTTCATACTCATTGCCGAACATTCTATGTGCCAGCCCGGATACCCCCTGCCCCACGGCGAATCCCACACGAGGGCCTGATTTTCGAATTTGCTTTTTGTAAACCATAAAACAAAATCGTAGGGGTTGCGCTTGTTTTTATCTATTTCGATGCGGGCGCCCGCCTTTAAATCGTTTAAATCGATGCCGGCCAGTTCCCCGTATGCAGGAAATGTTGAAATGTCGTAGTACAGGTTGCCGCCTGCCGTATAGGTGTGCCCGTTTGCTTCTATCCGTTTGATTAGGTCTATCATATCTTGAATGTGCTCGGTTGCCTTGCATATTATCGAGGGGCGCCTTATGTTTAGGCTGTCCGTATCTTTAAAAAAAGCCCTGGTATAAAATTCCGCTATTTCCAAAACGGACTTTCCGCGGTCTTCCGCCGATTTGAGCATCTTATCTTCACCGCCGTCGTTATCGTCCGTCAGATGGCCCACATCGGTTATGTTCATTACATGAGTTACATCGTAGCCTAAAAATTCGAGGGTTCTTACAAGGATATCTTCGAAGACATAGGTGCGCAAGTTTCCGATATGTGCATAATCGTAGACGGTCGGCCCGCAGCCGTAGATACCCGCCTTGCCCTTGCGTATCGGCACGAACTCTTCTTTTTTGTTTCCCAGTGTATTATGCAGTTTTAAACTCACGATTAACTCCTTGCAGCTTTAAAGGCCTTACCCCTTGCCGTAAACCTTGAAACAATTTGAAAAGGTTTGCAAGCGTCTTTTAATATACTTGAAAAAAGATGTTAGTGCAAGGGTATTTTAAACTATTGTGCAGTCTTACTGCAAGCTATTTTTATCGGTTAAAGCTCCTTAAGAGCTATATTTTTACAAGTTTACTTAATTTTTGCTGGAATTTATCCGTAAATTATATTATAATCGCCTTTCTTGTGCGTATGGAGATAGAATTGAAAAGAAACAATAAGCCGGTTTTGCCGATACTGTACGCAGTTATACTGGTTTTTTCGTGTAAAACGAATATGCGGCAGGCAGAACCCATAGACCCCTTCGGTATTATCGGAAACAATGCCGACATTTACGTGTACCTGCCCGTAGCGGCGCACCGGCCGATTGCGGAAAAGGCCTTACCGCAGGCGGACAATAAAAATATGAAAGCAGCCCTAAACCGCACACAAACAATTTATTCGGGCGTCTTTGTTACCGGTCGGAGTGCGGAAATACGGATATGCGCAATGGGCAGCTATCCGCATACCCTGACCGACAGCCTCTTTACAAAGAAAAAAGGCTGGACAAAAAAGCTGACGGCAGACGCGCCGCAATACAAATATTACGAATCGGCGTATATGGATATTTCCATTCCTACGGCGGAAGCGGCTCTTATCTCTGCCGGCTACCAAGACCGCCAAAAAATGACGGCGCTTTTGGCAAGGATCAAAACACCCGAACCGCTTACATTTTCGAACCGGTTCGCGGAATTTATCCGTTTAAACTCAGAGGACATCGGCGTTTTCATCAACAACTCCAACGCCTTTTTATCTCAAATATTCGGCGTTAATTTAGGGCTTCCCGTCGGAAATATGGAGCTGTATCTTAAAAAAGACCGTGCCGATAAAGAAAGCAAGGCGTATCTTTGCAATTTTATTATGGAAACCGAAAACGGCCGTTCCGCTGCCGTCATAAAACTTTTTTTACAAAAAAAGTTTAAAACCGAAGCGCGGCTTGAAGATAATACAATTATCATCGAAAATGCGCCCATAGACGAACAGACGATTATTTCGATAATCAAATCCTTATATCCGAATTGATATTACCGTGTTTTACTTAATTGGGAGAGAAAAATATGCCTACTTATGAGTATGTCTGCGATTCCTGCGGCAACAATTTTGAAGTATTCCAAAAAATGAGCGATGCGCCGGTTTCGATCTGTCCGAAATGCGGCAGTGCGGTACGCCAAGTATTGTCGGGCGGTATCGGAATCAACTTTCGGGGGAGCGGGTTTTATGTAAACGACAGTCATAAGGCGCCCGCTGCAAAAACCGCTCCGGCCGCCGCCCCCGCAGCAACGCCTGCCGCCGCTTCTTCAGGCGGCTGCTCCGGATGAAGTTCTTCTTCGTCCAGCAGTTGCTGATAACCGAAAACGCGGTATCCGCATAAGCGGGGCTTATAAAAGCCTGAAACAGCGCCGCCGGAAACCTTTTGAAAAGCCTACGGAATATAAACAGATTATGAACAAACTGCCAAAATTTTTTTGCGAAAACTGCGGAAAGGAAGTTAAACGGAATACGAAGGTGTGCCCGTATTGCGGGAAATTTTTTGCCTCGGTAAAATGCCCTGCCTGCAATTATTTAGGCGGAACGGACGAGTTTGTAAGCGGGTGCCCTGCCTGCGGTTATGCCGTCCACTCCAATACAGAAAAAAATACAAAACGCTATCGGAATAACAAGATTAAAGAAACGAGTGTTAAGTACAAAGAAAACCGCTATGACGACCCTTTGCCGTGGTGGGTTTACAGCCTTGTACTCGGTATCGCTGCCGCTTTGATAATAGCGACCGTACTGCGGTAAGTATGCAGGCCGCACACGTAACCCCCGATTACCTACGGCATTCCTTGAGCCCCATACCGGAATGGATACAAAAGACCTGTTTCAAAATTGAAGTTTCTGAATGGGTCTTAGGATTTATTCGGGGGGAGAACAATCGCGTGCTGCGCACAAACGGACAGCCCCTGTGTACTCGCATGCGTGCACTCGCAAGAGCCGCCGCGCAAAGGCCGGAGCGCTATTTATTCGTGCAGGGGGCAATACTTCAAAGCCCTGCGTCAGAGTATGTTGATTTCCGCGATGCACGTATCCGTATAGACGCCTCCGGTGTACAGCGCCGCCGAAGAAATTGAAATGCCGTTTTCCGCCGGTACGTCAAAAAAACGGAACTCCCGTGAAAACGTATCGGGCACGTCAAAGAGTTTGCCGTTGATTGCGAGCGTTTTTATCCGGTTATTCGCCTTGTACAGTTGTTCGTTTTTTGCATACCCGTTTATTAGGCCGACCTTTACCGTTTTCCAGCTCGGCAGCTTAAAAAAAGCCTTTTTTGCATTTCGCCGATATATCGTAATTGAAATGCCGTTATCGCCTGAGTCCTCCACATAGCTTGTGTCGGGATTGCCGTCAAACGCATTTTGAATCGTGTACATAAAGGGACTCGTTTTATCGATGAGCGTTTTCCCGTAAGAAATGGTCCGGTACGGCTCTATGCTCAAGGCAACGAGAGAGCCGGTTTTGTCCGCCTTGCTTTCGGCCGCATTTATGACCTCCTCAAGTGCGTACACGGCTGCTTTTCCGCCTCCGGAATCTTCAATTTTCATATCGCTGCCGCCTTCGGGATCAATGTAAACGTCTTGCCGTGTTTTCGTATGATGTTCGATGATGTCGTAGGAAGCCCCGCGTTTTACCACGTGCGTATTTGAATAGATGACTTCATCTGACGAATGAACGGTTCCGTCGCCCGACTGCCCTTCCACCAGATAATCGGCATTCAAAATAAACAGTGTGCCCTTATGAGCCAAAAGAAAGAATTGCAGGTCTTCGCCATAAAAAGCGGCGTGTCTTCCATAAGGATTTTCAATTTCAAAAATGGCGCGATAGAATTCAGCCGAGCCGTGCTGCTCCTTAAAGAACTTCGGTTCTTTTATACCGTTTTCAAAATATCCATGTTTTTCTTTTGCCAGTTTTCGAAGCTCATCGGCATTGTCGCGAAGCAGTTTTACGGAATCTTTTGAAATCTCCGTTATCTTCCGGTAATCTTCGCCAAACAGATAGCGCCGCCTATCATCTTCACATAACACGCTTGCCGTACACAAGAGCACAAACGCAATAATCAAAACACCTTTTTTCATTTTTTCTTCTCCGTTATCCGCTGTTGTACAGTTAAAAACTTCAGGCGGTATTCCCGTCTTTCAGCGTGTTCAGCATTTTAAAAGAATACAGCGGCATTTGTAATATATTGCCGGTATTTGTTTTACGAATACATTATATCCGGGTTTATTCCGCTGTCAACTCAAGGCGGTAGAAGGAGACACCGCAGCCGGACTGTTATTCTCCCGCGTACTGCCTTCGTATCCGCTGTTCGGGGTCCGTGCATAAAAGATAGAGCGCACATGTAAAAAGCCATTCGGCGGGTTTCATCAGAATGTAGACGATGTCTGCGCGGAGCTTGGTCGTGATGATACGCGAAACGGGATAACCGTGCGTGTCGTAAAAGCGGCGGAGCACCCTGTGCAGGCGGAAAAAACGTTCCTGTAAAAGCTCTTCAAAGGCGTTTGCAACGGCAAGCTGGCGGTTTACGACAATCTTTT
>CAUUSH010000017.1:0-42811 GCA_963547785.1 uncultured Treponema sp. | reverse complement strand
TTGGGGCGTCAAGGCCGAAGCCGTAGTCGGTGCCGTAGACGTCTTCATTTTCAAAATATGAGTAGGTAAAAGTAAACTCTTCTTCATCCGTAAATGGTCCGTCTTTTTCGGCAGTGATGTTGCCGTTGGCGTCGTAGCGATAGTATCGGGTGCCTGCATGGATTAGCCGATGAGCATAAGCCGGGTCGTATTCGTAATTCAAGTTATAGTCAAGTTCAGCTTTTGGATACGAGTTTCCTTGAGAGCCGGGTATGTTTGTAGTACTTAATTTTTCTTTCATGTTGCCTATAGCGTCAAAGCTGAAGGTTTGTTTATATTTTGCAATACTTATCGGTGTCATACCGAAGCTTTTTTTACCCTTGTATTGGTTGCTCGTTCCTTCTACGCTTATCAGCTGATAAAGGTTGTCGTATGTGTAACTCTGACTTGTTTCATACGTGCTTGCGTCGTTATTATAACCTAATACGTTTCCGACCGCATCAAAATTATATTTTATCTTTTGAAAAATGTCTTGGGTCTGTACGTTTTTAGTTTCTATTGTATCGAGCCATCTTCTTTTCTCGTCATATTTGTACCGTGTTTCTACGCCGTTTCCGTATTTTATGTAGACTCTTTGCGCGTGTTCGTCATCTTTTGAAAATATGCGGGCAATTACTGCGTCGCACGGCAAAAAAGTGTCCTCGACGTATACCCGATACGCCTGCGGTACTTTTTTGCCTAACTCCTGGTCCTTACCTCGCCTATTTTCAAAAGCCATTGTTTTTCCGCTTCCTACCGTAAGCGGAAAAACCTCCGATAAGTTGTTTTTTAAGCAGCTTTGAGCGACGGACTGCTGCATTTTGTTTATTATTATCATGAAGAAAACAAAATGCAGCACCGCGCTTTTCAGGGCTTCGCTATCGCTTCGGTATCTTTCCGCAGAAATTACTGCGGAAAGATGTACAGCAAAAGCAATTTTGATAAATTGCTTTTGCTCCCTTCCAATCGCTGTCCGAGAAGTGAGATAGTTGGGTTGTGAATAAATGCAAAGTTTTGTTTTCATAATCCTCGTCTTTATTATAAAAGCCGTATTAATTGTTACAAATATATCATATTCACATATATCAGGCCTCCAATACACGAGGCAATAATATATATCCCTGCAAAATCAGAAAGATAGTATTAAAAAAACTGTATCCAATTGTAGATATCAAAATTTATTTTTATATCATATGTTTTTCTTTCTATAAAAACTTCCAATATATGGGTAGAATACTTTCTATCCGTTGCATTTTTATCATAAACTAAACATTCAATTACCGACCTATAATACTTGTTTCCATATTCTTTAAATTCCAATATTTTAGCCGTCTCATATATACTAGATTTTTCCCATATTTTTTCTACTAACAATATCTGCTCAACATCATAATATCTGTTATCTTTAACCGTAGCAAGATAAATTTTATTATCTTTTTTTACTACATAAAAAAAGACATCGTTACCCATATTATACTCATCAATTTTTTGGCCGACTTCGCATGCCAATAAAAGAACACAGCAAATCAAAACATATACGACCTTTATTCTAAAATTCATTTATATTTACCAGATATCCTTCATAATCTATTTTTATGGTATGATAAGTTTTACCAACCAAAACCGGCAGTTTGATATTTGAAAGTTTATTGTTTTTTTCTGCAACGGGGACATATGAACATTCAATAACCAACAGATAACGGTATTTAAGCTCTTCAATAAAATGATCTATTTCGTAATCTTCAACTTTCAATATTTTGGCAGTCGCATAGCGCGTATCTTTTTCTATAATTTCGGTTTCCAATATGGGCCTTTGAATATCATAATATTTTCTACCTTTAACAGTAGCAAAATAAATTTTATCGTTTTTTTTAAAAATATAAAAACATACGCCATCATCAAAGCAATATTCATCAATTTTTTCGTCGACTTCGCATGCCGATAAAAGAACACAGCAAATCAAAACATATACGACCTTTATTCTAAAATTCATTTATATTTACCAGATATCCTTCATAATCTATTTTTATGGTATGATAAGTTTTACCAACCAAAACCGGCAGTTTGATATTTGAAAGTTTATTGTTTTTTTCTGCAACGGGGACATATGAACATTCAATAACCAACAGATAACGGTATTTAAGCTCTTCAATAAAATGATCTATTTCGTAATCTTCAACTTTCAATATTTTGGCAGTCGCATAGCGCGTATCTTTTTCTATAATTTCGGTTTCCAATATGGGCCTTTGAATATCATAATATTTTCTACCTTTAACAGTAGCAAAATAAATTTTATCGTTTTTTTTAAAAATATAAAAACATACGCCATCATCAAAGCAATATTCATCAATTTTTTCGTCGACTTCGCATGCCGATAAAAGCACACAACAAACTAAAACATATACAGCCTTTATTCTAAAATTCATTTTTTGTATTATCCTTTTTCATTGTTTCTTGCGCTCCATTAGTGAATTCGGAAGCATCGGATCCCTTATCGTAATCTTTAAAATATATAATATCAGAACCTTTTTCTATCTTATCAATTATCATTTCAATAAGCCTTTTTTTAGATATTTTCGGATTTTTTCTAATTATATCTATCCCGACATTATTATTATTAATATCCATGTAATTTTCCAGCTCAGAATTCTCATGTTCTCTTTCATGTAATGAAGTTACCGCTTCTGCCTTATCCGGACCTATTTTTTTTGCCAAAATAGCACTCCAATACGCATGCCGAAAAGCATCTGTTCGTCCTTGATGCACTTCAGCTTTATTCCATCCTTTTTTATCACCTATTTTATTTGCTGTCTTATACGCTTCGTTAGCTGTAAGAGCAACTGTAATAGGAAGAATTCTTAATTTAGTATATTTTGAACGCTCCTCTGGAGTAAAAAAGCCTTTATAGTCTTGATAGTTACTTGACCTTCCATCCGGATCGGTATACTTAATCGGATTATTGCCTGCGTAGTGGTAAACGTGAAGATTTACGGTATTAAACACCCCACCCATTCCGGGTAAGTTTTCATTATGTTTCTTAGCATCATCGTCAATAGGTGCTTTTGGTATGTAATCATTCAGCGCTGGATCCCCGCTCAACCACCTTGAATACTTCGGGTCAAGGTATCTGGCCCCATAATAGTACAGCCCCGTCTCTTCATCCAGCTCTTTCCCAGTAAACCTAAAGGGCAGTTTGTCGAGGCCTGCAGCGACCTCTTCAATCCACAACTCGCCGTAGGGTGTGTATTCTATATGCTCGTACTGTCTGCCTTTCCAGTCGGTTACGAACTGTGCACTTCCAAGGTGGTCTGAATGATAGTAATACCGTTTCGCCTTTTGTTCTTCGTTATCGCCGTGGTTATCCGTGTGTGTCATTGCTGTTACTAATCTTGAATTTCCCACAAAGATATGCTTATGCACCCTTAGTCCTTGCGGGTTATTTTGGTCTTGCGTGGGTATATGTATCGTGAAAAAGTTGTTAAAGTATAGCGTTTCACTTCTTCCCTCGTCAGTGTATTTTAAGGCTCTTTGGCCGTCGTCTCCATAACGGTAGTGTACGGTAAAGTTTCGGTCGCTTGATTTGGTTAAAAGGTTACGCTCGTTCCAAGTATAATTTCTTCTATAGGCAAAGAGGTCTTGCGGGTTTGCCTGCTCGGTTTCTTTTGGGGCGTCAAGGCCGAAGCCGTAGTCGGTGCCGTAGACGTCTTCATTTTCAAAGTATGAGTATGTAAATGCAAACTCTTCTTCATCTGTGAATGGTCCGTCTTTTTCTGCCGTTATGTTACCGTTGGCATCGTATCGATAGTATCTAGTTCCGGCTCTTATTAAACGATGAGCATATGCCGGATCATATTCGTAGTCGAGGTTATAGTCAAGCTCTGCTTTTGGATAAGAGTTTCCTTGAGAGCCGGGTATGTTTGTGGTACTTAATTTTTCTTTCATGTTGCCTATGGCGTCAAAGCTGAATGTTTGTTTATACTTTGCAACACTTACCGGTGTCATACCGAAGCTCTTTTTACCCTTGTATTGGTTGCTTGTTCCTTCTACGCTTATCAGTTGGTACAAGTTGTCGTAAGAATATGTTTGTTGTGTTTCGTAGGTAGTTGCGTCATTTGCATAGCCTAATACATTTCCTACAGGGTCAAACGAGTACTTTATTTTTTGGAAGACGTCTTGGGTTTGGTTATTCTTTGTTTCTATCGAGTCAAGCCATCTTCTTTTTTCATCATACTTGTATCTTGTTTCTATGCCGTTTCCGTATTTTATATATACCCTTTGTGCGTGTTCGTCATACAGTATTTTGTCGACATAATAATATTTTATGCTACCCTTGTTTGTAGTTTTTTCTCCGCTTACGCCCTTTAGCTGTCCGCCTTTATCGTAGGTGTAGGTTATGGTTTCTCCGTCAGGGTATTTCATACTTTGCATTCGCCCAAGATAGTCCGAGCGGTATTCAAAGCTTGCAGTTTCAGGATTAGTTCCCGCTCCGTAGCGGTTGATTGTTCTACTCTCTTTTATTATCTCGTTTAATTCACCGTACTTGTAATGCGTTTCTCCCGTTTCATCTTTTTTGTAGACTATTTGCCCCGCTCCTTTTTGTCCCGGCGCTCCATATTTATATTCTATGTCTTGGCTAAAAGGATAGTCTGTCTTTACTATGCGGTCAAAGCCGTCGTATTCGTACCGTATTTCGGCAGCTTTGTTTTTTAATACCGAATCCGTTTCTGCGTAAAGCCGTCCTTTATCGTCGTATATCCATTCTTTTTTGCCGGTGTCCTTGCTTTCAAGCGCCGTTCTTCTTCCAAGTAGGTCATACGTTACCGATAAAAGATTATCCTTTGCGTCGTATGCTCGCAGCATTTCTCCTAACACAGAGTATTCGTATTTTGCCTTTGTAAGGAGGATATTGTTTTTATCAAGCCTCTCTACTTCTTTTATATTTCCACGTGCATCTTTTTTACTTATGCTTACATTTTCCAATGGGTCTATTGCTTTTGTTATTTGAAGCGAAGAATCTATCGAGTATTCCGTTTTTTGTGTGTGGCCATCTGGAAGCGTGGTTAGGATATTTCGGTCAATATCGTCATATTCGTATTTTGTTCCGTTTCTTATCGTTGTAAAATTATTTAATTCATAAAACGCTTCAAGGGCTTCATAAGAGTTTTTATTTACCAGTTCTTGTTCTAAGTTCCCTCCGTAAAAGAATGGCATTCCTTCTTCAGTCTTGCGTCCTGCCTTGTCGTAGTATATTGCACTTGAGATGTTCCAGCCCGTTTGGGTTTGGTCGTTCGTTCCGTCGATATACACTTCTCCTTCTTTGGCTGTGTAGCTTATTCTTCCCAGCCCGTCATGAATCACAACTGTTTTCATAACGGCGCTGTCTTTTGCTTCGGTGCTTATTTTGTTTTCGGTTACGGTGTACCAAAAGGAATCGGCCGGTGTGTGATATTCGTATCGTGCATAAGGCGTTTCGTCTGTGTCGTAGGGACTTCTCACCTCGGTTACTCGCCCAAAGTTGTCATATTTATAACTCATGGTGTTGTTTGCGGCATCTGTTTCTTTTAGTTTGACGCCTAAGACGCTGTCCCATTCTATTTCGCTTGTGTAAGGCGCTTCCCCTTTTGCGCTTATCTCTTTTATTTCAATCGGGTAGATGCCGTCAAGGTATTTGTATTCACTTCGCTTTCCTGTAGGGGTAATTATTGTTTTTATGTTTCCTTCATCCGTCCATTCTATGCGGTGTACAAGGTATGAAGAATTGGATGTGTATTGTTTTAGTTCGGTTAGAGCACCGGTTCTACTGTCGTATACTCCTTCTCTTTTGCGTAAGAGCGTTCCCGTCTTTCCGTGTAGGACTTGTATTTTTTCAGGGTGTGCTTTAAAGTATACTCCTTCGTTTCCGCCTTTCCAGTATGTTATTTCTGCTATGATGTCGTCGTTTGTGTTTGTTACGTCTCCCTTGTCATAGAGTTTTGTAACGTTGCCGTACCTATCATAGTCGTATTCGCTTTCCGTTTTTATTTCGTTGTAATTTTCTCGTATAGTAGTAGTTTCTTTTTTTATTCTCGCATGCGGAGTTGTGTCTACCTCATATTCTTTTATTGAGTAGGTTCTGTTTCCGTTTTTTATTATTTCTCGTTTTACCATACCTTTGCGATAGTAAGAGTCGATATAATATTCGGTTTCTGTTACCGTGCCTACGGCGTTTTTACTTCTTACCGTTTTAAAGCCGTAGAATTCTTTTTCTATTCTGTTATAATAACCGTCCTCGTAAGTGTAATAGGTGGTGTATGCTTGTTCATTGCCTGTTTTAGTTTTTAGACCCGACCTTGCAGTTACCTCGCTTAATACGTATTTACATTGGGGAAGTGCTGCGGTGTTTCCTTCTCTTTTGTATTTTAATTCATAGCTTCCGCCTTGGGGTAATTTTATTTTTTTAAGTAAGCCTACCTTTCCTAAAAGGTTGCGCTGGACGTATACGGCTCCGTTACGGCCAGGTATTCTTAATACCCTGTCAGCCAATCCGTCCCCATCCATATCCAGCATTGATACGCTTACGCCGTTTATATTTCCCGCCGCGTTTAAAGAGCTGCCTCCTGCAAATGAAACATTTAACCCAACTCCGGTAAGAGGAATCTTTATATTACCGCTTACACCGGCGCTTCCATTTGCAGACACTGAAGAACCTGATGAAACTCCTATTGTATTTATATTTGCAAGTAAGTAGGGACTTGAGGGGTTTACCGATAACCCGTCTCTAAAAAACGGTTCTACATTCTCTTCAGATAACTTATCTCCTAATATAGGTATGTTTTTTAAAAATGCAATTCCTACATTACCGTCAGATACAAAAAATAAATTTGCATTATTCAGATGATCAATATCCCATTTAGGTAATTTTATGGCTATTTTTTTAGATGAAAAAGAACTTCCCTTATTTACTATTATCTTGGCCTTATCTTTTTGACCGTCTGCTTCTATTATATCAGATAAACCATCTCTTATATGAATAAACCTTCTTTCTGTCTTATTTACCGTTCCTGAAAATGATAATCCTGCACCGGCATTTACGGATACCACATCTGTTGTCTTGCCAGAATTTACGCTATCAGATTTTCCTCCGCCAGATATATTTAATGAAGTTGTTACACTATACGTTTTACTCTTTCCTAATTCTACTTTAAATATATTTACCTTTTCAAACCTATCTCCGCAATTTAATGCAGACCCTTTTGATGTTACACTGTCGGGTAGTCCGTCTGCGTTTATATCAAAAAAGCTACGCTCTTCACTACTATCTCCAAACGAATGCGCTGTTCCACCTCCTCCTTCTCCTCCTTGATTTGCTGTTGAGCTTTTTAACCTTCCTCTAGAATCGTAGGTTTTTTGGCTAACTCCAGAACCGCTAAGACTTCCTCCTACCGTATGTACTTCATCTTTCCCACTACTAATTTCATTTATTCCACTTATCTTATACCCTCTTTTAAATCCTTTTCCGCTTCCCTCTCTTACATATATTTCTCCTTTTACTTTCATTACCAAATCAGCTTTCCCATCTCCATTTACATCTTCAAATATTACACTTACCTTAGATTCTCCTTTACTAACACTATAATTTACATGACCGGATAACTCACTCACGTCTTTTATATTTGCAATATCCTCATTTATTTTCAACTTTTCCACTAAGGATTTTATATCTACCTCTGATTTTACTACTCCACCGTCCACAGATATGCTAACCGCATCTTCTTCACTCTTATTCTCAGATCTTCCTAGTATGCCTATTTCTGATGCCGCAGCTTTCCTTTCCTTTTTTATACCAGGTAAATTATAATACATTTGCCCGCCGGCTCTATTTATGTATATTTCATCAGCTTTTATATATGGAAAATATTTATATATAACTTCTCCATCATCAGAAAGAACCTTTGATATATTGCCTATGTAAAAACTTTCATCTATTTCCTTCCCACTCTCTTTTTCTTCCTTTACTATTTCTTTCACATCCTTAAATATTGTTTTATTATTTGCTTTTAGAGGATAATAGAGCATCTCTTGTTCTTTTGCTTTCTCTATATTATTTAAGATATCCTTTTTATTCTTTTTTATACCCTCTATGCTTTTATTTACAGCATCTCCTTTTTCCTCATCCATATTTGCTTCTATACTATTCCCATTAAACTCATTGCCTGCCATACCCTGATCTTTTATCCACACTCCATAAAACCACTGCTTTACACCTCCTGAAAGCCTTTCTTTTACTCTTGCCATTTCACTCGTTTTTACCTTTTCTCTCTTTTTTTGCTCTATAACTTTTCCATCCTTTACTTCTACTCCAACGGTTACTTCCTTCTCTTCTATCTTATCATAACTGAACACTCTATTCTTTTTATCTTCATTTGAATAATCTTTTCCGCTGTCCCACTGTTCTATATTTATCCTTACATATCCTAATCTTTCAGACCCTTCAAATACATAAACTGTTATACTATTATCTTTTACTTCATATTCATCTTCTTGTCCATATACAATGCTCCTCCTTATCCTGCCATACCTTCCCATCAAACTTTTCTTTGCCTTATCTTTTATATTTTCATACATCAATAACTGCTTTTTATATTCTATCTCATTTTCTTCAAACAGCTCTTCAAGTTCTTCTTTCCCTAATAAGTTTCTATACTCTTTAAGGCTTTGCTCATATATTCCTTTGCCGTCATTATATCTATATCCTTCATCTTTTGCTAATACATCTATTCCATATTCCCTTATTATCTTATTTAATGTTTCTTTCTCTTTTGTATCTATTCCATTCCTTAAAATATAACCGCTATCTTTCGGTAAATAATTTTCAGATACTCTCTCCTTTCCCTCTTCTCCAAATCCTCTCTTTGCCGCACTTAATAACTTTTCATAAACTTCACCGTTTATTTTTCTCCATTCCTTGTTATTTACATTGTAAATCCTATCCAATCCTTTCTTTTCAAATATCTTTTCTACCTCATCTTTTTTTAACCTTAAACTTTTAGGCTCATAATTATCAAGTATATACTCTATGTAACTTCCCTTTCCACTTATCTTAAACCGTATCTTTTTTTCCCTATATGAATCTTCTACCTTAGCCCTTTCAAGTCTTTCCCTGCCTAAATATACATCCTCTCCCTTTAATATTACATCATTGCCGTTTATTCTATCTACATATATATCCCCTTCCACATTTATATAACCTATCTTGCCTACCCCTGCCTCTTTTTCCTTTATTATTTCTTTACTCTTAAACTCTTCTCCATTAAACACCGTCCCTTTTGAAAATATTTTCTTTTCATCAAATCCTATTATATATTTATGTCTATACCTTACTATCTCATATAATTGTTCATCCGTTACTCCTCTTAAAACTTCCATCAATCTCTTTTCTTTATCTTCATACTCCCCTTCTCTTTCATATACCTTGCTCATCCTTACTCTTTTATCATTTATAACATACCTTTCATTTGCTATCTCATATATATATAAATTACTTATTATTTCTTTTATTTCATTACTTCTTTTCTCACCTTCCTTACTTATAATACCTATAAGACCTTCCATCCCTTCCTTGCTTATCACAAGCGGTATGAAGTTCCTTCTTCTCATCATATACTCAAACACCGCTTTCTTTTTTCCCCCTGCACTTTCCCTTCCTTCTTCTATTATCCTTTCCCACCGCTCCTTTTCTCTACCATCCTTCATCAATATCTTTAATTGTTCATTCCCTCTTATCTCTTCTCTATTTATTCTCCAACTCATCATTTTTTCTATATCGCTAAACGGTTTTATCTTTTCATATCTTAACTTTATATTCCACCTTATAACCTCTCCACCTTCTGCACACGCTGCATACGGCACAAAATACAAACTTCCTCCATCTTTTACTTTTACCCTCTCTTGCTGCATGACATCCTTTTGTTGATAAGATATTTTATCCGCTCTTACTTCTTTTTCTCCATTGTATATTTTTATTTCTACCTCTTTTTTATCCTTATTTCCCTCATCCATAACCGCAGCGCTTTCTATCTTTACTTCTCCACCATACCGGCTTTTCCACGCCCGAAACGGGTTTTGCTGATAAAAACTTTTATTGTATTCTTCTTTTTCCTCCTTGCTCAATTCTATCTCACTTTCTCTTACCCCCTCTCCATCAAACGCTTCTCTTTCAAACCTATCTCCTTTATTCTTTAAATAATAATCTTTCCCGCTTATTACTATATCTACATATCCGTCTCCATTTACATCCGAAAAAATGCTTTTTAATCTCGTGTAGTTATTTTGCCATGTATGCGAATATCCAAGCCCTACACTTATCAGCTTATTAGGACTTCCAGCTCCCGCATACACGTTAACACTGCCGCTTGCATTATCATTTCCCTCTCTGTTCATCGCTCCCATATCTACTTTCCATAGCTGTTTACTTTCAAAACCTTTTCCATTGTTTTTTCTTACACCTATCCCTTCCTTTTCTTTTGTAACCGCATCTATTAATCCATCCCCGTTTATATCTATAAATTCTTGTTCGCTGCTTCGCTCTCCATTTGATAAGCTGCCAGCCCCTCCTACAGTAACTCTTCCGTCAAATTGACAGCTTACATCTCCTACGCCAAGACCCCCTGAAGCCGTTATGCTTGCCCCTCTTGTATATCCGCTTTTTACCTGTATGGCTCCTGCACTTTTTCCATAAAGCCCCTCTCCCTTATACCATCTCTCCGTCTCTCCAAATACTTTTATTCCGCCATCCCCTTCGCTCTGTGCAGCCTCATATTCAAACCTATATGCGTATACTCCTTCTTCTCTTCCGCTTCCCCTCACTTCTATACTCTCTAATAAACTTTCTAAAAATGCGTTTTCTTTATAATTAAATTTATATGTCTTTACTTCCTCTCCTTTAACTTCCGTTTTTATCTCTCTTATTCTTTTACTTTCCTTCTTTAAATACTTTCCCCTTCCCTCTACTCTTACATCCTCTCTTCCCTCATACTCTATCTTTATCCGCCTCTCTCTTTCTTTCCCATACACTATTTCCTTTAATATGACTTCCTCTCCTTCTTCCTCTCTTTCTCTTTCATAGTTATATTCTATTACGTTTCCAAAGCTGTCCCTTACCTCATCCAAGTAATATATGTATTTCCTCCCTTCGCTTCCTCCGCTCCATCTTCTCTTTCCATATATCTTTACTCTTCCATCCTTCTCTCTTATCTCAAAATAGTTTCCGCTTCCTTTCCTTTCTACCCACTCATTTTTTATCACTGCATAACTTTGTTTTCTCTCTTCCTTCCATCCTCCTCCCTCATATCTTACTTTTATCCCATTTATCAAATACGTGTCTTTGCCGTCATATTCAGGTAAGCCTAATCTTGTGTCTATACTTATGCTTTCTATTCCGCTTAAAGTAAAGCCTTTGCCCAATACTCCATACCCGCTTCCGCTTGAGTAGCTTGCCGCTAACTCAGGTGTAAGCCCTCTTACTCCGCTCGGCACTTGCAGTTTCATGTTAAACGAAGCACTTCCTTCACTTAAACCCTTTAATCCTTCTATGCTTTCTATCCCCCCTACCGCATCGGCAGCTTTTAGTTCTTTTATGCTGTTTAAGTTTATGTTTACAGGGCCAGGCGATTCAGGTAAGCTTAATGTCCCGTTTATCATATCCGTAAAATGATTTGTGTAAGACTCTATTACTTTTTTCTCTACATCTACCCCCTTCCTTTTTAACGCTTCCCATGCTTTCTTTCTTTTGTTGTAATAATACGTATATATCTCTTTCGCATATTCTTCTTCGATACGCTCATCATATGCCATTTTTATTAAACATTCTTTTTTAAATTTTATCCCTGAAGGCTCAAACCTGTACCCGCCTAACCCTGCCGTTACATTTTTTACTTCCCCCTCTTCTACTTTTATTAACCGGCTTATCTTTATTTCAACTTCTTTCTCTAATGCCCCTTTAGGTACTTCAAATCTCACCCCCTCTCCTTCAAGAACTCCCCCTTCTTTACCTATTACCTTGCTTACCAATAAGATAGAGTTATTTATTTTTATCCGCTCTCCGCTTGCCTCTTTTGCATACACGTTTAAAGGAATTATACTACTTACCATATAAACGACAAATAATACTACCGCAATGCCTTTTTCTTTTATTCCTTCCCCTATCTTTCTCATTTACTTTACCGCTTTTAACCTTTACTTTACCTTGTATTCTATCCAAACAAAATCATCGGGAAACTTATCCTTCGCTGATACTACTCCTATTAACCCGGCTTCCCCTTCTCCAAGTAGATATTCACTTGAATCGTTTATCGTATATGCAGGATTTTTTGAATAACTTTCATCGTTAAAATATACTTCTATTTTCTTCCCTTCCTTCCTTACGCTGATGATGTTTTCTACACCATAGCCTTTATTTAACTTTTCACTTTGTCTTTTCCACTCTATATCTTTGTATAAGCCGTCTATTACATAGCCTACAGAATACTTGCCGTCTACATGTATTAAAATCACGAGCATCCTATATTTTTTTTGCCCCGCTTCACTCTTTGTACTATAACATACTAATCCGTATCCTGCTTCACCCGCCCCTTCTTTTTTTACCGCCTTTATACTCGGGGCTCTTTTATCTATTTTTTCTCCTAAAAATTTCCATAACGTATAACCCCTCACTCCCCAATATTTTGTATTGTTTGTTTTTAATATTATTTTTTCTCCTTCCTTTTTAAATAACTTATCTTCAAATGCATTTGTTCCTCCCTCTTCTTCATTTTCTTCAATCTCATTTCCTTCTTCAAAAATCCCGCTTTCTCCATGTTTTATCGGATTATTCGCATTTATACAACCTGTTAATAAAATTATTAATATTATTAGTAGTGCTGCCTTTATTTCTTTCATTCTTTATTTTCTCCTTCTATGTATTTTTTATATAGCCTAAATAGCCTTTCTTTCTTACCTGTTCTTTTCTCTTTTTCTCGATGTATGTACGGCACTATGTAGATGACCATTTCAGTTACAGTTTCAGAGCCGTTTATATCTTTAAAAGCTAAGCCTGCTATCGGTATGTCTCCTAAACCGGGAATCTTTTTTTCGCTTGAGTTTTGTTCAACCTGTAATAATCCGCCTATTATAATCGGCTTACCGGAAGGCGTTCTCACCTTTGTTCTTACTATTTTTTCGGATGTCGGAGGTAATACTCCGCTTGTAACTCCGCCTGAACCCTGCTTCGATACTTGTGCGTTTACTTCCATAGTTATCATTCCGTCTCCCGATACATTTCCTTTTATATTAAGTAATAACCCTGATGTTATCTCTCTTACAGAACCATATAAGGGCTTACCGTTTGAATCAAACGTTTTATCTATGTATCTAAACGTATTTGTATTTTGAAATTTTACTTCTTCTCCCGTTATTCCGTTTAATGTTGTATCCGCTAAAACTCTTGCCTTATTTTCAGCTAATTCAAAATTAAGTTTTGCTATAAATTGATAACCGAATTTGCTGACTATATCAAAGTTTATATTAAATATATTACTCATTATACCTGAAAACTCACTCATAGGCTTTCCCTTACTTTTTTTTACTTCAAGACTTTTTGCCCAATTTATGTTTTCACTTTTTTCATATTGCACTACCAATAGCTGATACCGTATCTGCGCCTCAGGTTTATCTATCAGCTCCATTTCTTTTAAAAACTTTTCCCTCTTTATATCACTGCCTCTAAAAAATATTAAATTGGGATTTCCGGTTACTACTATACTTTCTTTATTTACGGCAGGCGGAAGATGTTTTAATAATTCTTCCGAAGATATATACTTTAATAACACCGCTTTTTCTTCTTTTTCCACATCCAATATCTTTATATATTCTTCTATTGTTTTTTGTTCTTCCTGACTACCTCTTATTATAAATCCGTTTGTGTCAGTCAATACATTTATCTTATTTTTTTTCAGCTCTTCAGGCAATGCATCTATAAATTTTTTTACTTCAATATACTTTAACTCATATTTTTCACTCTTTATATTTTTAATTCCTTCTTGTCCATATATCATACATCCTAAGAAAAATAAAATAAATAAAACGGCCTTCTTTTTCATTATTTCTTTCCTATTCTATTGATAAAAGCCTTAACGTATACGGATAGCATTCTCCGCCTGCACTACCGCTTACGACTATGTTTCTATCCAGCGATATTTTAAAGCTCAATTCTTTTTCTCCATCCGTATCATTTTTTATTATGATAACCGCATTAGTTGCAGGCTTTTCACTGCTGCCGTTATACGGTTTTGTTATTATAAAAGGTAAATTAGCCGCATCGTATACTATTGTTATCTTACCCTTCCGTTTTGCAGGGATTCTTACCTTGTACCAATCCTCATCTTCTAAAACGGTTCCTTCATGCGATCTATAATAGTATACATTTCCTTGTTTATCGTTTTGCAATAATACAGCCTTTTCTTTTTTATCGTTAGGTTCATATACATCTTTTACCTGTTTACTATATATACCCATATAATGCACTTTCCCTGAAAATCTTTTTTTACCTCTAATCTTATCTAGTCTATAGATATATCTTGTATCTTCTTTTAATACTCTATCCTCATATTCCGTACCTTCTCCATTGTACACTTCTTTAAACTTTAATACGCTCTTATCCTCACTTCGCATTAATATGTATTTATCACACCTTTCATCTTCTTCCCAAATGCATTTTATTACATTTTCTTCGCTAAAAGAATCTACGTTTACATAAAAATTATCAGGATCTCTTTGATCTCTCGATACTATCTCATATACTCCAGTTCCGCACGCTCCATTAAAAATTACAATAATTATTATAAGTAATTTCAATACTTTCTCTCTCATTTCCTTTTATACTCCTTTTTAAAAACTTCAAACTCAACTCCAACCTTTCCTAGATATTTACTCATTACTTTTTTATAAAATACAAACTCAGCTTCGTTTGCAAATATTATTTTTATCTTCTCACTTACCGAGTACTTATAGCCGAAACCAATTATTAATCCAACAGCTCCCGATGTATTAACTTTACCGTCCGAATATTTATCTTGATACTGCAATATATCCAATGCGTATAAAACTCCTGCCTTGCCGTAAACCCTATGAATATCATAAAAGTTTATGTACATATTTGTATATCCTACTGCATTTATATTATTTAAATAGCTTTTTACCGCCTCTTTGCGGTTTACTGCCAATCTATAATCCAAAGATAATCCTACCGAAAAATAAACGGGATATGTTTTTATAAAAAACACGCTGTCATCAGGTATTATCTCAAAACTGCCTCCTATTCCAATTGTTCCGCTCATGTATTTTACCCAACTCTTATTCATAAATGTCCAATACCAAATATCAGGCCCTACATTTATTTTGCTATACTTCTCCGCTTCTTCCTGTTTCGGAATATAAAAAATTTCATGTAAACTTTCCAGAACTTTTTTACTTATGTTCTTTATAAATTTTTCATAATTATCTACTCCGTCTTTTTCATACACGGTAAATATATTTTTCCTTCCCTCGCCGTCAAAAATTCTTAATTCACCTTCGTATGTGTATTCACTTTTCTTTATCCAGCCATAGATCAAATATTTTATTTTTTCTTCTCTGCATAATTTAAGCGCATCATATGATGACCTTACCTGTTTTATCTTTTTTCCCGTCTTTATTATTTCTACTCCTAAAAATTCTTTTTGTTCTTCTATGCTCTCACAAATATCGTCTTGCAATTTAGTATCTGTTTCATAGCTCTCCTCTCCTTCATCTACACTCAATAAAGGGGCTATATATACTTGTTCCCCTTCCAACCTTATAAAAATTATCATAAATAATATTGCTAATACCTTACATCGAATCATCGTTTATTGCCTTTTCTCTTTTTATAAAGTTTTCTATTATTTTAAAACTGCTTTCTTCCATTCCGTTTTTTCTTAAGTATTCTATTTCTTCCAATATATAATCATAATTTTCTTTATCCATCTCATTCGAATAAAACAAGCTATATACTCCGTAATATCTCGCAGTCAATCTTTCAGGATCACTTTCTTTTATTTCTTTATATATTTTATATGCTGCCGCATATTTTTTCCTCTTTAGTAAATTATATGCTTCACCCTCCTTTTTTTCCAACGCATCTTCCGCATATATCACTCTTACATCCTTTTTCTTATCCTTTTCATTTATTCTTTTTTGACTTGAAAATAGGTTTTTTAATTTTCCTTGCGTTTCCTTCCCTTGCAGTTTTAATAGTCTTTCCGCCTCTTTTATTTCCTTTAATATACTCCCCGTACTTACCTCTATTTTCTCACCTATTTCATCCCGATTGTACTCTATTCTTTCCACTATATTTTTTTCTATATGCTCAAGCAATTTAGTTATATTTTTTACTTCTTCTTGGCTTTTTTTTATTTGAAAAACCGTATAAATATTTAAACATAATAGTACTATGAGTATAACGGAAAATTTTATATTTGATTTTAACTGCTTCTTAGCATTTTCTTTTTCCATTATTTAAAATCCTAATCATTTTAATTTTCTTAAAAAATCTCTTACACCCTCATTATCTTTTTCTTTTAGTTTTTCCAACAACTCGGCAGCTTCCTCTTTATCTCCTTCTTTATATTTAATCACTGCTTTTAAATAAAGACCTTCATCCCGATACTCTTCTATTTTTACAGCCCTATCTATAAATTCCTCCGCCTTTCCATATTCTTTTTCATCTATCAAGCTTTCAGCTTCTTTTAATATATCTTCTCCGCTTTCCATCCTTATATGCAATAAGCTCATAGGCTCATAATAAAATACTTCTTTTACTTTCTCATAACCTTCCTTCTCAAGTTCTATCCTCTGTTCTTTTTTATCCTTGATGTCTGCATATAAAAATTTTAAGATAAACCTCCCCTGCCCGTCCGATACGGCTTTTAGCCATCCGTTCACTTTTACGCTTACTGCAGGAACCCCTTCTTCATTTCCATCATAGATCATCCCGTACATAACGCCTGCATCGTCTTTGTACTTTTTACTCCACACACTTGAGCAGCCCGTTACCAATACTATTATTATAGATATTTTTATACATATTCTGATGCCGCGTTTCATTTTCTCCCCCTTACAAAAAAAGCGCACAAAACCTTTTTATTAAAAAAGGCTTTATGCGCTTTTTCTCTTTACTTTATACTTCGCTTGTATTCTATCCGGCAGCCTAAACGCGGTTTTATTCTGCTATCCTGCCCATACACTATGCCGCTTGTCAACCTTATTTTCATCCTTCAGCTTCTCCTTGTAATACCACGCTGCTCTTTTTGCAGTACTCCGCCTTCCTCTATTTTCTCTAATTTTACTCATCCTTTACTATTTTTGTCAAGTACTCTTTCTCATCTTTTTTTTTACTTTTTTTTTAAGTAGTTTTATTCTGTATTAAACCCGTTCGACAAACGGAAGTTATAGACAGGTCTATTATCTAACTATAAAAATTTTCCGCATCTTACATCTGTCAAACCAAACGGGAACAGATTACCGCTCAAACAAGTAGATAAAATATCTGTACCGGTTCATCGGCGCGCCTACATTTTTTCCAAAAAGCTTTTCATTAAGGCGTTTGCTCTTTTTATATCGTCTTTCCATGAAGCCGAACCCGTGTACCACATTTCCGTTACAAAGCGCCGCACGCCGAGCTCCCACGCTTTTTTAATGCCGCCTGCAAAATCCACGTGCCCCGTTCCAAACGGAATTTCGCGGTATTTGCCGGGCACGGTTTCTTTTAAGTGCATTGCAAGGATATGCCCCCGCCCCGTTTCAAGGTCGCCGGTTACCTTCTTTTTGTACAAGAGCGCCGCATTGGTTATATTGCCCAGATCAGGGTACACGCCCAAATACGGGGAGCCGATTTCGTGCACAAAATGCATCGCCTTTTCTACCGTGTCCATAAAGGGCGTTTCCATGGTTTCAAAGCCCAGTAAGATACCGGCGGCGGCAGCATGTTCAACAGCTTTTTTTAGGTTTTCGGTAAATAGGCGGCGCGTTTGGTCCGACCCCGTTTCGTAATACACGTCGTAGCCGGCTAGTTGAATAATCCGTATGCCTAGTGCTGAGGCAAGACGGACGGCTTTTTTCATAATTTCCATACTGCGTTCCCGTACCGCCGTATCCGTGCTGCCGAACGGATATTTTCGATGAGCGCTTAAACACATACTGCGGAAACAAAGACCTGTTTCGCTCATTGCATCGGTTATGGCTTTTATTTCCTGCTTTGTGTAGTCGAGCCGCGCCAGTTTTTCGTCGGTTTCGTCGACGCTGAGCTCCACAAAGTCAAAGCCGCATTCATCTGCGGTGTACAGTTTTTCCGTGTATGAAAGAGTTGCGGGCATCGCTTTTTCGTATAAGCCCAAAGTGTATTTTTTTTCCATAAGAAGTTCCTTGTCGGGTGTTTTCCATTCGGGTCTTCCGCTCGAACGCTTGCGGTATCTACGGTTTTTTTGTTTGCCCGTAATATGCGTTTTTGCCGTGCTTGCGCAAATAGTGTTTGTCTTGAAGGATTTGCGGGGCCTCGGCCGCCTTTGCATTAATCGCTTCGGTGCGGGCTGCCATCTTGGCGACCTCTTCCAGTACGACGGCGTGATAGACTGCCTCATGCGGGGTTTTGCCCCACGTAAACGGGCCGTGATTTTTACACAGGGCGCACGGCACGGCAAGGTAGTGTTCGGTTTGGGCAAGGTTTTCAGAAACACCGGAACCCGATCTTTCCGTGTCTTTAAAATATTCGGCAATTATGCGGCCAGTGTTGTACTCGTAGTCTTCATCGATTTCGGCCTTGGTAAGCGTGCGGAGACAGGGCACGCTTCCGTAAAAATAGTCCGAATGCGTGGTGCCGTAACAGGGAATGCTGCGGCCTGCCTGCGCCCAGCTTGTCGCCCACGGGCTGTGTGTGTGCACAACCCCGCCTATTTTCTGAAAGGCCTTGTACAAAACGAGGTGAGTTTTCATATCGGAAGAGGGGTTAAGCTCTCCTTCGACCCTGTTACCGTTTAAGTCCATAACGACCATCAGGCCGGGCGACAGTTCTTCGTAGGGTACGCCCGACGGCTTTATGACAAAAAGCCCCTTTTCGCGGTCTATGCCGCTGGCATTGCCCCACGTAAAGGTAACCAGACGGCAGCGCTGCAGGTCCATATTGGCCTTGTAGACTTCTTCTTTTAATGCTTCAAGCATATTCTCTCCATTCGTTACATACAAATTATATCATCATATAATCGATAGGAGAAGCGTCCGCAGGATAAACGGGCGCTCCTCCGGCTATTGATAAATCAGGCCGGTATTTAGATATTCAAGGTTAAAAGGTGTTCTTTCATATACGGAATTCGGTTCGGGCTCATACTCAGTTCGCGCAAGCCCGCTTTTAACAGGGCTTCGGTACAGCCGGTATCGCCTGCCATTTCGCCGCAGACGTGTACCTCGATTCCGGCCTTGTGTGCCGCCTGCACGGTGCGTTCGATTAGGGTCAGCACGGCCGGGTGCATTTCGTTGTAGAGTTCGGATACGTATTCGTTGCCGCGGTCTACGGCGATGGTGTACTGTGTCAGGTCGTTTGTGCCCAAGCTGAAAAAGTCTACGTGCCCTGCGAGGATATCGGCGATTAAAGCGGCGGCAGGTGTTTCGACCATAATGCCGAGCGGTACGCGCCGTATACTCTTTTTGTCCCGTTCTTCAAGCTCTTCATATACCGAGTTGATAAGCCGTTTTGTTTGCAGTAATTCGCTTTGCCCGCTTATCATCGGGATCATTATTTTGCAGTTCCCGTACCCGCTTGCACGCAAAAGCGCCCGCAGCTGTACGCGGAAAACTTCTGGCGTTTTTAAACAGTAGCGGATTGCCCGCCAGCCCAAAAAAGGGTTTTCTTCTTTTGGAATGCCGAGGGCTGCGATGTTTTTATCGCCGCCTGCGTCGAGGGTTCTGAAAACGACGGGTTTGCTGCCCATTTTCGTCAGTACGGTTTTATACGCCGTAAACTGTTCTTCTTCCGTGGGAATGCGGTTCGGGTTTTCCATAAAAAGAAATTCGGTGCGGAATAAGCCGATTCCGTCCGCATTGTTTTCCAATACGGCGTCTATTTCGGCAACGGTGCCCGCATTTGCCATAAGGACGATAGGTGTCCCCGCCGCGGTAAGACCGGGCTTGTCTTTAAACGTTTTTATGCGTTCCACGCGGGCCTGTAAAGCCGCTATTTTTTCGGCATATTCAGCCTGCGTGTTTGAATCGGGGGCGGAAATAAGCCGGCCTTCCACCGCATCGACGATGAGGGGCGTACCGGTTTTTATGTTTGAGGCACAGTAGCGGATACCTGACAGCATCGGAATCCCTGCGGCACGGCAGATTATCGCAGCATGCGAGGTTCGGCTGCCCGTTTCTACAACAATTCCTTTTAAAAACCGTTTATCGATCTTGGCGGTGTCGGCCGGCCCGATTTCGCGCGCAACGAGAATAAAGTCTTCGGTAAAGGTCAGTTCGGTATTGTCCGAGCCGGTGTGCATATCCAAAATAATTCTGAAGATTTGCCTAAAATCGTCGGCGCGCGCTTGCATATAGGGGTCATCGAGGGCGGCCATATCGGCAGCATAATCGTTGCACACGTCCATCAGCGCCGTTTCGAGATTGACGAGTTTTGTTTTTACGCACCGTTCGACATCGCAAAACAATTCCTCGTCCTGCACGATTTCGAGATAGGCGTTAAAAATATCGCTTTGTTCCAAGGCCTTTTCCGCGTATGCCTTGTCCCGCAGTTTTTCGATTTCCGTTACCGCCTTTTTAATGGCCGATTGCAGGGCTTCCAGTTCGCCTGCGATTTGCCCGCTTTGAATGGCGGTTCTGTTCCCCGAAAACTTATCGGTTTGTAAAATAAAAGCCTTTGCTGCGGCAAGTCCTTCCGCAGCGGTAATGCCCAATATCGTTTCCATATAGCCCCTATAAAAACTTATTCGGTCAAATTTTCGATATAGCCGGTCAAGGCTTCAAGTGCGGCTGCCTCGTCATCTCCCGTAACGGAAAGCGTTATTTCGTCTCCGCAGGAAATGCCTATTTTCATCACCTTTACAAGGCTCTTGCCGTTTGCTTCCTTATCTCCTTTTTTTATCAGGATATCGGAGGCAAACTTTTTTGCTAATTGAACAAATTCGGTACCGGGTCTTGTGTGCAGCCCGGTCGGATTTTTAACGGTGATCGTTGTTTCTTTCATACTTCTCCCCCATAACTTTTAAAGCCGTATGCAAATACGCACCTTTTTATTACTACCGCCCAAAACGGCAGCCTTCTAAACGGCACTTTCCGTGCCGTTTTTATTCAAACACTTCGATGTCCGCAAAAACTGCCCGCAGATCCTCTACAGACTGCGCTTTTTTCAGACGTTCGACAGCCTTTTCATCGTCAAAAAGGGTAACGGCTTCCACTATTACGCTTTCGTTCATATCCTTTGCGTCTTTTGCGCAAATGCACAAAACGATTTCGACCGGATCGTTATCCGAATGGCCGAAACTGACGGGGTTTTTAAGCGTTACGAGCGCAAAGCCTGTTTTTTTTGCCCCGTTTTCGGGCCGGGTATGGGGCATTGCGATGCCGGGGGCTATAACGTAATACGGGCCGAGTTCTTCGGTCATTTTTAAAATCGCCTCGTAATACCGCTCTTCCGCAGCCCCCGCCTTTACCAGTAAATCCGTACCGAGCTTTACCGCCGCTTTCCAATCAGCCGCTTCCTGCCCTAAGGCAAAGGCGCTGTTTTCTATTATAAAATCCTGTAAAACCATACATCACCCCTTTTTGAATCGAGGCACCGCCTTATGCGATGCCTGTAAGCTCTGCCGGCACTATGCAGTCAGTCCGGCTTACCCTATGCAGTAAGTCCGGCTTACCTTATGCAGTAAGCAGGACTGACCCTGTATATTCAAGCGTCCGGTACCGCCGGAGCACAGATAGCCCCTTATTTTAACGAAGCGATATCCGCAGCGATAATTTTGTTTTCTATTTCTTTTTCGTCCAACAGATTTTTAAGGGCTATAACGCGTATGCCCTTTTTTTCGGCTGCAGCAAAGGTATCCGCAAGGTTTTCGGGGCAGATAACGGCCTTGTAGTTTTCGGCGGTACTTTTTGCTTCGCCGATGTTCGTGTGATGAATATCCGCCTCGATATTCAGTTTTTTAAGCACCTTGCTTACCTTCATTTTGATTATCTGGCTGGAACCCATACCGGATCCGCACGCCACTACCATCTTTATCATATCATCTCCTATAAAAGTTTTTAAAAGGATTACCGGTTTTGCCTATTTGACCGCCTCGTAATCTTCCGCTACCTTAAAGTATTTCTCTTTTTTGTATTTACCGAAATAATATTGCAGCTGCGGAATTATCAGTAAAAAGACGATACACAGCGCCGCACCCGCATATTTTAGATTATTCATCAGCACGCCGAATGCAGGCCATACCGTATCCCAGTCAAAATTGCCGTGCCAGCCGCCGAATTGTCCGAGCCCGAAATAAAAGGCCGCAAAGGCGCCGCCCAAGACCTGTAAAAGTCCCGAAACGAACGGCAGGGCAAAGGCCGCTTTAATACCGCCCTTCCTGTTTGCAAACACCGCAAAGGTTGCATTATCGAAAAAGACGGGCACGAAGCCGGTGATGATAAACACGGGGCTTTTAAAGATGATAAGCCCGATAATGGCGATAAATTGTCCCAAGGCGCCGAACAAAAAGCCGAGCGTTACCGCATTCGGGTGGCCGAAGCCGTAAGAGGCCGCGCAGTCGATGGCCGGCATAGAACCGGGCAAGAGCTTTTCGGATATACCCTGAAACGATTCGGTTAATTCGCCGACAAAGAGCCGCACGCCCAACTGTAGGATTTGCAGGTACACGGCAAAGGTAAACGATTTTTCGATGATGTAAAACACGAAATTTTGGGATTTACCGAAGCCCTTATCCAGCTCGCGCATCAGATCGGGGCCCAAAATGGCGATGATTCCGCCGAAAAACAGCGACATCAAAATGGCCGTCGCCACGATATTTTCGTTAAAGATGGAAAGAAAACCGGGCAGTTTGAGGTCTTCCAGCTTTTTGCCCTCTTTCGAGCCCATTTTGGACGCAATCTTGTCCACGGCCCAAATACCGAACATCTGCTGGTGTCCGATTGCAAAACCGCCGCCGTTTGTCAGCTCCTGTGTCGGTCCTACGGTCATATTGGAAGAAACAGCCCAGTACGTTCCGAGTAAAAGCCCCAGCATTGCAACGACGCCCGGGTCTTTTAAGGCAGGGAAACACAAAAGCACGATCCACAAGGCGGTCGAAGACTGCTGAACCATGATGTGGCCAGTAATAAACACCGTTCTGACCTTGGTAAGCCTGCGTCCGATAACCAGTATCAAATTCCAGATAAAGGCAACGAGCAGAACCTGTACCATCAGCGTAAACGAGCGCCCGATATTTTCTACAGCTGCCTGAGCTGCCGCCTGTCCGAAATACGGATCAATGACCGCCGCATTCAGATTAAAGCGCTTTCCAAGGCCTGCCAGTATCGGCCGGAAATTGCCGACCAAACCGCCGGCGGCGACATTGAGGATCATATATCCGACCGTCGCTTTTATAAATCCCGCAAGCGCATCATAAAACGGTTTTCTGAGCAGCAAATAGCCCAAAAAAACGATTAAACCGACAAAAAACGCAGGCTTGGTCAGAATATTATTCTGAAAAAATGCCCACACCGAAATAACAATATCCATACCGTCCCCCTATCCGGCTTCAGTAAAGCCGCATATTATAATATAATGCCGCCGTGCTTTCTTAAAAATTCGGCAGCTAATCGATTGTCAATCCGTATAACGCAACCTCGTTTATTTCGCGGTTCGTTACAGCCAAAAAACAGGCTCCGTCCTTTCGGAAAAAACAGGCGTTTGCGGCACCCGCATCTTCGTCGAGAATATCGGCAGTGTATCCCTTCTTTTTTTCGTCGTAGTAAAAGGCCAAAAGCCGTTTTTTCCCGCCGCGGTGCCCGATAAAAACGTACTCTTTACCTGCAATGCAGGCCCTTTCTATCGCATGAGAAAATTCCGCAGGTTCGGGATACGCATAGACCTTTTTATAAGACCCGCCCGCTTCTTCATAAATAGAAACATCGTCTCCGTGGAAAGGTGAAATAACCAAAAGCTCTTTTTTCCCGTCGCCGTTTAAATCGGCTGCGATTGCGTCCGAGGCGGGCGTGTCCAAAAGCTGTTCTATGCCCCATTCGCCACCGGGCCTTTCAGGCGGCGTAAACCGGAACACCCCCTCTTCCGCACAAACGATTGCCGTTTGCACCCCGTTGTGCTCATCGCGCGTATATCCGTGATTTTTTGTAAGGCCGTCTTTTATGACCCGTATGCCGAAAGAATGGCCGCCCGTATCTTCCGTTTCGAAAGTATCGGGCAAAATACCTGCATAGACCCTGCCGGGCGAAGACCAGTCGTCCTTATGCCGGTGATGAGATTTTATGGTGCACATAAAAAGATACCGTACACCGCCGCGCTCGATTATGTCGAAGCGGTGCAAAAACGGAAGATGAAGCAGTGTGCGGATATTCCAAGCCTTTGAACCCGCGTTCGCCTCTTGTGCACTCGTCTTTTGTGCCGCCGTTACGTACACGATTGCAGCTTCTTCCGAATCGTTCGGGGAATAAAACCGCTGCGTTGCAAAAAAACTGTCGATACCGGGCACCTGCACAAGGCTCATCGTTCCGCCGGGGCCGTCCCAAACGGTACTTTCTTTATGCCCGTCCAATCCGTACAGATTACAGGCGTCCTGTTTTTCGGCGGCTACGGCCAAATAATCCCGTCCGTTAAAGGAAACGGGCGCGACTGCATAGCATTTTGTAAGCGAATCTATCGGCTTTTTTACCGCTTTCATACACATACCCCGTTACACCTTACAGCAGCGAACGGAACGGAATGTTCTGCGGGTGCTCAAAGCAGTCTTCAAAACCGCGCCTGTGGTGATACATTCGTTTATCCTTATCCTGCGGATATACATATTTTCCGCCGACTTCCCAGATAAACGGGTGAAACCGATAATCCAGTCTGTATTTTTTCATATCGTACAATACGTTGATTTCGTTTGTGTCGGCCATAAAATTCGTCCACACATCGTGATGAATGGGAATAACGACCTTACAGCGAAGCGCCTCAGCCATACGCAAAATATCGATGGAGGTCATCTTGTCGGCAATGCCCACGGGGTTTTCTCCGAATGCGCCGAAAGCCACATCTATTTCGTGATCCTTGCCGTGTTTTGCAAAATAAATCGAATAATGGGAGTCGCCTGAATGATAAATATTGCCGCCGGGCGTTTTAATCAGATAATTGACCGCCTTTTCGTCCATATCGGTCGGGCAAATACCGGTGAGCTCCTCGCGCTTTTCGGTCGTATCGTCCGTGGTAACAAGGCAGGTTCTATCAAAAGAATCGAGCACGAGAATTTCAATATCCTTTATTTTTATGCGGTCGCCCGGTGTTACCGTTATACAGCGATCCGCAGGTACGCCCCATTTCAGCCAGTACTCGACCGACTTTTTGGGCCCGATAAACGGGACGGGGCGTTCTTTGCCGTTTTCGTCAACCGATTTCATACCGCTTTTTACGACGTGTGAAGCAAAATTCGGATCCATGTGATCCTGATGATAGTGCGTGGCAAGCACGGCGTCTACCTGCTTTACCGCAAAAGGATCGATTACAAAGGGAATAGCCCGCAAGTTAGGCTGCAAGGCGCGCACTCCCGCCATATTTGCCATCTGATGGCCGGGCTTCATCTTATTGTCGCCGTGTGTTCTTTTTCCGTTCCCGCTCCACAGGTCTACCGTGATATTACAGCCGCCGGGCGTTTTAAACCAGATGCCCACGCAGCCGAGCCACCACATTGCCACGGAATTTTTTTCTACTTTTTCGCTTTCGATTTCCTCGTTAAGCCATGTCCCCCATTCGGGAAAGGTTTCCAAAATCCACGATTCTCGCGTTATTTCGTCTATTTTACTCATACCCTTCTTTTTATGCTCCTTTTGTTATCGCTCTTATCTTTAAACTAACATTTTATGCTTATATAAAGCCGTTTTATTCTTTATATGATAATTATATGATTAAACAGTGCATTTGTCAAGCAAAGAAATTCAAAAAAGAAGCGATTTTTTTTAACCGGAGAGGAAGATCATAAAATAGACCTGTTCGGTAACTCCGTTGTCGAACAGGTCGACGAGTTCTAAATCGTGTAAATAGCAGGTTTATTTTAAGCGGTACAAATGGTACCCGCTTAAAAACACGGCGAGTTTGCTTCGCAAACATCGCTTATTAACGTATGCGCGTTCCGCGCATAAATGCAGCAGTTTCCAAAGTTCACACTTTGTTCAACTGTTGCATTTTAAGGTGCGATTTAGAACATCGCATTTCAAGGTAACCGGTTCTGAAACTGAAGTTTCCGAACCGGTTTAATGATCGCAGGGCTTTTAAAAACAAACCGCGTTTAAGGGGGCAAAAAAGAAACCGCCCCGTATTCAAGTACCCAATACGAACCGCTTGAGCCTATACCGCTCGGCTGTCAGCGATGATAATTTCCGCCTTGTACTTTTTCAGCATCGAAAGCTGCTCTTCCGTCAGAGCCGAATCGGTTACAAGGCTGTTTACTGTATCGAGCGAGCCGATGTCGAAGTTATGCTGAATGCCGATTTTAGAGCTGTCCGCCAGCACGATTATGGCCTCGTTTGTCCTGTTCATCATACTGATGTTTACGGTCGTTTCCTGCAAAACAGCCGTACTCAAGGCTCCCGAAGGGCTGACGCCGCTTATTCCGATAAAGCATTTGTTTGCCCGTATGTTTTTAAGCATATTTTGGGCAAAGGTGCCGACCATCGAATGCTTAAAAGTGTTTATTTGCCCGCCTGTAAAAATAAGTTCGAACCGCGACTCGTCGGCCAGTCTGAAAGCGTTTGCATTGTTGGTAATAACCGTTATGTTCATATCCGAAAGAAATTCGAACATATAAAAGGCTGTGGTGCTGCTGTTGATAAGAATGGTGTCGCCTTCGTTTACAAGGGCTGCGGCGCGGCGGGCAATCAGCCGTTTTTTTATTTCCTGATCGCTGCTTTCACCCGAAGCAGGGTCGGTGCGCAGCTTGCGGTCTAAGTATTTTATGCCGCCGAAAAACCGCGTAACAAGCCCTTTTGAGGCCAACTCGTCGAAATCCCGCCGCACCGTCAATGGAGAAACTTTTAATTCTTTTGCTATATCATCAACAAGGATTATTTCCCGCTCGTTCAGTTTTTGTAATATGGAATTTTGCCTTTTCAGTATAGCCGACCTGCTATTTTTCATTTTATCGGTATATTACTATATATTACGGATAAAATCAACAACCCCGGTGCTGCCTTCACGGCAAGCAATTTTTGAAGAAATTATGAAACGGAGGGAGATTGAAAATATACTGCTGCGATGGACGATAACATGAAAGCTTCATCTGCACTTCGATGTAGCATGTGCCGGCTTTAAGGCCGGCAGGTATGATGGCCATTAGCCGCTAGAATCGCCCATCGTGAGTTTTGCTACAAAAATTCGTTGCATATACCGCCTATTTCCCACTGCTCGGTACCGTTAATGTGAACTTGTTTTCAGTTTGCCGTCTGAGGAGGGTTAGTATTATTTGTAAATGTGCCGGGTCCTTCAATAACATGACCTGCCGTATGTCCCGTAATGGTACCGCCTTCCCAGACAAATTTACCATTTGTGTTAATGTACACTGCACATCCTTGCCCGCCGTTGCCTGTTGACGCTGTGTTGCCTTGCAATACGCCGCCTTTCATGGCAAACTCAGCATACCGGTCGATATATATACCGCCGCCGTTTTGGGCACTATTTAATGTAAACTTACCGCCTTTCATAGTTGTTTTTACGGATTTTTGGCTATTGCCTTTTAGATAAATACCGCCGCCGTTAGCTTGACCTATTAAACTCACATTGTTGTTTATAAATTCGGTACCCGTATTTATCGTGAGGTTGACCTCAGAAGTTTTTGCTAGAATATAAAGCCCCGCACCGCTTGGATTGCCGAAGATCGCAGTGTTACCATCAAATTTAGTTTTCTGTATCGTAAGCGTACTGTCTTCGCAGTAGATACCGCCGCCCTCTTCGGCTTTGCATTGAGTAATGGTACATGGATGAGTATCGGCTCCTAGAGTAAGAGTCGAATTACGTATGTAGATGCCTCCGCCTTGTTTTTGTCTTAAGGTCTTGCCGCTGTTTTCGGTAAACTTACAGTCATCCAGTGTTACCAACGTCAAAAGCACAGTTTTGCCGCCGTTGATGTAAATGCCCGCTCCTCTTGCATCCTTGTCCGCCATGGTATCGGCAGCCTCGATCGTACAGTTTTTGATCTTTGTGTTGTGTATTTTCAGTGCCAAGGTTTTGTTTGTTGTATCCCAATAGCATATACCGCCGCCGCCTCTGTTGCCACTGCTGCCCGAGGCTATAACCTTATTGTTTTCTATTGTTGTTTCAGTACTTGCAGAGTCGGGGTTACCGTTTTCATCCGTGTTGATATACAAACTTCCTTTTGAAATATCGATAGCACCGCCTGTTATATGCCCTGTGTTATCTTTGATGGTACTGCCTTTAATGTAGACAACCGGATGTCTATTATTAAGCTCAGCGGCAGCGATTGCCCCTCCAGAGCTACCTGTTGCTTCGCAGTTTGTAATGGTACACCCTGTAAGGATTGCTTTTACCCCGCCGCTCAAAAATATGCCGCCTCCGGTATATGCTTTACAGGCATTAATAGTACAGTTTGTAAGCGTCAATGTTTTTATTTCATCAATGTACATGGCACCGCCAAGGCTATAGGTGCTATTCAAAAAGCCGTTTTTGAGCGTCAGGTTTTCGAGCGTAAGCTCCGTATTATTCCCGCTTACCTCGAAGATACGGAATTGGGAAGTAGGTGCATTCAGCGGCGGTGATGACATACCGAGTTGTGCATTAAGGACGGCTCCGCTCCTTCCCCTTATGGTAATACTTTTGTTGACTATCATTTTGTCTGAGTTGCCATCATCATTTGTCGCTTTTACCTCACCCGTTACGGTTATAAGGCCGCCGGAGTGGGCATTGGCAACAGCTGTTTTTAGATTCTTCCATGCCTTCGTGGGGTCGCTTAAGTCAGGGATGCAGCCTAAGGTTTCCGCCTCTTTTTTCGGCGAAGAAAGGCCTTTTTGGTCGGTCAGCCATACCTTGTATTTTTTGGGGAGAGCATCGGCTGCTGCCAGTTCCGTACCCGTTTTAATATAGACAGTCCAATTTCCCGTAGGAGGCATATCAAATACCGGATTAACTGATGATAAAAGGCCTTCCGGCAGGGTCGAAGGCATATTAAACCCCGTTCCGTCATCCTTTACGGTAAGAGGTATTATTTTTTCCGAGCCGCCTTCTTCTTGTATGTGAATAGCCCCGATATCCTTGTGCAAAAGCACCGATGGGCTGCCTATCGTGGTATTCATACCATCAACTTTAAAACACAACGCGTAATACCAGTTGCTTTCAACTTGCTTTTTTGCTATCGTTATATTCCCTATATCCGGCGGCGGCGTATTCGCTTCCAAGTTTAAACTGAATTTCTGACTGAATTCTCTGCCGTCGTCTGCAATAAAGGTAATTTCGGGGCCGATGTTGCGGGCGCTCCATTCATGTTTTTTTAAAAAGGTGTCTTTATACACAAGCTTTAGCGTGTCGCCTGCTTGCCGTAAGGTATAGTCCGTACCGTATACCGGCTGCGGCGAAAGACCTGGAAAATTGATAACCTTTCCCGCGTCTGTAGCGGAGGCGGGCATAACAAGGGTAAAGTTTTTAGGATTGTGAAGTTTAACCGTAACCGTTACATCGGTTGCCGACGGTATGCACAATGCCCCGTCCGCATTCGTTTGGGACGGCTTATCGATGCTGTAAGCCCCAGAGATAACTTCTGCAGCCCAGTAGCTTAAGAATTCTTCAGGATCTGCTACAAACTGTTTGCACCCTGCAAAAAACAGTGCAGTTGCCAGTGCTGCTGCAATAGGCGTTAAAATCTTTACAATCTTTTTCATAACTAATTACTCCTTTTTAAGAGAATATTTGCCCATTTTTTATAAGGCGTTTTAGGTGCCGATCCTAAAACGCGAAGCTCAAAATTGCACAAGAACACTTGCGGTTTTGAACTTTGTATTTTATGCTAACCTGTTTTAAGACTGAAGTTTTTAAATCAGGCTTACTTTTAAAAAAAGGCCTCGGATGAAATTGTATGGGAATACATCCTGCCTGAGGCTTGTTATATATTGAGAAAATTTGTGTGTGTTTTGGTGTAAATTTATTTGTGCATAATTTAGGTTGCGAAGTTGCGAAGTTGCGAAGTTGCGAAGTTGCGAAGTTGCGAAGTTGCGAAGTTTGCCCGATGCAATACTTTATGTCAAGTGCTTTTACAAAACTTTTTGCACTTTTTTTGCGAGAACGTTTATAACTGCCATCGGTACGTTTATATATCATTGGTATACATTATACACAGTTTTGCCGTATATGGCAAGGTTTTATACAGAAGATTTTTATTTAACCCGGTAAACAAAGCAAAGAGCTTTTATACTCTCTTAATAATTTAAAAAAACTGACCTCTTAATAAGGCTTTATCTTTTCAACGGGAAAAGCCGGTTACGGTAATTTTATAAATCGTCGATTAAGGCGGAAGACTTTGCGTACGCTGTAGACTTAGCCTCGAAAAAATCGGTTTTTATCAGATTCGCATTGCTGTATTGGCTTACCCAGTTCATTGAAGGGGGCTCTTCGGCATGTCCTTCGTAAACGGGTTTAAAGCCCAAGTTTTCGCACCTCAAATTACCGAGATATTGAATATAGTCCGTTATCATCTGTGTGTTAAGACCCGGAATATCGTTGCCTATAACGTAATGCCCCCACGCAATTTCCTGCTCGCAGCCTTCTTTTATCATTAAACGGAAAGTTTCGATAGCGGTTTCGGTAAAAAGCTGCGGTTCTTCTTTTTGCAGCTCCTGAATAATGGAGCGGAACAGCCATAGGTGGGTATTTTCGTCGCGGTTAATGTAGCGGATTTCCTGCACGGAACCGGGCATCTTGTTGTTCCGTCCCAAATTGTAAAAAAACATAAACCCTGAATAAAAATACACGCCTTCAAGAATATAGTTTGCAACGCAGACCTTTAAAAAGGCCGAAACGCTTTTATCGTTTTGAAACTCGTTATATAAATTTCCTATGAACTTATTTCTGTGCAAAAGGTGCTCATCATCCCGCCACTGATACAGAATTTTACTCCGCTCGTCGGGCGAACAAATGGTGTCGAGCATATAGCTGTAACTTTGGGAATGAACCGCCTCCTGAAAGGCCTGTATGGTAAGGCAGAGATTAACCTCGTTTGCCGTTATATACTGCCCCACGTTCGGAAGATTGGCGGTTTGAATGCTGTCTAAAAAAATCAAAAAAGAAAGAATTTTATCGTAGGCGTTTTTTTCAGGCGGCGGCAATTTTCTGTAATCTTGAATATCGGCGTTCATATTTATTTCTTCGGGGATCCAAAAATTGTTCATAGCCTGACGGTACCAATCGCTTGCCCACGCATATTTCATATTGTTAAAGTCGTTTAAGTTTGTCGTGTTTCCGCCTATCATTTTGCGCTTATGCGTTTCTATATCGCCGTTTTCGTTAAACAGGGCCTTGACGGGCAAGACGGTTTTTTCACTCATCATACATCACTCTCCGTTATTTGTTTCGCTATTTATTTCCGATAAGTCGGCAGACGGACCGGCGCCTTCCTTCTTATCCTCTGCTTCCAAGGCCATATCCAAAATCGTAAAAAACAGTATCACAATCATCGGGCCTAAAACAATGCCGTCAAAGGCAAACATTCTCACGCCGCCGAGCATGGAAAAGAAAATCAAAAGCGGATGAATTTTTATGCGGTCTTTTAAAAAGAAGGGGCGCAAAATATTATCTATGGAACTGATAACCCCGCCTGCAATAATCAAAAAAGCAATTCCTTTAGCGGCGCTGTCGGTAAAGCACATACCGATTCCCACCGGCAGCCAAATAAGCCCGCAACCGACCAGCGGTAAAAACGAGCTGAAAAAGGTGAGGATTGCCAAAAGCAGGGCGCTTTGAACACCGAATATAAGATAGATGATAAACGATGCAAGACACTGATAAAACGAAACCAAAAAAAGTCCTTTAAAAAGGTTTGTCGTTATATCTTTAATTTTTGCAAATATCGCCGTGGCGGTATCTGAGTTAATCGGGATCGCCCGTTTCAGCACACTTAAAAGGTAGGGGCCGTCAATGTAAAAAAAGTAGAGGGAAAAGGCAAAAAACGCCAGCGACAAAATAAAGGCACCCGTATTTTTTGCAAAGTTGGTCGCATAGCCTAAAATTCTATTTGACGAATTAGAAAGAAGCATTAAAAACTGCTTTTCAAGATCCCAGTTGGAAATGTCGACCGTGCCCATCGAAAGCCGGTGAACCGTGTCTGCAATATCGTTTTTTACATTACCGCTGTCCGATGTTCTTACAGATTCCAAAAAAGACGTTACATTTTGAAGGAGGATTTTTCCCTGTCCGAAAATTTTTATGATTACGAAGAACAGGATTCCTGCAACAAGCAGTACAGTCGCAAGCGAAAAAAAACCGGCCAATAATCTTTTTTTAAGCGTAAAGCATTTTTTTGTGCTGTCCATACTGGATACGATTTTATTGTATAAGGGGCTTACCAGAATATAAATCACAGCAGACCATAAGAGTACGCTTGCATACGGCAAAAAGAGCTTTCCGACCAAAACCAGCATTACGGCAAGCAAAATAAAAAACGAAACCGTTTGAAATACATATTGATCTTTTTTCTGCATAAAGCCTTCCTTAAAATAAACTGCATAACCCTAAACCCCTCGCGGAATAAAGCCTTTCATAGCTTGGACCAATTGTGCGGTATGGTTCAAAGACTCATAACCGCACTTTCAAAAATTCAAAGCCGTCAAGCATTGCCTGTTTTAAGACGCTTACGGTAAACCGCCCTGCCCCGGCATATATATCGGGACAGGCCGCGTTAAATCTTTTACTTTGCCTTGTTTTCGATGTCCTTAAAATAACGGACGGTTTTTACTAAAAGTTCGTCCGTTGCAGGATCGTCGCAAACGATAATTGCCCTAGGGTGAAGCTGCAAGGCACTGACCGTCCACAAGTGGCTGACCCCCTCTTCTATCGCATGATGAATGGCCCGCGCCTTAGAAGCGCCTGTCGCCATAATGATAACCTCTTGTGAATCGGTTATGGTGCCTATACCTACGGTTAAGGCCGTTTTGGGCACGAGATCTACATTTCCTTCAAAAAAACGGGAATTCATCAAAATAGTGTCGTCGGTTAAGGTTTTTTCACGGGTGCGGGAAGACAGGGACGAGCCGGGTTCGTTAAAGGCGATGTGGCCGTCGGCTCCGATACCGCCCAAAAACAGGTGAATTTTACCGTAAGAGGCTATCGCCTTTTCGTAGTTTTCGCATTCTTTTTTTACGTCCTTTGCCATTCCGTCCAGAATATGCACGTTTTTTAAATCAATGTCGATGTGATTAAAAAAGGTATCCATCATAAAATAATGATAGCTTTGCGGATGATCGGGCGGAAGACCGACGTATTCGTCCATATTAAAAGTTACCACATTTTTAAACGAAACAAGGCCCGCTTTATTCTTTTTTATGAGTTCCTTGTAGACACCGATCGGTGTAGACCCCGTAGGAAGGCCCAGCACAAAGGGGTTTTCTTTGGTGGGGTTAAAGTCCGAAATTCTATTGCAAATATAATTCGCAGTCCATAAAGCGCAGTCGTCATAATCTTTTTTTATTATTACCCGCATAAATATCTCCTTAAAGGCTCTTGAAAAGAGCCGTGCCCATTAAAAAAGCGAAATATAAACAAAAATACGAAAATCAGGTTACCTATATGATACCGAGCTTTTTATTGACAAGCTCCGCCGCCTGTTTAGGATTCGCCTTTCCTTTAGACTTTTTCATAACCTGCCCCATAAGCCAGCCTGCGACATTCGTTTTTCCGTTTTTAAAATCCTCGACGGCGGCGGCGTTTTCGGCAAAAACCTCTTCTACGATTTTTGCAATAAAGGCGGCATCGCTTACCTGTTCCATACCCTTTTCCGCAATAATCTCGGCAGGGCGGCGGCCGCTTTCGGTCATCTGTTCAAAAACTTCTTTTGCCTGCTTGCCGGTAATCTTGCCATCTTCGATACTGTTTACCAGCTCGGCGATGTGGGACGGGGAAAATTTCAAATCGTGCAAGGTTATATTCTGTCCGTTTAAGACGGCGAGCACCTCGGCTAAAATCCAGTTAGCCGTTTTTTTTGCGTCCTTGGCCTCGCAGGCGGCTTTTTCGAACCATTCGCATAAATTTCTGTCTGAGGTCAGGGTCTGCACGTCGAATTCGGAAAGCCCGTACTGCTTTTTAAAGCGGAGCCGTTTTGCCTCAGGCAGTTCGCCGACGGAGGCGCAAACGGTTTTAATAAAGGCGCCGTCCAAATTAAGGGCCTTTAAATCGGGTTCGGGCATAAAGCGGTAATCTTCGGCAATGGTTTTTGTGCGCTGAATAACGGTTTTGCCCGCAGGTTCGTCCCAGCCCATGGTGCGTTTAAAACCGGGCTTAAATTCGATGCGGTCGGCGCTGTTATATTCGTCAAGCTGGCGGGCTGCTTCGTAGGTGCAGGCATCTTTTATCGCTTTGAACGAGTTCATATTTTTGATTTCGGAAATGGGCGTTCTAAATTCTTTTCCGTTATCGATGATACGGAGGTTGACGTTTGCGTCGCAGCGCATGGCCCCTTCTTCGAGGTTCCCGTCGGTTACGCCCACAAACTTTAAAATTTCGCGAACGGTCTGCATATAGCGGGCCGCTTCTTCGGGTGCCGACATATCGGGTTTGGAAACGATTTCGATAAGCGGAACGCCCGATCGGTTATAATCGATATAACTGTGTCTGCCTTCGATGTGCAGGCTCTTTCCGACGTCTTCTTCAAGATGAATCCGTTCGATTCTGACTTTTTTGAATTCGGGCGGACGGTTTTGATCGGCAAGGTTTATTTCGATACAGCCGTTTTCGCACAGGGGCGTATAAAACTGCGTGATCTGATAGCCTTTTACGAGGTCGGGATAAAAATAGTGTTTGCGGTCGAATTTGGAAAATGCATTTATGGTGCAGCCGAGTGCATGCCCGGCCTTAATGCCGAACTCCACGTATTCGCGGTTTACGGAAGGAAGTCCCCCGGGAAGCCCCAGACAGCTCGGGCACACGCGCGTGTTGGGAATGCCGCCGTAGCGGTTTTCGCAAGCACAAAACGCCTTTGTTTTGGTTAAAAGCTGGCAGTGTATTTCGCAGCCTATGATAATTTCGTATTCGAGATTTCCCGCCTTAATCATTTTTGCCTCCAAAGCATTCCCGCCGTGTATGATCGAATAATATCACAAAGTGCAAAGTTTTGGAAGTAGTCATGCGAAAAAGCTTGGGCAAATATCTGCTTACACTTGACTAACAAACCGTATTTTTAATAAATTATAGGCACGGTTTGTTTTGGGCGGTACAGATAGCCACCGCCTTGAATTTTGTGCATCTGCCGTTCAACGGAAAAATTTTAACGGATTTACGAAAAAGCCCAATATCGAAGTGTGCGGATTTTTTATCCTTTTTTTAATAGGCAAGCCTATCAATCTTTGCAAAGCTTTTCCGTACATAATGCCGGCAGCTTTATAAAGGACACCTTATAAAACCAAAGTTTTTAGAGGTTCCCTAAAATACAAAATTATTCATTTGAAGGTCAAGGAGATTTTTAGTATGAAACTATACAGTAGAAGGCAAATAATTTTTCTTGCCGTTATTTTCAGTATTGTAACCGGAATAAGTTGTTTTTTTCTAGGAACGTATTCAGGCAAAACACAAACGCCGTCTGAAAATACCGCTTCGGTTACGGATACCGTCTTTCAGGAAAGCGCCGACAGCGAAGAGCCGGTTCAGCATCAGCCCGTTATAACGGCCGCTTCGGATACGAAATACAGCCAAAGCGAGAGTCAAAACATCTTTGTTTACGAAACCACCAACGAAGCCGTTGTAAATATTACCACAGAGGTCATGGGTGTAAACTGGTTTTTGGAACCGGTTCCGACTGAAGGCGGTTCGGGTTCCGGTTCGATAATAGATGAAAGCGGCTTGGTTTTAACGAATACCCACGTCATAGACAACGCTTCGAAAATTTTCGTATCCCTTTCCGACGGCAGCCAGTACGAGGCAAAAATCGTCGGCATCGATTCGGAAAACGATTTGGCAGTTTTAAAATTCGACCCGCTTAAAAATGTGAAATTAAGCGTAATCAAATTCGGCGATTCAGGCAATTTGAAAATAGGACAAAGAGTCTTGGCCATAGGAAATCCGTTCGGCCTTGAAAGAACTTTAACCGACGGGATTATTTCAGCGCTCGGCCGGCCTATTCAAAATGATAAAAACATCATCATTAAAAATATGATTCAAACGAACACGGCCATCAATCCAGGCAATTCAGGCGGCCCCCTTTTGGATACGCAAGGCAGAATGATCGGCATAAACACTATGATTTATTCCACATCCGGAAGCTCGGCAGGCGTCGGTTTTGCAGTCCCCATAAACACGGCGAAGCGGGTTGTCGCCGATATTTTAAAATACGGAAAAGTGCTGCGCGGCTCGATCGACGCGGAACTGGTTCAGATTTCCAGTAAGCTTGCACGGTATGCCGACCTTCCCGTTTCCTACGGGCTGCTTGTTTCGCAGGTAAAGCGGGGAAGCAATGCGTCCAAAGCGGATTTAAAGGGAGGCACGGAAGCCGTCCGTTCAGGCTACGGCAGATACAGCTCGGTCTTTTATATAGGCGGTGACATTATAACCGAAATCGCCGGTGAAAAAATAAAAAGTCTAACCGATTATTATTCGGTACTGGAAGATAAAAAACCGGGCGATACTGTAAGGATAAAAGTTATACGCAACAAAAAAACACTCGATTTAAATTTAGTTTTATCAGAAAGAACATAAGGAAACACCGATTAAACCGAAAAAACGGCAGCTTAAAAAACGGAGGTTTATTTTAAGCGCGTTGTTATGCCGCTTAAAAACACAGCGAGTTTGTCTTTCGGCAAACGTCTCTTATTGATTGCACTTTTTCACTGGTGTTGCAAAAGTGCGGAAAATAAGCATTCCTCGAAAATTGATATTTTCTGCGGATGCTTATTTTATACGGACAAATTCCTTTGCGGTTTGTCCGTTTTCTTTTGCCGTATATACTGTCAGTTTATAAAGTATGTAATCATTATATTATCAAAAAAAGAAACCTATAGAATTATATAATAATCTTATAGATGCTTATTTTTAAAATTTATTAACACAGTCAATAAAATAAATCTCCTCATTTATTAAAAAACATTTAATTTCATAGAACAGGTGATCATCATCTTGTGGAAAATATAAATTAGGTATATACTTTTTTTAAAGGACTTTTATGTTTTTTTAGGCAGAAAAATCCATAACTTTTTTCCTAGCAAGGAGTATTACAAAAATGGAAAAAGTAAAAACATTACCCGCCTGTCAAAAATTGTATGTATGGAGGAATTCAAAATGAAAAAACGCTTTTCACTCCGTAAAAAATTAATTCTTATTTTCGGTTTATTGATTTTAATATCCGTAATTATTGAAGCAATTTTTGCAATAAGCACGGCACACAAAGCCGTTACAGAAAAAGTCGAAATCCATCTTACAGACAAGGCTTCCGATATAGCGGAAATCGTAGACGGAAAGGTAAATGCCTTTTTCCAATTTTTGGAAGGCATAGCCAGGATGCCTCAGCTAAGAGATTCTAGTATGCCGTATGCACAAAAAATGACAATACTTCAAAAAGAGGCATCGTTTCAAGGCGAAACTATTTTAGAACTTAACATCGCCGATACATTGGGAAACAGACACACCCAACACGGTGAAGTTTTTTCGGTAAGCGACAGAGAATGGTATAAAGCCGCTCTTAGCGGAAAAAAGTTTGTTTCCGAACCGTTGGCATCAAGAGTGCACGCCGGACAATTTATCATTGTTTTTGCCGTACCTATTTATGATGATAACCGCAGTGTAACGGCTATCTTGGCGGCAAATATCAAAGGTACTTTTTTATGCGATAATATAAAAGATATTATAGTAGGCACAAGCGGGGGGGCATATGTTCTAGGCTTAACGGGAAATGTAATCGGTCATAAAAACGAACAGATTGTTTTAGAACAAGGCAATTCCCAAAAAAGGGCGGAAGCTGATTCTCAATATGCGTCTCTTGCGGCGTTTGAAAAAAATGCCCTCTCATCATCGGAATCTTCCATCGGTTATTACACGTATAACAAAATTGAAAACATTGCTTCTTATTCAACAATGAAAACAACAAATTGGACGGTAGTAATAAAAGCACCTGTTGAAGAATTTATGAAAACAGTAGAAGATATGCGCAATGACATGATTATCATAGGCCTTGTAATATTGCTTTCGGCTCTTATCATCATTTATTTTATTGCATACAAAATGGTAAAGCCTGTTCAAACGGTTGTTACCGCATTAAAAAATATTGCCCAAGGAGAAGGAGATTTAACGGTCCGGCTGCCGGTACACGGAAACGATGAGGTAACGGATTTGTCGGAATATTTTAACGAAACGATTGAAAAAATCAGATATTCGATAAAGTCGGTTGGAGAAAATAGCACCGTAATGGAAGGGATAGGAGATGAACTTGCTTCCAATATGACCGAAACCGCAAGCGCCGTAAACGAAATCAGCGCAAACATAGACGGAGTTAAACAGCAGGCACTGACGCAAAGCGCAAGCGTTACGGAAACCGCCGCAACCGTTGAACAAATTATCCGCACGATTAAACAGTTAAACGGAAGCATCGAAACGCAGGCTGCAAGCGTCGCTCAGTCTTCTGCCTCCGTAGAACAGATGGTTGCAAACATAGCTTCGATTACGGATACGCTTGAAAAAACCGACGATGTTATTAAAAGCCTTGCAACCTCTACAGCCGATGGAAAAGAAACCGTCGTACAGTCAAATACGGTAACACAAAAAATAGCCGAAGAATCCGGCAGTCTTATGGAAGCTTCAAGCGTCATTCAGCATATCGCAAGCCAAACGAATTTACTTGCAATGAATGCCGCCATCGAAGCCGCTCATGCCGGAGAAACCGGAAAGGGTTTTGCAGTTGTTGCAGACGAAATTAGAAAACTAGCAGAAGAATCTTCTGCGCAAGGTAAAACCATAACCGCGACGCTTAAAACCTTAGGCAGTGAAATTGAAACACTTTCAGCTTCTTCCAAAACTGCCGAAGAAAAATTCAATGCTATTTTCGACTTGTCTGAACAGGTAAAAACGATGAGCGCCAGTTTAACGGAAGCAATGCACGAGCAGGAAAACGGCAGCAAGGAAGTACTGATTGCAATTAAAAACATCAATACCGTAACAACCGAGGTACAAGGCAGATCGGAGGAAATGCTGAACGGAGGAGAACAGGTAGCCGAGGAAATGCACAAGCTCGACGGTTTGACCCGTATTATTACCGATGGTATGAATGAGATGGCAGCCGGTGCGGTACAAATCAATAATGCGATACAGGAAGTAAACGAAATAACCCAAAAGAATAAGCAAAGTATCGATAACCTTGCCTCAGAAGTAGGGAAATTTAGGGTATAATCGTACCTGCACGGTTTCGGTGAATATGCCTTGTAAAGGAATGACCGAAATGTAATACATTACAGTAAGGTACTCCCTACCTTACTGTAATGAGGCTTTACTTTAAAGAAATTTTTTCATAATGAAAAAAAATATTAAACCAATCAAAACACAAATTTTACAATCGGCGGCGGTTTCTTTTTTATGCGCCATTTTTTTTCTCACCATTATCCTATTGTGCACCCCAAAATTCACCGCGCCTTATTCATTTATAATTTACGGCACGGACGGAGCATTATTGGGAGCCTCAGCTGCTGCCGACGGACAATGGCGTTTCCCTAAAAAAAATAAAATTCCAAAAAATTATAAAGAAGCGCTTCTTACCTATGAAGACAAAAACTTTTATTTTCATTTCGGAATAGATCCTTTGTCCGTTTTAAGAGCATTCCTTGATAATGTCTCGAATAAAAAAATAGTTTCAGGAGCCTCTACAATCACAATGCAAACCGCACGCCTTTCTGAAAAAAACACAAGCAGGACATTTACGCAAAAATTAAAAGAAGCTGTTCAGTCCCTTATGCTTGAATTAAAATATTCAAAAACCGCAATCTTAAATCTTTATGCGTCACATGCGCCTTACGGCGGAAATGTCGTAGGCATTGAAGCTGCAGCATGGCGGTATTTCGGAAGAAATGCCGACAGCCTTACATGGGCTGAAGCATCCGTACTTGCGGTTCTTCCGAATCAGCCGTCCCTTGTACATCCGGGAAAACAATCTTTGCTCCTTGAAAAAAAACGGAACAGGCTCCTTCTCAATCTTTTCGTTAAAGAAAAGATTAGCGAAGAATTATATCTTCTTTCGATTGCAGAACCAGTTCCGGAAAAGCCAAAACCGCTGCCGCAAAATACAATGCATTATTTGGAATTATTAAAAGCTGAAAATAAAGACGGTGTAAAAAATAACATAACGCACATAAATTCCGAATTACAAAATTATATTTATAAAATTGCAGAACGGTATTTCAATAAATTTTCCTTAAACGGAATTTACAACATTGCCGTGCTTGTTCAAAAAACGGATACTGGAGAAATCGTATCATACATAGCAAATACGGGCCTGCAAAGCGAGAAAGGAAAAAACGCACACGTAGATATGATTCAAGCTCGGCGGAGCTCGGGCAGTCTTTTAAAGCCCCTTTTGTTTGCCGGCCTTCTGGATGCGGGAATGATTTTGCCCGAGCAGCTTTTAATCGATATTCCTACAAAGATTGCAGGCTATAATCCTCAAAACAGCACATATAAATACACGGGCGCAGTGCCCGCAAAAAAAGCACTCGCCTACTCTCTGAATGTTCCGTTTGTCCGAGCAACGCGCGATTTTACCGTTCCCGCTTTTTTGGATTTACTTAAACGCTGCGGCTTTACCACCTTTAACAGAACAGCCGAGGAATACGGCCTTCCAATTATTTTGGGAGGCGGCGAAATTACCCTTTTTGAAATTACGGGCATTTATAGAAAGATGATGCTGCAAAGTCAAAACAAATTAAAAGCCCCCTTTCCGCTTTCCCCCGCCGCCTGCAGAATTACACTGGATGCTCTTGCCGATTCAAACCGTCCTGAAGAAGAAGCCATTTGGTATCTGTATGCAGACCGCCGGAAAATCGCATGGAAAACAGGTACGAGCTACGGCAATAAAGATGCATGGACTATAGGCGTTACCCCTGAATACACTGTCGGCATTTGGTGCGGAAATGCTTCGGGTGAAGGCCGGCCTGAAATTACAAGTACCAAAACAGCAGCTCCGATTCTATTTGAAGTATTCGGTATTTTACCGAAAACATCATGGCCGGTTTTAAACAAATTGGATTTTGAATTTATAGAAGCATGTGCAGATTCAGGACACTCTGCTTCAAAGTTTTGTAATAAAACAAAAAAAATATTAAAGCCTGCCAAAAGCCATCCGCAGTCCATGTGCCCTTATTGCAGAGCCGTCTCTTTAACACAAGACGGAAGATTTCAAGCCCAGGCCGGCGATGTATCTGAGCTTCCAAAAATAGAAAGCCGATTTATTCTGCCTGCTGCCGCAGAATATTTTTACAGACAAAATCATCCTGAATACAAACCGCTACCTAAATGGATAAAGGGGAGCGCCGGAAATTCCAAAGACGAATTTGAACTGCTCTTTCCAGAAGACGGAATTAATGTTTTTATTCCCATTGAGCTTGACGGAAGCCGCGGTGCTATGGTTGCGGAAGCGGCACACAAGGATCCTTCCGTCTCAATTTATTGGGACATAGACGGAGAGTATTTAGGAATGACACAGGTTTATCATCAAATGAAAATTCAGGTTGAAAAAGGAACTCATATACTAACACTGACCGATAACCGTGGAAAACAAATGAGGCGTATTTTTACGGTTATCGGAAAAGAATAATTAAAGAACCGTTTTAAAATTTTTATGTAATATGTAAGATTGAATATATCGGCAAAAATATTTTTTTAACATGATTTACAAAATATCATTGAACCTGTCATAAAAAGTGTGTAAATGGTTATTTCGTATATTAACATATCGGAACCTGTTTATCAAATAGTATGGCGTGCTTGATTTACTGCTAAAGCCCAATTTCTAATCGGCATTGACCACTGTTTGCTCACATTTTATTATATAGGTAATGATATTTTTCAGCATACAGTTTCCAAACATTTTTTCTTGACATTTTCATCAAGTATTTTTTTGGGAAAGTTTTCCTAAACTTTTATGCAAAAGACCTTTATCGCCTTATTATAAGTATATTTTATAAATACGCTTTACATTCACCCTTGACATCTTTGCCCCTTTACCCTATAATATTGCTTATGGTGCAGCACGGTATTCTATTAGATAAAAAATTAATTTTTTACTCAAAAACCCCTAGACAAAGATTAGGAAAATACTGTATAGCCCCCCCCCCCCCCGAAGCCGCCGTATTG
>CAUUSH010000016.1:0-49773 GCA_963547785.1 uncultured Treponema sp. | reverse complement strand
TCCAGTGCAGTTTTTCTTTTTGATAGTAGTTTTTTACACTTTCTGCAACGGGCTTACCTTCCAAGTCAGTATAGGGGCACTGCACTGAACCCGTGCCGAGGAAGATAGCTTCATAAGCGCCGTTTGTGATAACATCGATGGGCAGATTTTTGTAGGCTATGTCGTAGTCAAGTCCGCGTGTGTTTCTTTCGTATAAAAAGCCGATACCGCCGTCGCGTTGTACATCCATAGTCGAATAGGCGCTGTCTCCGTCTTGCACCAAGTAGCTGTTCCATGCGGAAGCCGAAACAAAGTCGCTTACACTTATAGCGGTGTTCGGCAGTTCGCGCCAGTAGATGGTAACATTTTTACGCTCCCATACGGTGGGCAACGATTGGAAGGCAAGGTAGACCGGCTCTTTTGCTCCGGTAGTTTTACGCGCCTTTACGATTAGAATTTCGCCGTTTGTACCACTTCCGCCTCCGAGATTCAAAATTTCTTTTGTGCTCCAGTTTCCCGCGCCTGTATTAGGATTTGTATATGTAAAAATGCTGACAAACCGTCCGTTATTTTTTCGGCTGGACAGGAGAACACTGCCGTCCGGCAGTTCCTCCACCTTTGCCTCATTTCCGTCAGGGATGGGAGAAGTAGATGCATCGCCCAAAAGCTTCCATGTAGAACCGAAGTCATCGGAATATACGACGGCATTGCCATAATGGAGGCTTAACAGCGCCGAGTAAATGCGGTAATGGCTGCCGGCTTTAATAGAGCGCGACTGCATAATTCTACCCGAACCGAAAAACAGGCTTATCCATGTGGAGTTAAACCCGAAAATTTTATCGGAAATATCTTTTTTTTCCGGAAAGGTTTTGCCCCCGTCGTCAGATACAAATTGAATGACCTTCAGATGATTGGAATGTGTGCCGTTTGGATAAAAAACATTTCCGTGTACACACAATATGAGTACCTTGTCCGATTCGCGGTCGGCAACGATGGCGGCGTCTCCGTAGCCGTTATGATCACCGTCCGGTATCTTTGTGATATTGGTATCGGCCGACCATGTTTTTCCGTTATCTTCCGAGCGTTTAATCAATAAATCAATACCATGATTGAAACCCAAATCTTTATTATTTCCATACCGTAAATCGGTTACGGCAAGCAGGGTTCCATCATTTGTTACCGCAAGGGCGGGTATGCGGTAAAAATCCTCAGGACGGTCGGTTTTACTTTTCCATAAGTCTGTTACGGCAGGGACGGTGATTTTTGTCCATTTGGCATACAGCGTCGTGTTTTCGGTAACCGTATCCGTATCGTTATTCCATTTATTAGTGCATGTATTTTCTTTATACCATCCGCCGAATTCCCAGCCCGAAAATTCGAGGGGCGGGGTTTGAGCGGCAGTCAATAAGCTGTCTTTCGGTACGGTTAAAGCCGCCGGTGTTTTTCCGCGTCCTTGCACATCGAATGTTACAGTAAAAGTCGGTGTGCCGGGACTAGGCGGATTTAGGCCCCCTTGCTGGTTGCCCCCATCTTTCTTGTTCGCCTTTTGCGGACAGCCTGCCAGTAAAACAATGGCTGCAACAACAAGTAAAAAAATAAATATGTTCTTTTTCATTTTGATAACTCCTTAAAACTCTAATCTATACAATTATCGGCGATAGGTCAAGTTTTCTAATCTTCGGCTTTTTAATATGTAGGGAACCTCTATTCTGGAGGATGCGAAGCAAATCTAACAAAGTTTTTAGAGATGCCCTGTAATTTAAGCCGGACAGTCCGATATTACCGTATCGGACTGTCCGTCATTATGCAGATAGAGTGTCTATCATTATGCTGATGGTCAGCCCATCACTATGTAGATAGATAGTCTATCATTATGTAGATAGACACTCTATCATTATATAAATAGAACGGTTAATGCGCCGCCTTAATTTTCTCTTTTTTTCGCTGCAAAAGGCGCCTTCTCACCCTATCTGCGGCGGTAAAAAGCTTGTACAAAAGCGGTTTATACACAAAATCGTATGTTCCGATATACTGCATAAGATGCGGATTATAGCCTGCCTTAAATTTATGAAAGCCGTACCACGCATCTTTTGTATCAGGACTGGGGCCTAAGCATCCCCAAAGGTCAAAAACGGTACAGCCTTGTGTTTTACCGAATTTTATCGCTTCCCACATAATAAGATTGTTGGGCATAACTTCCCGATGCAGGTTTGAAGAAGCGCCGTAGGGGTAATACAGCCTTCCGTTAAAATTAAACAATATCCACGCCGTCAAAACCTCGTCTTTATAAACCGCTTCAAAAATGCGTATTCTGTCTTTAGGGAATGTTTCAAAAAGCTTTTTAAAATACGTACCGTTATGGTTTAAAAAGCCTTGCCGTTTGGTTGTTTCTTCCATTAAACGGATGTAATTTTCAATGCCCTGTTCCGTGCTGTTATCTTGAATCGTAACGCCTTTTTTTTCTGCAAGCCGTATGTTGTACCGCGTTTTTGAATTAAAGCCGGCTAAAAGTTCTTCTTCCGTCTTATCTATAGTAAGCAAAAAATTGTATTCTTTGAATATGGCACTTGCGTGCACGGCTTTTTTTGAAGTAAGATAGGCATCTTCTTTTAAAAACAGAGCAGTATGCAGTTTTTCCTTTGTTTTTTCGGCGCAATCACTGCCGTCCGTTTCTTTCGGGACGGGCAGGCAAAAGTCGGGTTCCAGCTTGATAAATACGGCCCGATGTTTTTTTGCAAGCGTTTTTAGAATTTCGATTTGAGAATCGTCGGGTAAAAAGCCCTTAGCGCAATAGCCTGCGGTATAAGGCGCTTTAGGAAGCGGAGAAAAAATAACCTGTAAGCCCTTAACGAGCTTTCCGTTTTCGAAAAACCCTACCCGCTCCGGCCTGCTCCCGAATGCCCTTTTAAATTCGCCCCACGCCCACGACTGAATCGGGTGCCCGACCGCCGCGTCAAAGGCTTCCTTATATTCTTCCGTTAAAATTTTTACTTCAAGCATAACACGCTCCGCTTTTATTTTTTCGGTCTTTTTTCTATAAAGTTGCTTGGGTTTTTAGGAATTCCTTTTTCGTGTATTTCAAAATGAAGATGCGGCCCGGTAGACATTCCCGTAGAACCAACGGCGCCTATTACCCTGCCAGGCGCTACAGCTTCCCCCTCTTCAACACTCACCTTGCTAAGGTGCCCGTACAAGCTTTCCCGTCCGTCCTTGTGCGAAATGATGATATGGTGCCCGTAAATCTTGCTGAATGCTATTTTCCGCACCTTGCCGGCAGCGCAGGCCATAACGGGTGCACCCGTAGGTGCTGCTAAATCTATACCGGGATGATAGCTTCTTTTTCCGTTAAACGGGTCGGGCCGCTCACCAAAGGCAGATGTTAGAACACCTTCTTCAAGCGGAAAACGGTAAAAGGGCTTAAAGAAGAAAGCTCTGATCGTTCCATCGAAGATTTCGTTCGGAAAACAAAGGACATCTCTTTTTTTGCGGCCCTCGTATATTTTCAGCGTGAGCGGCTCCGTTTTGCTCTTTTGAAAAAGGGCAAAAATCAATTTTTCAATTCCGGAAACGGGCACATCCGGCAGATAAACGGCGGGCATCGTAGGTAAAATTAAGGTCTTGCCGATAATTTCGGTTTGTATCGATTCTATTCGGTTTAAGGTTATGATGGCATCGTAGGGAATGGAACAGCGTGCCGCAATTCTTACAACGGTATCTTCTTTGCCTGCCGTGTACAGGTAAAAATAAATCGGCAAATCTTTTTTACCGGCAGCCAAAGCCTTTCTTGCGTTAGAAACATCGTCGCTGTATTGAACAAAAATATAATCGGTAACTTCCAATTTTTCTATTTTAGGATAAACTTGCGCAAAAAGATTAAAACAGGCAACAGCGCAAAAAAAGAAAAAAACGGAAAATCTTGTAAAGGCTTTCATTCCGTTTTATTTTTGGATTGGGGTAATACAAAGGCCGAAAAACCGTACAGTAAAAATACGGCCGCCAAAACTGCGGCAGCGGCGGCTTTTTGAAAAGAAAAAACCAAATATACGGCAAGAAAAAGGCCGCCTATTAAAATAAACTTTTTTAAAAAAGAAATAAGGAGTCTGCGAGGGCTTTCTTTATATGCTTTTAGTATTTTTTTTATCAAAAGATAACATATACCGCAGCAAAAAACAGACACGGAAAGAACTGTGTATAAACCTTTATCGGTAACTGCCGTTATCCATAAAGGAAACGTTACGGCAAAACCGGCAGCCATACACACAAGGGCAAGCAACAAAAAGGTTAAAAGTCCGAAAAAAATCGAACCGTAGCCCTTTATGATCTTTCCAAAAACCATCAAGCCCCCCAGACTCGCATTGCAGAGGTTAAATTCCCTTACAGTTTAAGGAATTTATTCCTCGGAGATTACTTCTACAGGACAAACGCCTGCACAAGCTCCGCAGCTGATACATGCATCAGCATCAATCACTCTTCTGCCGCCGCTTTCGCTTATTGCGCTTACGGGACATTCACTTTCGCACGAGGCACAATTCGTGCATCCATCAGAAATTTTATAAGCCATTTGCATACTCCTTATCAGAAATTTCCGTTTTTATAGTATATCAAAAAAAAAGGAAAAAAACAAGCGTTTTATAAAATTATTTGATTTCCGTAATGCTTGACATAAACCGCATTTTTTTGTAGAATGAGCGTCTTAAAATGGCGGTATAGCTCAGCTGGCAGAGCAAACGGCTCATATCCGTTAGGTCATAGGTTCAAGCCCTATTGCCGCTATCCTTTTTTAAGACACTCTTTAAGAGTGTCTTTTTTTATTCTCCGTACAAGGCAGCTTACCCGACCCCTGCTCCGAATAGGGCAAAGTCGTATTTTACCGGGTCTTCGGGACAAAACAGCCGCAAATTTGCAGTTATTTCCTCTACGGCCTTTCTGTCGTTTTGGCGGCGGGTTAAAAGTCCGAGAGCCCTGCCCTGCCTCGCAGAATGTACATCCAGCGGCAAATATAGTTCCGAAGGAGAAACCGTTTTCCATAAGCCGAAATCGACCCCGTTTGCCGAAGGCCGCACCATCCACCGCAAAAACATGTTTATCCGCTTTGCCGCCGATCCGCCTTCCATATCGGCAATATGCTTTAATGTTCTTTGGGGCATGTCTTTTATAAGAGCCTTACGAAAACGCCCCATTCTGACGATCAACGGTTCATTTTCAGTTCCGGCGGCAAACAGCTTTTCAAAACCGCCTCCGGCAGAATAAATGTCCTTAACCGCCTTTGCTATGGCAACGGTATCTTCTCCGTTTAATGTCCTGTAATAAAACGTCTTTAAAGAAGACATATCGGAGGCGGAAGCGTTCATCAAAAAAGAATGCGGTTTGTTGCCCATTAAGCGCATAAGCTTATCTGCACTTTTTAAAATTGCAGCGCGGTTTCCCCAAGCAATTACAGCCGTAAAAAAACCTGCAATTTCTATATCTTCCTTTTTTGAAAAACGGTGCGGAATGCCGATTGGATCTGCTTGAATAAAACGAGGCGTTTCATACTGTATAACCTGCTTATCTAGCAGTTGTTTTAAGGTTTTAAATTCAAAATTCATTGGCAGTGTAATTTAAAAATTCGTTTTTTAAGCGCATACGCGTACATTTTTCCAAATATTTTTTAATACGGCCGATAAACGGAAAGGCTGCAAGGTTTTATCGGCTGCCCTTTATTTTTTTGTAAAAGGAATCCAAATCGTCTTTTGAAAAATACGATATTTCAATAACGCCTTTTTTTAAGCCGCCTTTTATCTGCACCTTTGTTCCAAGCAAATCGATAAACTGCTGTTCAATATCCTTTAGTTCAATCTCTTCATCAGTGCGCTCTTTTTTTGCGTTTTTTGTTTTTTTTGAAATACGGCCGATTCCCGCATTAAAATCGGCAGCCATAGCCTCCGTTTCGCGCACGGACAAATCGGTTTCGATAATCCGCGAAAACAAAACCTTTTGGTCGGCAGGGTTTACAACAGACAAAAGCGAGCGGGCATGCCCTGCGGTAATCTTATTATCACGCAGTGCACCCTTCATTTCATCAGGCAGCTTTAAAATACGGAGTGTGTTGGTTATGGCAGACCGGCTTTTCCCGACCTTACCGGCCAATTCCTCTTGATTTATGCAAGCGGCCTCCATAATCTCCTGATACGCCAGCGCTTCTTCCAAAACGTTTAAATCCTCACGCTGAATATTTTCGATAAGCGCAACTTCCCGCTTCCGCCTTTCTTCAAAAGAACGCAGAATAACGGGCACGGTTTCAAGCCCAAGCTTTACTGCAGCCCGCGTCCTTCGTTCTCCGGAAATAATAAAGAAATCGCCGTGTCCGGTTTTTTCGGCTACAATCGGCTGAATAATGCCGTATTCCTTTATGGAAGCGGCAAGTTCATCTATTGTGCACTCGTCAAAGGTCTTTCGAGGCTGATAGGGGTTCGGCTTTAACTGTAACGGGTTGATATTGATGACCGCTCCGTCGTTTTCGGCCTGTCTTGAGTCCTCATCGGGCAAAAGGGAATCGAGCCCCCGCCCCAACGCCTGTTTTTTAGCCACGTTCTATCACCTCTTTTGCCAGTTTTTCGTAACTTTTTGCGCCTTGGCATTTGGGGTCGTATTTGCAGATAGGAAGTCCGTGCGACGGAGCTTCGGATAAGCGTACATTCCGCGGAATAATGGTAGAAAAAACCGAAGCTTTAAAGTAAGAAGAAACCTGCTGCACTACCTCCTGCGCAAGGTTGGTTCTTGAATCGTACATAGTAAAAAAAATTCCGCCTATTTCAAGCGCGGGGCTTATGCTTTTTTGTACACGCTGCACCGTCTGCAAAAGAAGGGTAAGGCCTTCAAGGGCGAAATATTCGCATTGCAGGGGAATAAGAACCTTATCGGCCGCCGCAAGCCCGTTCAAAGTTAAAATACCGAGCGAGGGAGGGCAGTCTATGAGAATATAATCGTATTCGTCTTTAATCGGCTCAATCGCATTTTTCAAATAGAATTCCCTGTTTTTTTCGTCTACCAACTCCACCGTTGCCCCGGAAAGGTCTATCGAAGCGGGAACGACAAACAAGTTTTGGACGGAAGATTCATAGACGGCCTTTTTAATTTCGGTTTTTTGAGCCAAAACGTCGTACACTGAAGGCTTCTTTTTTTTTAAACCGATACCGGAGGACATATTTCCCTGCGGGTCAAAGTCGATTAAAAGTGTTTTTTTACCTGCAAGGGCAAGGTAAGCGCCTAAATTGATAACGGAAGTCGTCTTCCCGACCCCGCCTTTTTGGTTTACAAAAACAAATAATTTTCCCATAGCTTTTGGTAGTATACATAATTTTGCGGTTTTATGTAAGCGGTCGCCCTTATACTCTTTATTTTTTAACGCTCTCTTACAAACAGCTTATTTTCTTTTATGGACCGGTTTTGCATTCCGATTGCTTTTTTTTCGGTTTTATTATATCATTCGCCCCTTATTCTGCACTTGCAAATTTATATACTCAAGGAGTAAACAATGCCTTCTTATCCGTTCAGCGAAATAGAAAAAAAATGGCAAAAATATTGGGAAGAAAATAAGACTTTTAAGACGGCCGAAGATCCCGGTTTTCCGAAAAACAGGCGCGCCTACGTATTGGATATGTTTCCGTATCCGTCGGGCGACGGGCTTCATGTGGGGCACCCGGAAGGCTATACCGCCACGGACATTTACAGCCGTTTTTTGCGTATGAACGGGTATAATGTTTTGCACCCGATGGGCTTTGACTCGTTCGGGCTGCCGACGGAAAATTATTCCATAAAAACGGGGATTCATCCGCGGACGGCAACCGTCAAAAACACCGACAATTTTCGAAAACAGATAAAGTCGCTCGGTCTTTCCTACGATTGGGATCGGGAAATTTCTACCAGCGAGGCTGAGTATTACAAATGGACGCAGTGGATTTTTTTACAGCTGTATAAAAAGGGGCTTGCCTACGAAAAAGAGGCACCCATAAACTGGTGCCCCTCGTGTCTGACCGGGCTTGCCAACGAGGAGGTAAAGGACGGCCGCTGCGAAAGGTGCGGTAACCGGGCGGAGCGCAGGAATATACGTCAATGGATTTTAAAAATAACCGAATATGCGGATAAGCTTTTAGAAGGGCTTGAAGAACTGGACTGGCCGGAAGCCGTAAAGCAGATGCAGCGTAACTGGATAGGAAAGAGCGAGGGTGCCGAAATAGACTTTTCCGTAGCGGACGCGGAGGGCAGGGCAACGGAGCAAAAAATAAAGGTGTACACCACCCGTCCCGATACCGTCTTCGGTGCAAGCTATATGGTGTTGGCCCCCGAACATCCGCTTGCCGAAAAACTTGCGCACGGCGATCATAAAAAAGCCGTCAAAGCCTATATTGAAGAGGCTGCAAAAAAAAGCGATCTTGAACGGACGGATCTTGCAAAAACAAAGACAGGTGTGTGGACGGGCGCCTGTGTGGTAAACCCCGCGACAGGCAAGACCATTCCCGTTTGGATATCCGATTATGTGCTGATTTCGTATGGAACGGGCGCCGTTATGGCAGTTCCCGCCCACGATGAGCGCGACTGGGAATTTGCGTCCAAATTCGGCCTGCCAAAAATAAGGACCGTCGTTTCCGAGTCTGAATGGCAAGAACGAGGCGGCGCGGCAGATTATTCGGCGGCCCCTGAAACCTGTATGATAGAAGACGGGTATGCGGTCAATTCCGCCGAATTTACAGGGCTGAAGACGGAAGAGGCCAAGACGAAAATTACGGATCATCTTATACGGCTTGGGGCGGCAAAACGGGCGGTCAATTACAAGCTGCACGACTGGATATTCAGTAGACAGCGGTATTGGGGCGAACCGATTCCGCTGGTACATTGTCCCGCCTGCGGCACCGTTCCCGTGCCCGAAAAAGACCTGCCGCTGACCTTGCCTGAGGTTAAAACCTATGCGCCGTCAGGTACCGGTGAAAGCCCGCTTGCCGCCGCCGATTCGTGGGTAAACACCGCCTGCCCGAAATGCGGCAAACCGGCAAAGCGCGAAACGAACACGATGCCGCAGTGGGCCGGTTCGTGCTGGTACTATCTTCGGTACACCGACCCGCACAACAATACGGAATTTGCCGGCAAAGAAAAATGCGATTATTGGCTGCCCGTCGATTTGTACATAGGCGGCGCCGAACACGCCGTGCTTCATTTGCTGTACGCCCGTTTTTGGCATAAGGTCTTATTTGATCTGGGCCTTGTTTCTACAGCCGAACCTTTTAAAAAACTGGTTAATCAGGGCTTGATAACGGCCTTTTCGTATATGCGCAAAAACAAAACCCTCGTTCCCGCCGACGAGGTAAAAAAAATATCCGACACCGAATTCGAAGAGGCCGCTACGGGCGAAAAACTCGAACAGGTCATTGCGAAAATGTCAAAGAGCTTGAAAAACGTCATCAACCCCGACGACATCGTAAAAGAATACGGGGCCGACACCTTCCGCCTGTACGAAATGTTTTTAGGCCCGCTTGAAGCCTCAAAACCGTGGAACACAAACGGGATAATCGGCGTGTTCAGGTTTTTGGAAAAGGTATGGAATCTTTTTGAGCGGGAAAGGTATCAAACGCCTGTCAACGATACATCGACGGAAGAAACAAGACGGCTTACCTCGATTTTGAACAAGACGATCAAGAAGGTAACCGAAGATACCGAAAGCCTTAATTTTAATACCGCCATCAGCCAGATGATGATATTCGTCAACGAGCTTTCCAAATACAAAAAGATACCGCAATACGTTTGGTACAATTTTGTTAAACTGCTTGGGCCCTATGCGCCGCACCTCAGCGAGGAGCTGTGGCAAAAACTCGGTAATGACGAGTCGATCGCCTATTCTCATTGGCCCATGTATGTGGAAAAATTCTGTACGGATAAAACGTGTACGATTGTCGTGCAGGTAAACGGAAAGGTACGCGGCACATTCGAGGCGGAAATCGGCTCTTCGAAAGAGGCTTTGGAACAAACAGCCTTGCAAAACGAAGGGGCCGTCCGCAACATTGCAGGAAAACCGGTAAAAAAAGTCATCGTTGTACCCGATAAGCTGGTCAACATCGTCGTATAACCGATAGCATAATATCGGGGTATGCGATACGGTAATATCGGGGTGTGCGACCCTATAAGGGCGGGGAGACCGACTACCTAAGGTCGGACTATCCGGCTACATAAGGTCGAGGAGAGCGACAGCATAATGCACTTTTTATCCTACCTTACATTGACAAGAATCGTTTTTGCGGGTAAAATACCTTTGTAAATAAACGACTTTGTAAATTCGTTACCATTTCGGCAGGAGGAGAATGTATGGACACATCGATAGGCATAAAACTTGCAGACGGAACCTTTTTTCCGATTTTAAATGAAGATGCTTTATCGGAGCGGAATTTGGAACTTACCACCATCCGCGATCATCAAGAAAGCGTTCAAATAAATTTGTTTAAAAAAACCGGCTCGAGTGAACCGGAATACATAGGCTCTCTTATAGTAGAAGAAATTACGGACGGCCTTTCAGGAGATCCGACTATAAGCCTTAAAATTAAGCTTGATGCCGATAAAAACCTTTCGGCCGAGGCCGTGGACGAAGGTTCCGGTGCAAGGCAGTCCTTAAAAGTTTCTTTAAAAACCTTGAGCGAAGAGAGCTTTAACATTCCCGATTTTAGCTTGGCTGCGATGGACGAGGCATCCGGCATAGGCGAAGACCCCAATAGGGAAGACGTTTATATTCCCGAAGCCGAAACAGACTATTCAGGCAGCGGCCTTACCGAAGCCGATCAAAGCGGAACAAAGAAAAAGACCGCCGTTTGGCTTGTTGTGCTTTTAATTTTGCTGTGTATAGGCGCGCTGGTGACGGCCATTATGCTTTTAACAAAGAAAATGCCGCTTGCGGAAAAAACCGATATGGAACAGCCGGTTATTTCGGAAATGGTGACAAAAGAAGATGCCGAACGTAAGATGAACGAAGGAACCGAAAAGCCTCCCGTACAAGACCCCGCCGAGCGGGCAATGAAGGAAATGGCTCTTGCCGAAAAAGAGGCACAGGAAAAAGCCGCTTTAGAGCAAGCCGAAAAAGAAGCGCAGGAAAAACAAATGCAAGCTGAAGAGGAGCGCAAAAGGGCTGAAGAACAAGCCGAAGCTGCAAGAAAGGCAGAAATGGAAGCTAAGGAAAGGGAAGCAAAAGAGGCTGCGGCAAAAAAACAAGAAGCGGAAAAGAAAAAGCAAAAAAAATCCGTTCCTACGGTCGGCGCGGACGGCGTTGTAAGATACAAGGTAAAATGGGGCGATACCCTCTGGGATCTTTCCGAAACCTTTTATAAAAACCCGTGGCTGTACACAAAAATAGCCAAACATAATAAAATTAAAAACCCCAGTCTGATTATTTCGGACACGTACATAGAAATACCGCCCAAATAAGGCGTGTTTTTCGGGTTTAAGAAAGCGCAATTATTATGTTTAGGGCGTTTTTGTGCCCGTATATTTCTTTATGCCGTTTCCCGCTTTTGCGGAACGGCATAAATTTTAAAGGAGGCCAATATTAAAACCCTTGCATACAGATTATTGCTTATTTTTTTATCGGGCGTTGCCTTTATTTCCTCCGTTTCGTGCACCGGCCGCTTTGACCAAAAAGGAGAAGCCGCCTTTATCGAAAATCTGTATAAAGGCGGGTTTTCAAAGGCCTTAAACCCCGGTAAAAAGCTTTTAAAAAAGCTTAACAATACGGACTTAGGCGCCCTGTATTACACGGGTTTGTACTTAAAAAAAGATCACCCTTCTTCTGCAATGGTGTATTTTCAATATGCGGCCGAAAACTCACCGCCGCCTTATAACCTGCTTGCAGAAAAGGAGCTTTACAGCCTTTATTCAAACGAAGAAAAGTGTGCCGCCTTAAAAAAAATACTTTCTTCCAAAACCGAAAGCAAAGAAGCCAAAGACAAGGCCGCAGAAAACCTGCGCAGGCTATCCTTTTTGCGCGGTAATTTTGAAGGCAGCGGAATAGACTTGCCTTCGTACCTTGCCTCGGTTAAAATCGACATTGAACTGCAAGCCGCTTTTCAAAAGCTAAACGAGGCGAAGCAAAAACCTTATCCCGAAGACTTTTATACCGTAACCGAAGCCCGTATCTTAATTTCCAAATCCCAATTTGCAAAGGCGTGGCTTATCTTAAAACCGCTTTTAGCAGAAGCGGAAAAACACCCTTACCTTGCAAACAGACTTATCTTATCGGATTTGGGCAAGGCGGCCGTTTCAGGCTCTAACGGCTACAAGGAAGACATCCGCTTATTTGAGCAAACCTTGACAGGGCTTGAAAAAAAGAAAGATGAATCGGCCAGTCTGCAAAAATACATGTACGCTTTTTATACTGCCCGCCTGTACCAAAAAGCCGGCGGCAAAAACAACATAACTGCGGCAATCGAACTTTTTAAAAAAGCTGCTTCTTATGCCCCCTCCGATCAGGACTACGACGCAGCCATCTGGCGTTCGCTTGACCTTTTAAAGCACCGTGCCTTCGCCCTCTTTTTTGAAGAACTGTGCGCCGCCGTCCCCCGTTGGAAAAATGCTTTTACCTACGAAGACCTTGTTTCCTATGCAGCAAAACACCTGATCGAAACAAGGAATACAAAAGACTTAAACCGCCTTTACGAAGCACTTTTAAAAACACCCCTTGCAGAAGCTGAGGCGCGGCATGCCTACCTTCTTGCACGGTTTGAGTCTTTATCCGCTGCAAACGCAAAAACCGAAAAGCTATACACGGATGCCGTAGAAACAAAACACAATTTTTTGTACTACCGAATCCTATCCGCTTATAAACTCAAAAAACCGCTCGGTTACTCTTTATACCGTAAAAAAACTGTAAGAAAACCGAATACCGAAATAAACGCTATAGAGGCAATGCAGGTTTTAAACGGCCTTCTAAAATACAAATTGTATGGCGAAGTATACGGCGCTATGCTCAGACTCTATCCCGATATAAAACTTGAAAAAGCGGCAGCCCTTTCTGCCGCCTTGGCGGAAAGGGAAGAATATGCTGACTCGATGCGGATAATAACCTATGCGGTCAATTCCGAAGGAGAAGCCGGTGAAGAACACCTTAAACTGATGTACCCGCGCCCGTGGAACAGCTCCGTACGCAAATACGCCGCCGAATACGGGGTTCCAGAATACGTTATGTACGCCCTTATCCGCAGCGAAAGCTACTTTAGACCGGCCGTTATTTCAAGAGCCGGGGCCGTAGGGCTTGCTCAACTTATGAAGCCGACCGCCGCCGAAATTGCCCGCCGCCTAAAACTTAACGGTTACAGCTTAAACAACCCTGACACCAACATACGGTTCGGCGCCTATTACATCTGCGATATGATTAAACGCAATGGGGGAAAAATTCTGCCGGCTCTTTTTTCGTACAACGCAGGCCCCAATGCCGTAAAACGGTGGGTAAAGCAAAAAGGAAAAACACCGGATGATCTGTTTTTAGAAACCCTGCCCTATGCGGAAACCCGAGGCTACGGCAGAAATCTCCTTTCCGCCTCGGTCATATACGGTATGCTGTATTACGGCAAGAAGTACACCGACATTGTAGAAGAATTCTTTCCGAATTTTAAAGAAGAAGGGTTAACTTCGCCAGCCAAATAAGACTGCCTAAGTTAACCGGCGAGTTTCGGCCGGAGCCGAAACATCGCAGATTATGTGTACGCTATCGCGTACGAATTCAACAGCCTCCAAAATTCATATTTTGTTCGGCTGTTGAATTTAGAAAAATGATAATTGTTTTGCCGAACAGAAAAATGGCAGTGCCGTACGGCTTGGGCACATAGCCCCATAAACTGCGGGCACATAAGTGTAGGCAGTATACCATTATGCGTGTTAGCTCTTCACTCTTATGGGTGTGAATGGCTCACTCTTATGGGTGTGAACTGCTCACCATTATGCTGGTAGACTGTCCACCATTACCGTGGTAGACCGGCTGCCATTACGCTGGTAGGGTGCCTACCATTACCGTGGTAGACCGGCTGCCATTATGCATCCATACTTCGCGGAGCTATGCGTCCGTGCAATACGGAACCGTACATGTGCAAACATATCCTAATCGTAAACGGCAACCGTTCCTGCAATAAGGTCTTTCAAGGAACGGTGCTTTTTATCCGCCAAAAGAGAGGCCGCATCTGCTGCAAACCAGATAAGGGCAAGGTAATCTGCTGCACCTGTTTTAGGCTTATCGGCATAGGCGGCAAGAAAGACGGATGCAGGGGTGCCGATAAGCGAAATATGCCAAGCAAACATCGTATAAAAAAAGACGCCGGCAGAGAAAAGCGAAAAAATATAGGGAATACCGTTTCTTAAAACCGCTTCTTTCCAGCCGATTTTTTCGCCGGACGGTTTTACAACTTTTATTTTTAGAAGCCGCTTACCGGGCGAACCGCCGTATTTTTTTAAACGTACAACAAACATATAAACTGATACGGATAAGGCGATGAGTATGCCGCCCGTAAACGCAAATAAAGACCGGTTTACCATCAGTGATAAAAACAGAATTACCGGCAGTATAAGTACCAAATCTAAAATCCATGCCTTAAACCGCTCCCCTACGCCTGCATATCTTTTTTTTATTTTTTCTGCCATATATATCCCTTGCCTTAAAAGACGTTACCTTAATGCCCAAAGATGCCCGGCACATAAACCGCTTAAGCCTTTTTTCGGTAACATCCATCGCCATCTTCCACTTGAAAATATTACAAAAAATGAGATAATAGTATTATGGCAAAAAAGAAAACGGGAGTTACGGCTTTTAAATGCTCAAGCTGCGGGTACAGTCAACCTAAATGGCTTGGAAGATGCCCCGACTGCGGGGAATGGAACAGCTTTGAAGAAGTTGTTTTAAACGCCGATTATACGCCATCCGTGCATGAAGGTACCGATAAATTTACCAAACAACCTCAATCTGTTCCGCTTGAAGCGGTGGAAGCAAACGATGCGGCACGGTTTACGTCGGGAATAGCAGAGTTTGACAGGGTTTTAGGAGGAGGCGCGGTAAAACGGTCTGCCGTTATGATAGGCGGCGAACCCGGTATTGGGAAATCGACGCTTCTTCTGCAGGCGGCCGCGTCCTGCGGCAAAAAGGTCTTATACGTTTCTGGAGAAGAATCCGGCGGACAAATACGGGCTAGAGCCGACCGCCTTAATCTTCCGCTAAAAAATATCGAGCTTTTATGCACCTGTAAACTTGAGGATATAGAGCGCGTTTTAAATAAGCTAAATCCTGTTTTTGTCGTCATCGATTCTATTCAAACGATGTTTTCCCCCGACGCCGGCGCCGTACCCGGTACCATAAACCAGCTTAAATTATGCGCTCACGAACTTATCTCGTGGGTAAAGGAGCGGGACAGCGTTCTTTTTTTAACCGCCCACGTTACCAAAGACGGAAATATTGCAGGCCCTAAGGTTTTAGAGCATTTGGTGGACACGGTAATATCTTTTGAAAGAACCGAAGACGATGTCCGTTTTTTAAGGGCGCTTAAAAACCGCTTCGGCTCCGTAGATGAATTGGGCATTTTTTCTATGGACGAATTCGGGCTTAAAGCCGTAGACGATCCTTCTTCGCTTTTTATTATAAACCGCGAAGGCGAGCTGCCTGCCGGAGCCGCTCCCGCTCCCGTTTTTGAAGGAAGCCGTGTTTTTATGGTTGAAATTCAAGCCCTTACGGTTCCGGCCAAGGGCGCAGTAACCCGCGTTTTTTCAGATAAAATAGATTCGGCTAGAATAAGCCGGATTGCGGCCGTTATAGAAAAAAGGATAGGCGTACAATTTTCCGATCAGGACATTTATGTAAACGTTGCAGGAGGAATACGGTTAAAGGAGCCGTCTGCCGATTTAGCCATAGCCTTAGCTCTTTATTCAGCCCGTACAGGAATTCCGGTACAAAAAAACAGCGCTTTCATAGGGGAGCTCAGCCTTGCCGGAGAAATACGGCCGGTTAAACGGCTTAAACCGAGAATAAAAACTGCTCAAACTATGGGCTTTACGAAGGTTTTTTCTCCGCCGCCTTCCGAAAAAGACAACACGGAAATTGATGTACAAAATACGTTTAAAGCGGAAAACTTGAGCATAGCGATAAAAGCCGCCTTTTCCTGCTAAAAAGAGTTTACACAAAACACGGCTCACAAAGCACCCAGCCGGCAAAACCATATTACGGTTTTATGCCCTGCTTAAACGGCATTTTAAAAGCGGTACAAATTACTTTCGGAAAATTATTTTTTCTGCTGAATCTTATCTTTTTCTTTTTTTACCTTTTGGTCGATGGTGTCCATCATTTTATTAACACCCGCTTCAAATTCGTAATTTTCGCAGGATATGTGCGCATTGCTGCCCCATCTGAAATTGACGGTTGTTTCATATATAAATTTTTTATCCAGCTTTATAAAACACTGAATATCGGTTATAAGCTCTTCGGCATATTCAATTCTTTTAAACTTTTGATCGATAAATTTTTTTTGATCTTCGTTCATAGTAAACTTTACAGCTTGGATAGCAATATTCATATAATCCCCCTTAAGCGGACAAAAATAGAAGCGGGTAAAGGTTGTTTCTCCGCTTAAAAACTCCGCCTTTTATAAGCATAGCACAGTTTTCTTTGAAAGTCGAGAGCGGTATATTGTTTTTTTTCATAAAAAATTATATACTGTCGGTGCAGAAAACGCTTTACGATTGCCGTTTTTTAAGCTCCAAGTCATAAAAATTTAGGAGGAACTATGTTACCGTTTTATTTTCTTTCCGTTGCAACCACTTTAATTATGGGTTTAGTGCTGGCTTTTTTCGATAAGTCAAAAAATGGAGATGAGCCTGCCGATAACGAAGTTAGATACCCGATTTTGCGGGATTCTACGTTTTTGTTTTTGATAACGGTTTTTTCCGGTTTTACAGCCGTATTGAAGATGCTAAGCCCCGTAGCCCCCAATATAATAATCATCGGTGATTTTATTCCCGTAATTGCAGGTTTAAGCGGAACAATCGTGTTTTTGCAGCGGTATTTAGAGTCGCGTCCGGAACCTAAGACTTTGCCGGAATTCTTTCATATCTTTAAAACCTATGACGAGATAGTCGGCTATTTGTGTCTTACTTCTTCCATTTTGCACCTTTTGTTTTACAGGGCATGGTTTCTTTAAAAATTACAAAAAGATGAAAAAAAAACTTTTGTATCTGCCGGCTATTTGTATGCTGCTTCTTTCTTGTACCGAAAATGCCCCTTTAAGCGGGGTAGATCTGCCGGCAAATACGGCTATGAATGATGCTAACCGGTATGCCCTCATCATCGAAACCTATGTGTCGCTGCGGGATAAGCCGGGCGATAACGGTATAACCATCGCTCATGCGCGCCGCCTCGATATTCTGCCCATAACCGGTATTGAGATTGTTCAAAAAGATGAAGAGCAAATTTTATGGATAGATGTCGGCGAGGGATGGCTTCCGCGCAGCTCCGTGCAGTTATACACCTCAAAAGAAAAGGCCCTTACCGCCGCCAAAAAGTTAAAATAACATTTTTTTTTGCCGATACAGTACTATGAACTCTTTGTCCGTTTTATCCGCATATAACCTTTCGCCGTATGCCTTTAAAAAATTCGATAACGGAACAGTCCCGTTTGCGGAAGCCTGTAGGAAGGCGGCAGCTCTTCCCGAATGCAAAAAACTACTGATTTTAACCTCTTCCTCTCAAAAAAATATAATTGCTTCTTTTTTAAAAGAGATAGATTTTCTAACGGCAAAGTACGAAGTAAAAGAGATAGACGGATTTACAGCTCATACTATTTTTACGGAAGCGGCAAAAAGTGTGCAAGCGGATTCGGCCGTTTCAAATGTGTTTTTTTTACAAGCCGACACCCCTTTTATCGATTTAAAACTGGCCTGCGATCTGTTTAACCGGCATATAGAGTACAAAGCGGAATACAGTTTTGTCGACGGTTACCCTGCGGGGCTTGCCCCTGAAATTGTAAATGCGGGCCTATGCAAAATTCTTGCAAAGGTCTCAGAAGAGGATAAAAGCGAAGCCTGTAAAACGTTTTTGTTCGATACGGTAAAAAAAGACATAAACAACTACGATATTGAAACGATTATCGCCCCGTACGATTTACGGTATCTGCGTCTTCAATTTGCCGCAGACTGTAAAAGAAACTTTTTACTGTGTAAGGCTTTTACGGATATAAATTCCGAAAACTATGCAGAGCTTATAGAGCAGCGCAGTGAAAAGCTTTTTACGCTGCCTGCCTATTACGGCATAGAAATAATAGCTGAAAGCCCGCTTCATTCCATATACAAACCAGAACAGCAGCCCGGCAAGGCTCCGATGGATAAGAAGAGCTTTTTTTCTCTTGTAGAAAAAATTGCAGCGTTTTCCGATGATGCCGTTATTTCTCTTTCGATTTTAGGCGAGCCTGCTTTGTACCCGAATATCGAAGAAATAATAGAAAAAATTTTATCGTATCCTAAGCTTTCGGTTTTAATTGAAACGAGCGGCCTTTACTGGAAAAACGGTTCGGCGGAAAAAATTGCGCAAGCCGTAAAAAAGGCGCCGCACAGAGAAAACCGTATGGAGCCTTTATATTGGATTGTCGATATTGACGCAGTAAGTTCTTCAATGTATGCCAAGGTTCACAGATTGCCTGATGATGAGGCAAACGCAAAATTAAAACAAGCGGTAACCTTTACTGATAACATACATAAGATGTTTCCGTCTTCGGTGTGGGCGCAGACAATCCGTATGAACGAAAACGAAGCGGAGCTGGAACCGTTTTACCGGTTTTGGAAGGAGCTTGGTGTAAACGTGATTATTCAAAAGTTTGATACCTTCTGCAAAGTCCTTGACGATAAGCAGGTAGCGGATCTTTCTCCTTTTGAACGGCGCCCGTGCTGGCATTTAAAACGGGATATGTATATTTTAAGCGACGGTACAGTGCCTCTTTGTAAAGAGGATATTTTTTGTAAAAACGTTTTGGGAAATGCCTTCTCCGACAGCTTCGATACCATTCGGCAAAAAGCACTTATTGCTTATAAAGAACATTTAAATTGTAAGTACGGAGGCCTTTGTGAATTCTGCGATGAATACTATACCTTCAATTTTTAATGAGCGGAGGATCCCTTATACAATATTGGGAAAATCTGGTGCCGATCCGCTTTCCGCAAATATTTCGGCAATAGTATTAAACCGCGGGGCGCGCTATTATCTTGCTTCCGTTTTTCAAAACCTTATTTCGGCAGGCGTTTCTTCTATCGTTTTTGTAGAAAGTTCGAGAAGCGGTTTTGAGTTGGAAAATCTATCGACTCAATTTCCCGACGTAAAATTCTTAATCCCGGCGGCAGATATTTCGATAGGCGAAATGATAAACCTCGGTATGTCTGAAATTTTTTCCGATTACGTTTTAGTAATATGGAACGATATGAGTTTACAAAGCAGCGTTTTTTCCGAACGGCTTATAGAGCAATTAAGCCGGGACGACTGCGTTGCGGCAGCCCCGCTTTTGTTCGACGCAAAAAACAACAGCCTGCCTGTTCAAATTGTTCCTTCGCTTGCAGATACAGAGTTTTCTACCGAGCAATTTTTATGCAGAAGAGATTCGGTAAAAACAATTTACATGTACGATTTTGCAGCAATTTATAACCGTGAAAAGTTTATACGTTTGGGCGGTTTCGATTATACCATCACAAACCCGTATTGGCAAAATTTGGACTTCGGTTTTAGAACATATCTTTGGGGATATGTAACGATGATTTCAAATACGTTTAAAATGCGGTATGCGGGGACATCGCCTACGGAAGATATTTCTGCTGATAATTCTTACATCCGTTTTTATTTAAAAAACCTTGCACCCGATATAGGAAAATCGGGGGCATATCTTCCGCTGCGCATATTTTTTTCTTACGCGAAAAAATCCGGCTTAAATCCGCTTCATGCATACAAGCAGTTTAAGGCGGCAAAGAATTGGGTGCACATGCACAAACATTATTTTCATATGACCCCGCGTAAACTAATTTCGGAATGGGAGCCTATTATATGATAGGATTTTATGAGGGTACCGCCGTCATCGTACAAGCGCGTCTTAACTCAAAGCGGCTTCACGGCAAGGCCTTACTCAACTTAGGCGGGAAATCCGTTTTATACCGCGTATTAAATTCCGTACGGAATTTACCTGCAGAATGTTTTGTATTAGCTTGCCCCGAAGATTCAAAAAAAGAGTTTCAAAAGACGGCGGATTCTTTGGGGTTTATATGCGTTGCAGGGCCTGAAGACGATGTTTTAAAAAGATTTTGCATGGCGATAGAATATATTAATAAAACATCCGGCAAAAAACCTATTTCTTCCATTGTAAGAGTAACAGCCGACAATCCATTTTTATTTATTCAGGCTGCCGAATCTTCTATCCGCCGCTACTTTGAATTGGGAATGCCGGACTATTTTACCTATACCGGATTACCGCACGGTTCCGGAATCGAAATCCTTAAACCAGCCGCCTTACTCCGCGCGGAAAAATCGGACACATCCGCTTACGAAAGAGAACACGTAGGCCCTGCCGTTTACGGGCATCCCGATGTTTTTAGATGTGTGCGGGAACCGGCTCCCCTGCAATGGTATTTTCCCGACATACGGACAACCATAGACACGGAAGAAGATTATGAAAATGCAAAAGAGATGATAAAGTATTTATTATCTCACGGAAAAAACGAACCGCTTCCGCAGGACATAATAGAAGCCTACGAGTATGCACATAAGCCCATTATTTTTTCACCGTCAATTATAAAGGGGCAAGGAAGCGGTCACTTGCGCAGGGTTTGCAGCCTTGTACTTGAATTGTTAAACGATGTACGCTGTTTAATTTATATTCCGGAAGATGAACTGCCCGATTTTTCTAAAAAAGCTTTAAGCCGAATCCCGCCGGAAATTATCATACACGAACTTCCCGAAACAGCGGCGCTGATAGTCCTTGACCGCTTTAAAACTTCCGAAGAAGAAATGCTCCTATTTAAAAACTGCGCGCCTGTTGCCGCAATAGATGATGGCGGAGACGGAAGACGCTTGGCCGATTTTATTTTGGATATTCTACCTTCGCTGAATACCATAAAAAACAATATGGAAGAAGCAGGTACGGAATGCAATGCAAACCTGTACCAGCCTGCATTTATTCCATTGCCTGTAAACAGAAAAAAGACAAAAACCAACCGGAGCAGACAGGTCAAATTAAATCCTGCAAAAACGAAGGTACTTGTCGTATGCGGCGGTGAAAACGACCGCAGGATGGCTTTGCCTGCAGCGATGAGTTTAAGCGGTTTAAAATTTGATGTTTCCGCTATTGATGCCAAATTGACATTTGAGGATATTAATGCCTGCGGCGGAAAGATAAAAACGTATTCCCAAATAGATAATCTACGTGAACGGCTGCACGAATGGGACTTAATTGTTACGCACTACGGATTTACGGCCTTCGAAGCCCTTGCTGCCGGCTGTTATGTTCTGCTTATTTCCCCCACCGCCTACCACTACCGGCTTGGAACGGCTGCGGGTTTTACCGCTTTAAAAGAAGGCATTCCCACCACGGCTGAATTTGCAGCGGCCTTTTTAAACGGAATAAAGGTTCCGAACCTTATAACACCGGAATCGAAGGCGGCCAGTCTGCCGTTGTTTATAAAAAAACTGTCCTTCGGCCGCAAGCACTCGTGCCCCATATGCGGTGCCGGTAAGCCCTACGAAATTGCTGCCCGCACGCCGGACAGAACCGTCGCAAAATGTCTTAACTGCGAGATACATTATCTTTCATTTATCATAAGTCCGCCAAAACAATATTCAAAAAATTATTTTTTTGACGAATACAAAGCGCAGTACGGAAAAACCTATCTGGAAGATTTCGATTCAATTAGAAAACAGGGCTTACGCCGTATGAACATAATAGATAATTTTTACGAACAGATTTTTTATAAAAAAAGAACGTATAATATTTTCAGTACCGAAAAAAGAATATTGGACATAGGCTGTGCATACGGCCCCTTTTTATATGCGGCAAAACAAAAAAGCTGGCAGGCAATAGGCACAGACATTTCGGAAGCTGCAGTACAATATGTTACAGAAAACTTAAAACTGCCGGCCTTTATTTCGGCCTTTCCCGCCCTGCCCGAAAAGTTTGAATTTATTTTTAAAAAAACCATTACCGGCTCCGGTTATGAAAAACTTTCCGTACCCCTTAATGACGGAAGTTTTGCCGCTGTCAGCATGTGGTATGTCATAGAGCATTTTCAAGACCTTGACAGTGTGTTATGCAGGATAAACAGTCTTTTAATGCCAGGCGGTATTTTTGCTTTTTCCACACCGAACCTTAGAGGTGTTACCGGACGTTTTTTTCAGAAAAAATTTTTTACACAAAGTCCTTCAGACCATTATTCAATTTGGGACGAAAAATCGGTAACAATGCAGCTTGAAAAATACGGTTTTAAAATATTAAAAATCGTATCGACGGGGCATCACCCCGAACGCTTCCAATTATTAACCCCTTTAAAAAAAGACGGTTTTGTAAGATCCGCTCTTACGGCAATAAGTAAACTGTTTAAACTAGGCGATACGATGGAAGTCTATGCGATGAAACAGAACACTTTGGACGATATCGAATAAAATCAGGGAGCCTCTAAAAATTGATGTTCTTAGAGGCTCCCGCCATTATTTAAAATTCGGCACCCTCAGGCTTGGATTTTATCACGCCTATCGGCTTGCTCTATCTTGAATTTGCAATTATGCAAAATTCTAAACTCTGAGTTTTCAAGAAACAAGAAACCCTCTTCCATTGACCAAAACAATAAAATATGTAATAATAGGCAGGATAGGAGATTAAAATGTTAGCACTTATGATTGGCGTTATTCTTATGGCGTTTACCGTTATTGCAGCTCTTCCGATGGGCTTAGCATGGGGACAGGATATTTTATTATTTTTGCGCGGAGGTATGCCTATCTTTGCAGCTTTTGTCGGTCTTATTTCCGTTTTTATAGGAATTGCAGATATCAAAGACAAACAGGATGCAAAAAAAGAAGAAGAAGCGATGAAGGCAGCCGAAAATAAAACCGAATAAATTTCGTTAATATTTTTTTGTTAAAAATAATCAACAACCCAGATGCAGAGCGTTGCCCGAGTACAGCGGGTATTAAATCCTCCGCGCGGATAAAACAGGCTTAATTTCAAAAAACAAAGAAAATAATTCGCCTGTGATGTCATCTTAAATAACACGCAGGAGATGTGCTTATCGCCTCCAAAAGATATAAGAAGGCAGCTATCTTCTGCAAATGTGTAGGATGGAACCAGGAGCTCCGTTTTTAATTCCGCCTAAAATATTTAAAAGACTGCCTATTAAATATGCCTTAGTTTAAATGTCCTTTGCAGAATCAATCGCCTTAATGAGTTTTGTGTTATCTTTTCTCGACTTTACCGCAATCCGTATGTGGTTATTACCCAAAACGCCGAAGCTCGAACAAGTTCTGACTAAAATATTTTTTTTCAAAAAGAATTCCAGAGCATGTGTGTCAGAATCTTCTAACAATTTCAGTAAGATAAAATTGCAGTCGCTTGCGTACGGCTTTAGCGGAAGGCGCGTCCTTTTTTCCGCATATTTAAGGTTTTCAAGCAAAAACATTCTTTCCGATTTGATAAAAGCCTTGCTCGTTTCGATAAACTGCATGTCGTTAAAAATAACATTTCCTGCAAGCTCGGCAGCAGCATTTATGTGCCACGGAAGTTCTAATTTTTCAAGTTCGTTAACGAGGGGTTCAGAGGTACAGGCGTACGCAAGCCGTATTCCGGGCAGTGCAAAAAATTTTGTGGCGGCACGGATTATGCCTGCGTTTTTAAATTGTTCCTTTTTGAGGACTTTTATACTATCATATGTTTCCGGACAAAATTCGAAAAAGGCCTCGTCCAAAAGAAGGACAGCATTTTTATTTTTTACTATCCCATATATTTCCAAAAGCTCATTCCGTTTTAAACGCAAACCCGTAGGATTGTTCGGATTTCCCAAAATCAATAAGTCGTCTTTTTCGGTTTCGGCCGCTATACCGTCAATGTCGGGAGTAAAATTTTCGAGATAAGGAATTTGTATAAGCGGTTTGTTTCTTGCCTTGGCCCTTAGACCGTATTCCGAAAAACATGGCGGACAAATAATGATACGTTTTGCTGCAGCGCAAAAATTGTCTATTAACTCAACGGCTCCGTTTCCTAAAAGAATATTTTCCGTTTTACATTGAAGATAGTGCGAAACGTTTTTTTTAAGCCGCCCGTACCGAATGTCGGGGTAAACTGAAAAAAGATTAAAGCCGTTCGTTATTTCCCGTTTCAGACAGGGCGGAACGCCCAAAGGATTTATATTACTGCTAAAGTCTATTATATCGTTTGTGCCTTGCGTAAAAGATAAAAGTCCGCCGTGTTCCATATTTTCCGCCTATTTTACTTTATGGGAACCCCCTAAAAACTGCAAGCCTATCGGCTTGTTCCGTAGGGAAATTCATTAACTTGTCCGCTGAAGCGGACTTTAGAAACGGTTTCTTAGATGTTTACCTACTATCATTTTTAGTTTAATTCCTGCGCCTTCCGTTTGCCTAATGCCGCATTCACCCGATGTTTTTTACGCGCACCTCATTCACTCTTTCATAAAATTCATGTAACTTTCGGCTTATTTTTTCGCTATAGGTTTTTTCGTCAAGACCCGATAAAAGAGAAATTCCTTCGTCAATGGTTTTGATAACCCAAATTCCGAATTTTCCTTCTGCGGCAGCGGCAAGAACCTTTTCAGATAAAAAGAGATTGTTTTTATTGCTGTAAGGAATCATAACGCCCTGAGTTCCTGTAAATCCTAAAATACTGCACGCATTAAAAAAACCTTCTATTTTTTCGCTTATGCCGCCGACAGGCTGTACCATACCGTGCTGGTTCAAGCTTCCCGTTACCGCAATATCCTGCCGCATCGGAAAATTGCCAATTGCAGAAATCAGCGCCAAAAACTCGGCACATGAAGCCGAATCCCCGTCGATGTAGCTGTACGATTGTTCAAAACAGATACTGGCCGAAAGGGAAAGCGGCGTGTTAATGGAAAACTTTTGCCGCAAAAGCGAGGAGATAATCAAATGTGCCTTATCGTAAATTTCTCCGGAAAGACCTGCCTCCCGTTCAATATTGATAATGCCGCCAGTCCCCGGAGAAGCCTGTGCCGTTACGGCAACGGGAACACCGAAGGTATGATATCCTCGCTCTTCAACTGCAAGCCCGTTTATCTTTGCGGTTTTCTTTCCTGACACATCAATTAGGACTTCTTTTAAGCTAAGCATTTCGGCAAATTTTTCTTCCGGCAAAGAATGAAGATAGCGCCTTTTTTCAATTGTATCGTTTAAAACGTTTGCGCATATTTCTTTTTTGTTTTGCCGCCTTGCATGAAAATCGCACTCCATAATTAAGTCCGCTATTTTTGTAAACCTGGTCGTCAAAAGATGACGAGAATCTGCTAGCTGCGAAGAATAGGAAATAAGGCCGGCATACCCTGAATCGGAAAAAGGCAGAGCATTTTTAGTTTTACATAAATGGTCTGCAAGGTTTATAAAAGCGGAAATATTTTCGTCGGTTTTTTGCATTTCAGAATCGAATTCGGCGCAGACCTTAAACAGTTTGTAAAAGTCCGGATCTTCTTGATATAAAATATCGTAGGTGTATTCTCCGCCGATTATGATGACCTTAAAATCCGCAGGCAGGGCTTCCGGTTTAAATATTACGGAACTATGGGTTCCCGAAAGCGGCATTTGAATTTCTATTTTCCCGGATTGCAAAATACGCTTTAGGTAAATCCACGAATCTTCTTCTTCAACCAGGTCCTGAAAACGCAAAATCAAATAACCGCCGAAAGCCCTGTGCACCGCCCCCTCTCTTATTTTTAAATGTCCATTGCTTATACGGTCATCCTGTTCGGAAGCCGATTCGATTGTACCGAATAAATTGGTAAAGGACGGCATATTTTCCGTTATAACAAAGTCGGTTCTTATACCGTTATCACAAATTAAATTGATAAGGTATCTTCCCATAAAATATTTCTTTGCCCGCTTGGATTTAAACTCCTGACTGTAAACGTTCATTCGGCTGATAAGATCTTCTTCTGTCCGTTTTAAAAATTCCAAAATCTTTTTTACTTTTTCGCTGCCGTTTTCAAAAGAGCTGTCACTCCGGTATTTATTGACCGAATTTAAAACATTTTTCAGTTCTTTTTTTATAATGGGTTTTATAAATTCTTTTTGAAGATCTTTTATTTTTTCGTCGGTTTCAATCCGTTTATCACGCAAGAATTCAAAAAGCTCGGTCATTTCATTCATAGACTTATAGTATTTTTCACGGATAAGGCCAAATTCTTCTTCGCTTATCTTGCCCGAAGCGGTTCTGTTTTGAAGTTCTTCAAACGAAACTTGCTTCTTTTTTATGACGGGGATTAAATCGAAGGACGGATTCCCGTCCTCTTTTATCTGCAAAACTTGAAAACCCTCTTTTAGCATCTTCGATTCAAATTCCGTAATTAACGCATTTTCTTCGTTTTCCGCCTGTGTTATTATCTTTTTTCGATCTGTTATAAAAATTTTCGATTTTAGTAAATTTAAAGTTTTTAAGTGAATTTTTTCAACGGCTTTTTTTAAAGCCAGCTTGAAGACCCGCCCCTGCCCTGCCGGAAAAAATAAGGCGATGGGTTCTATAGGTCTCCTGAAATTATAGGCATAGGCTATATCTTGAAGTTTTGCAGGATTTGGTTTATAATCTTTAAGCAAAAATGATAATACGGTACGCCGCCCTGTTCCGGGAGAGCCCATAACAAATATGTTATAGCCTTCGCCCGTCATTCCGAGCCCCATCTGTATTGCTGTTACAGCCCTGTCTTGTCCGACTATTTGAGTGCCCGGTTTGTTTTTTAATTCCCGAATTTTCGATTCCGGAAATGAAAATTCAAGTTCATCGATATTCAGTTTTTGTGCAGAACCGTTTGTCATATAAACTCCTAATGTTACCGAGAGGCTGTTATGTCCGATTTTTTAGTCAGCGAAATACTTGTATTGGTTTTACTTCTTCCGCCGTTGCTTCGCCCTTTTTCCAAATCCCTGCAAAAGGCAGTTGCCGTCCCTATTCTTCCGCTGTTTTCGGCTGCAATTTCGGTTTTGGTAATATGGGGACACGGACTTACCGTATCGTTTGTTCCTATATTGTTTATGGTAGCGGTGAGTATTATAACAGAATTTATAAGATTTGTACTGTTTTTAGGAAAACTTCCGAATAATTTTTATTCAATTCCTTCAATTCTTTTAAGAATCTTTTTGTTGACTTTGGTTATAGGGCTTTTTTGCGGTGTTTTTTATTTTTCTCCAGAGCAAGAATATAAAACCGGCAATGTGCAAATTTTAAAAGAACCGCTGACGGCCGTAAAAAACGGGCGGGAAACGCAGACCGGTTTTTGTTATACCCCTCAAACTAAAATAAACGGCAAGGTCTTAGTTATCAATGCCTTTCTTAATTCGACGGGAACCCCTTCTACCGTGTCGCTCTATTTGGCGGGGAAAGGCTATACTGTAATGGAGCTTATACCCTTTGTTAAATCAGAGAAAAAGATGTTTATAAAAAGAGGCGAGGCCTTTTTTACAGCTTTACATTCTATTTTTAAAAATGAAACGCTTTCGGCACAAGCGGACAAGGGAGAGTTTTATGAAGTCCTTTCTGCACTAACCGAAAAAGAACGCCCGTTTTACGTTTTTGCGGAAGGGCCGTATACGAAATTTTTGGCGGATTACACGGCGAAGCATCCGGCAGCTTTTGAAGGCGTTTTTTATGCAGTTTCCGAAGACGATATGCTTCTAACACAGCCTGAGCTAAAAAACGCCTATATTTTAGATGAAAGAAAGGATATCCGCTTTTCTCAAAACATTAAAAGCTATCCTTCCTGCGTATTTATACGAAAAAAAGAGGCCTTCGCCGGCTGGGGCGAGCTTCGGTGTGAGGACATCCTGGCCGCCATGCTTTTAGGTGCTACGCGGGATCTCGGCCGCAGAGACAGAATTTTTACCGGCGAAACCGTCGAAAAATGGCTTGAACTTAAATAGAGCTTATCCGAAAAGGGCGGCCGATATGAGGTTTTGCCTTTACCGGCTGTTTCACCCATTTTATTTTTGCCGGCTGCATGATTAGGCAGCCGCTTAAATAACACCAAAGCGTTTTTAAGCTCAGTCGTCGTATTGAATCGAAGTTAAAAGTCCGTTCAGCTTTTCGGTGGGATCTTCGTATTCCCTGAAAGTAAAATATATGTGATATCCTTTTGAGGAAACAGCCGTGATCGGTTTTTCGACACAGTTGTGCACGATATTTGCAGTTTCGTACGGGAAAAATTTCGGTTTTAAAATAGCCAGATGATATTCCCGTCCGTCATACCTAACCTCTGCAATGCGGGCAGGGAAGGGCACAAGAAAGATCAAAAAATCGTCACGGCTGCTGCCGCCGACCGATAAGCTCGTTCCCGGTTTCATCCTATGAATATTCCGTTTGCCGATATTTCTGTTTTGGTGCAAAACATAGATCTCCGTCATGCCTGATCGGTTGGCCTTTATTTCGATTTTTTCGAAGCGGTTTGCAGGGAGCATTGTGCCGCTTCGCGGTTTATGGACAAAAAGAGAAGCGGTTAACATCTTTATTCGCAAGGCCTGATCTTCGCGGGTTTGGGCGGCAAATGCGGATAAATTATCCACAGAATATTCTTTTTTTTGCCCTTCAGGATAAACTGCAGGAGGACGGCTGCTGTTTTTTGCCCCGAAGTTGCGCAGTTTTTCCAAATGATTTTCTTCTTCGGAAAGCCATTTGGGATACCGTTTTTCTTCTTGCGGATAAAAGGCTGTTGCCGGTTTTTGGTTCTGCATAACAAAGGCCGCAGTGTCCGCCTGCGCTTTTTGGGTTTGTATGCCTTGACCCGGATTGCTGCCTGCCGACATAGCCGTGTTATTCCAAGCCGTGTATTCGGGTGTGGAAATATTATGAGTTACGGCAGACTGTTTTACCGCTCCCGCCTTCAGTTTTAAGGAAGAATTCGGCAGATTCCGCCGTCTTAAAAGGAAAAACAGCAGAAGCATAAGAAGCAGCAAAAGTAGGATAATACCCGCAGTAATGTGCCGAACAGTCAGCTTTCCCGTCAGCCGATCCCACACCACCGGATATACGGCAAGAGGAACCCCGACAGTCTGCGGTAATACCCTTTTATCGTTTTCAAATTCCAAGCGCAAAATGACTTTATAGCGGCCGCTTGTATATTCTTTGGGAAGGCGAGCTTGAACCTTTATAACCGCTTTTTCCCCTGGATGTATTTCCGTTTCTAAACCGTTTACGGGAAGCCTGTCCAAACTCATACCGTTATCCAAAATAAGCCCCGTCAATTTGAGGTTTGCGGTTTTATCCGTACCATTAGAGATTTCAATGGGGAAGGCCAGCTTTCTCCCAACCGCCTCAAGTTCTTCAGGAAATGTTACTGAAGGCAGTGTTGCATCATCTTCTTTTATTTCGAGGCTTTCGTTTTTGTCTTCAGGAAGATCGCTTGCGGTAATACCTGTGTCCTCGGTAAAGGTTTTGGAAATATCGGTGTATTCGGTTTTTGAAGATTCGGAGCGGCCTCCGGTACCGTCGTTACGGGCGCCGCTTTCTGAAGATGCAACGGCTTCAGACGTATTGGAATGTGTACCGCCATTGGTGCCGGCTTTTCTATCTTGTGCATAAATCGATCCGTCCAAATCCTTGATTATCGCGTCAGCCGGAAACGGCAGCTTAACATAATACACCTTCCAACCGTTTTGACGGATAGATGCGGACAGTAGGCTTATCTCGTTTTTTATTCTGTCTGCCCCATAATTTTTATACGGGCTCGTTTCCGGCGGATTAAAAATACCGTCGGAAATAACGACGAGAATCCGCTCTTTTTTGGACGCCAAATTTGAGGTATACTGCATACAGTATTTTAAACCGGTTAAAAAATCGGAATTTCGGCCCAGTTGATACAAAAGCAAAAATCTCGAAACAACCCGCGACAGGTCAGCTTCACCGTTTATTTTTTGAGACATTTCGTACCGCGCATCTGCATTAAATGACAAAATATGAACACTGTCTCCCTTGCGGACAAATTTTTTCGTTATTTCGGTCAAGACCCTTTTATTGATGTCCTCGTAATACTGCAAAACCGTTCCCGACGTATCGACTAGAACGACCACATCGGCATCTCCCGTTGCAGCAGACTGGGCAGATAAAATCGGATAATAAACCATCGGCAGCAAAAACAGCATTACAGCTTTAAACACTTTCATAATTTCTCCTATGTAATAGGCCTGTTCGATAACTGCGTTGTCAAACAGGTTTACAAGTTCAAAACCGCACAAGAATAGCGCGATTTTGAACATCATATTTTAAGGTACAGTCTGTACTCTTACAGACTCGCAACCGTTATATCCAATACGGTATAATTCTTTTTTTCGTCGTTTATTTCAAAGTCGAAAACATCGCCTTTTTTGCGGTTAAACAGGCTGCTGCCCAGCGGCGACATATAAGAAATAATGCCGTTGGCCGGATCCGATTCCCACGGGCCTAAAATCGTATATTCTTCTTCTTTTTTTGTTACATTGTTTACAATTTTTACCCTGTTGCCGAACGAGACCTTTTTTGTATTTGCCGTCGTCGGATCGAAAATTTGCGCCCTGTCGATTTCGTCCTGAAGCCGCGTGGCCGCATTGTTTAACTGGTTTTGCTCTTCCTTTGCAGCCTTGTATTCGGCGTTTTCACGCAAGTCGCCCAAGGAAAGCGCATAACTGATATTTTTCGTGTTTTGCGGAATTTTAACATCGACGATTTCTTGAAGCTCTTTGAGCTTAAGATCGTACATTTTGGCCGTTACAATCAGTCCGTGCGTAACGGTGCCTTTTTCTTCTATATCAAAGAACTTAAAGTCCTTGTGTTTTTCGACGATTTTTGCACGCAAATGCATTTTAATCGCAGGTTCCAAATCCTTAATATCGCCGATCAGCGTATAAAGGCGCGTTATCGTATCGACATTATTACCGATGATAAAATTCTCCAAAAGGGCGTCTTTTCCGAAGAGAATGCTATGCACCTGATGATTGAGCTTTCTGTTTTCGGTGGTGTTTCTTCTCGAATTGATTTCGCGGTACGTAATATCCAAAACGTGGATCAAAACGATAAATTGATACTCCAAATTGATCCCGATTTCTTTAAACCATTCTTCGTTTTGAACATTTTTAAAGAACCAGATGACGGCACCGCGGTACACCCGGTAATTTTCAAAACATTCTTTTACCAAGGCCTGCACCTCTTCGACCTTTCCGTCCTCAAGCAGTGCCTTTAAAATTTCGTCTGAAAGCACGGCCGGAAAAAGCCGTATATACTCTTTTTCCCAGTGAGGAATCAGATTTTTTATGTATTTTAAGAATTTCTGCCGTAAAGTCTGCCCCTTAATCGAAACCTTGTCCTTAATTCCCAGATAAATCTGCGTCAAGTCTTCGATTTTTTCGTACAGTTCGGTAAAATTGTACTGTTTAACCGTTAAGGCGGCCTGTTTTTCCGCCGCAAATTCCTTTACGAGAATATACGCCGAAATAATCTGCTCGTTTATCTGGCTAACGGACTTTAAAAACCCTTCAAAATAATCCAGCATTTCCTTGAACATATCCGAATCCTTATCGCATGAATCCGACTGATCGAACAGGTTCAATAGCTCGATACGGGCAAAAAAGTTCTTTTGGGCCTTAAACTCGTTGGACAGTTTTTCTTCAAGCGAGATGGGGCGGGTTCTGACCGTGTAAAAGTCGATATTTTCAGGGTTAATGCCGAAAATGGGGTTTTCTTTTAAAATTTTACGCGCCTTCGTGTTCCAGCCCGTCCATTCACCCGCAGTCAACAACGACGGAACCAGCTCCTGTTTGACACGCTTCATATCGCAGTTGTTGTCAAAACTTTTGATGATGGTTTTCAGCGCCCATTCGGGTTCGGTTTTTATTTTTTTTGCAAGGGTTTCCTTGTTGGCGGTCGATTTTAGTACCCAGATATGATCGTTTGCGAGGGTTTGAAGGGCTGTAATACCCATTTTAAGGCTCATTTTATGGCTGCGTTTTTTCGTAAAATCGATGACCAGCTCATCGTCTTTAACCGAAGCGATTCTTCCGACGCCCCAGGTGCGGTGAAAAACGAATGAGCCCTTATCGAACGAAATATGCTTTTCGAAGTCGGCTATGGCGTCGAAAACGGGCCGCCAGTTTTGGTTTAAATTCGAAACCTTTATACACTCGTCCAGCTGGCTGTGGTCTTTGTACTTGTTTTTAAAACATTCGATAATTTCTTCCCGCGCCCAGCTGTCCTTATCATCGTACGACAGGATAAGTTTTAAAATATCTATCGAAATATTCCAATTTTCGTTTGTTTTGTAATATTGATAGATATCTTGCATTAAAACGGAATTCTTGCCCGAACCCATTACGGCGGTTATTTTTGCCTGTATTCTAAAGAAAAAGTCTATTTCGTCGGGAGTGGCGGCCGCGAGCCTTGCCCACATTTCTTTTATACCGTTTATTTGCTTTCTGTTAATAAAGCGGTATAGGGCTTTTTTGTAATACTCGATCGATTTTTCGGTATTGCCGTCTTTTTCGTATTTTTCGGCTAAAAGTTTTGCAATATCGGCTTCATCGTAGTCAACTTTTACCAGCCGTTCCCAAATATCGTATAATTCGGGGCTGCCTGACGTTTTATAGCAATCCGATAAGGTCCGCAGGGCAAACTTCGACTCGCCGTACTCAAGAACCTTTTTGCAAAGATATTCGACAATCTGCGTCCGGTGATTATCTATGAAAATACCGATCAGACTTACGACCGTCGAATCGTCCAAGAGCTGGTTTGAAAGTGAAATTATACTGGAGATATAAAGCGCAATGATGCTGTTCTTTGTGTGAGCCAAATGATCATCACAAATTTGCTTTACCTCGTCTATAACATTCTCGTTTCTCGCGTCGGATATCAGTTTATAAAGACTTTCAAAGTTTTTTGTCGTATAATTGCCGATTGCCGCCCTAGTCCACTTCTCTTCGTTAAGCATTGTGGTCAAATTTTTTGTTATGTCAGACATATATCCTCCAAACTAACGCTATTTTACATAGCTGTTGTAAATGTTTTTATCCAGTACCTTTATGCGTAAAAGTACGTCGTCGATTTTGGCCTTATCTTCTTTTATGTTGACATAATGGTCGATAAGCCAAAAGTAATGATTAATAAGACGCGGTACCAGTACGCCGCCATCTTCGTCCGCTTTTTCCCTTATTTCGGATTCCAGCAAAAAAATTTTTTGCTTTAGCCTGCCGAATTCGAAGGAACGGAGCTCTCTTTTTACGTTAAAAACCCCGTCAAGTACCCCGTAAATAGGAACCCACTCCGCAACGGCTCCGGATTTATACCCCAGATTTTCGATTTTGCGTATAAGCCTGCAAATTACCTCGGATTCCAAAAATTGCAGTTCGATATCGGAAGGATCGATAAAAAACGCCTCCCGAAAAAAAACCTTCGAAAACTGTATTTCGCCGTACAGTGCATAGCAGTCGGCCAATTCCGCAAGAACCGCCGCCGAATTCTTTTCCATATCTGCCGCATATTTCAAAAAATCGAGGCTTTTCTCGTAATCGCCGAGCGCCTTATAGCATAGGCCGACCTTCCGGTACGGTTCTGCCGACTTTAATTCGGTTTCTTCGCGAAATAACGGAGAATAAAATTTAAGCGCTATGACAAAAACCGCATATTTTAAGGCATAAATGACCGCCTCCTTGGGTTCTCCGTGTTTTCTGATATACGCCAAAAAAGATTTCCACTGCGAAATCATATATTCTCCCTGTTCCAGCGGAGTTGACGCCTGTTTCGCCTTTTCAAATATATCTTCCCAAAAACGGACACCCCTTAAAGCATACTCAATATCGATATTTTCCAAATCATTTTTTAAAATCTTCTCAAGCTCTGCATAAGCTTGTTTCAGCTCGCCTTGTTTGAGAAAATCCAATGCGGTATTTAACCCGCCTTGTACGCTTTTTTCAATCATAATGCCTTTTGAATATTATACAAAAAAACAGAGTTTAGTCAATTCGGCCTTGACACAAAGAGAAAAGTAACATATATTCTCTAGCCTGAATTTTTACGTTTTGAAAGCATAATACCTAAAGTTCGATGCCAAAGACTCCCGTACGCTCCTTCTTCGGCCAGGCTCCGCGCAGTTGACTTTAATATCAATATCTTTCATAATAGGGCAATGCTCGAAAACGATACTACAATCTTATACGGAAACTGGCTGCCTTTTAATAAGGCGCGGCTTGAAAAACTTATCGGTGAAAAGGCCTTTGCGGGAAATTATGCCGTGTTTGACTGGGATTTTACCTGCATCTTTTTTGATACGCAGGATAACCTCTTTTTATACCAGCTCGAAAACTTATGTTTTAATCTGACGCCCGAACAATTTTCGGTTACCATTCGGAAAGACATTCCTCAAACCGAACCGTTTAAAAATCATACAAGCGTTGACGGTGCTTTGCTGACGGCTCAAAAACTCTCAGATGATGTGGAAAACGACTACCGTTTTCTCTATGCCTCGTATAAGGGCTTAAACGGAAATGCAAGCCTTACGGACATTTCGAAAACGGACGAATACGCCGACTTTAAAACAAAATTGATTAAGCTGATGTGGGGCGCAAGGACGGTATCGAACGTCGACATAGCCCAATCGGTAAGCACAGGGCTCACCCTGCCCGAACTGCAAAGCCTTACCGAAAAATCCATAGACAGAGGATTAACCGATAAAATCGAAGAATACACCATACGCTCGCCTTTCAGCTGCCCGGGAAAAGCGGGCATCGTGGAAACATTTTACCGCAAGGGCATGCGGATCCAACCTGAAATACAAAACCTGCTAGCGGTTTTAAACAAAAACGGCATTGAAACCTACGTCTGCTCCGCCTCGCAGGAATATCCCATACGCGTATTCGCCTCAAACCCGAAATACGGATACTGCGTAAAACCGGAAAACGTATTTGGGCAAAGACGGCTGTTCGATTCCGCACATAAAATCACCGATGAGCATGACCGCTCGATTCCCGCCACTCGGAAAGAAGGCAAGGCCGAAACTATCCGAAAATGCATCGCGCCAAAACACGGCGGCAAGGCTCCCGTTTTGGTTGCAGGCGACGGCGACGGCGACTTTTATATGATGGACGCCTTTAAAACCGAGGCCCTTCTTCTGATTTTTAACAGAAACCAAGACCCCAAAACCCGCATTTACGGACTGCTTCAAAAAGGACAGGCGGAACGGGGCAAGCAGGACACGGGTATCATCGTCCAAAACCGTAACGAGGCCGAAGGCACCTTTTGCAGGCAGCCTTGAGAAACAGCGGACACCTATGATCGGTACCGTACAAGAGTACCTGCGCTTAGCAGACAGCGATAATGTTGAAGAGGCCGCCAAAACGAAAACCGAAGAACTATCTTCCGCTGTCATCTTCGAAATACTGCACCGTTATCCCGAAAGAAAGGCATGGCTCGTTCACAACAAACATATCCCCGTCGAAATCTTGCGCCTGTTGTGTACGGACGAAAATGCGGATGTCCGCTTTACCGTTGCGATGAAAAACAAAAATAGACCTGTTCTGAAACTTCAGTTTCAGAACAGGTTGCCTTAACATGCGATGTTCTAAATCGTGCTATTTGCGCGATTTAGAACTCGTCGACCTGTTCGATAACAGAGTTATCGAACAGGTCTAATGACCGGTATATTTTTGAAACACTGATGAACGATCCCGACTTTTCGATCCGCCTTGCAATCATCAGAAACAAAAAATTCCCCATCGATTTGTTGAAAAAAATGACGCATGATACAAATGAAACAATAACGCAAGAAGCAATGAGAATACTACAGCTAAAAGATACGGAGCGCTCTTAAAACAGGGCGGAGATTTCGCAAGCCCCGATTAAAAGGCCGGAACGATGTACAAGATAAAAACAAGCGACTTTTTTAATGACAAAATCGATACGGCGCTGACAGAAGCCGCCGTGATCGAAAAAATAGCGGACACGTACTTCATGGAGTGAACGGAGCACCCTTATAGGTGTGAACAGCCTGTCATTATGCCGGTAGGGTGCCTACCATTACCGTGGTAGACCGGCTACCATTATGCCGGTAGGGTGCCTACCATTATGCTTCCGTACTTCATGGAGCTACGCATCCATACTGCGTGGAGCTACGCGTCCATACTTCATGGAGCTATGCGTCCATACTTCATGGAGCTATGCCTCCGCACTTCATGGAGCTATGCGTCCATACTGTGCAGGTCTATGCGCCCATGCTGTATGGGTTTATACGCCCATAGTTTATGGGCCTATGCACCCGCATGTCATGGGGCTGTGCGTCCGTGCAATACGGAACCGTGGAAAAGTCCAAAACTTCAGCATTCGGCCGGTTTATTAAATTAGACCTGTTCGATAAACTTTGTTGCCGAACAGGTCTGCAAGTTTAAATTTACCGGCATCACACAGATGCCGTGTAAAGACGGGGAACACTCCGGTACCCGACTGCTTTATCAGCGGAAATAATCAGTCCTTGTTCGAAATCGCTCCCATCACGCCCAAAACGAAAAAAACCGGTCCGCAGGATAAGCCGGTACAAAAACCCGCCTAATTTAAACCGGAACAGAGCCGCCCCGCATAAAAAAGGCCGGCATTCTTCCGCTAGACCTTGTTGATGACGTCCAGCACGGTGCCGTCGCGGTAGGTGCTTATACCTACGATTTCGGCCGAGCGGGACAGTGTTGCAGGCTTTCCTGTAAACCGCTCCGCAATAGCCTTCAGTTCTTCCATCGTCCTTATTTCCAAATTCGTTTCCGCTTTCAGTTTTTCGATAAGATCCCGGTGCTTAGGATTAATGGCAATACCCCTGTCGGTAACAAAGGCGTCAATAGTTTCGCCGGGGGTTGTTACCGTCCGCACCTTTTCGACCAGACAGGAAATACGGGCATTAAACAATTTGGAAACGATTATGGAAAGTTTTGCACCGGCTGCAGTGTCTGCATGACCGCCCGAACCGCCTAAAATAATGCCGTTTGAACCGGTCGTTACATTCACGTTAAAATCCAAATCGATTTCGCTTGCACCTAGGATAACGACGTCCAGTTTGCCTGCAATATGGGCGGGGTTATTCGGGTTTGCATACAAGTCGGCCGAAATTTTATGGTGCGTTTCGTTCTTTTCAACCGAATCGACTGCGGCAAGGTCAAAACACTGCACATCGTACAGGTGTTCGAAAAGCCCCTCCTCAAGCATTTGCACAAAATAGCCGGTAATGCCGCCACAGCCGAAACTGCCGCGGATATTGTTTTCTTTCATCGACCGATGCATTTCGTCGGCAACCGCAAGGGAAATGCCGCCTGCCCCCGTCTGCATACTAAAGCCGTCCTTAAACAGCCCCGAATGCTCGATGAGGGTTCTGCAATCCCGCGCAATTTTTAAGCCGATGGGGTCTTTTGTAATTTGCGTAGTCCCGCTGACAATCCCCGCAGGATCGCCGATGCGTTCCACCTCGGCTACAAAGTCCACAAACCGGCCCTCAATATCGGGCTTTTTTACCGCACGGACACGGCAGTCGGTTATGGCGACGGTCTTTTTTGCCTTTTGCGCATCGGCAGCGGCATACCCCAAAGACCCGCAGGACGACTTTCCCTCCGAGCCGGAAACATTGCCCGCATCATCGGTACAAGGTGCCGCTAAAAAGGCTGCATCAATTACAACTTCATCTTCCAAAATCATGCGGGGACGGCCGCCGTGGGTCGTCATAATGACGGGCTTTTTGCACACGCCCTTACTGACCGCTTCGGCGACGGGCCCGGACATATATGAGGTAATAAGCTGCGTAACGGTACCGTCTTCCATCAACGGAACAAGAATTTCGTGACAGGGAAAGACGGAAGAGGCCATAACGGTTAGGTCTTTGATTCCGCGTTTTTTTATCTCCTGCATTACACTCGTCAAAACGTAATCGCCATTCCGTAAATGATGATGAAAACTGACGGTCATTCCGTCGTGCAGTTTCAGTTCGTCCAATATTTGATTCAAGGTTTTACCGAATACGGGTTTTACGTTTTTTTCCGCCGTGTACACCCTGTCCTTTTTATGTGCAAAGGCTCCCGCAAACGGGTTATCCAGCCCTTCCCTGCCAAGCGTATTTTTCATTTTTTCTCTCCCGAAATTGAAAGCACTGCGGCTCTCCTATTTTATCAGTCCCCACGCGCGGGCGGATTTTGTTAGTGCCTCGGCCCGTTTTATGACCGGCAAATCGACCATCTTCCCCTTAAAGCTAAAAACGCCCAAGCCCTGTTGCCGTGCCTCTTCCGCTGCGGCCAACAGTGCCAGCGCACGCTCTATTTCTTCCTGTGTCGGCGAAAACACCGCGTGAATGTCTTCGACCTGCCGCGGGTTTATGACGAGCCTGCCGGAAAAACCGATACTTTTACTAAAAGCCGTATCGAGTTTAAGGCCTTCAAAGTCTTCGATGTCGGTAAAGGGCGTGTCAAGTGAATCGAGTCCATAGGCATGAGCTGCCGTAGTGAGGGTAAAGCGGGCGTACTCAAGCTCCTTGGAAAGCCGCGTGCGTTTAATGCCCATATCGACCGAATAGTCCTCGCCGCCTAAAAGCAAGGCCTCGATTGCAGGCGAGGCCTTGGCGATGGCATCGGCGTCCATAATTCCCTTAGCCGATTCTATGAGCATTAAAAGGGCAAAGTCTTTTTGTATGCCGTGTTCTTTTTTTATGTCCGCAATTTTTTGTTCCACCGCCAAAACCGCCTCGACTGAAGCCTTGGGAACGACGATGCCGTCCGGCAAAACGGGGATAACGGCTTCAAGATCCTGTTCCCAGTACGGGGAATCGATCGGATTGATTCTGACGGTAATTTCGGAATGGGTGAACTCCAAAAACGAGAGGGCATTTTTTACGAGGGTTCGGGCGGCGTCTTTTTCGTCGAGGGAAACGGCGTCCTCCAAATCGTAGATAACCGAGTCGGCGCCCAAAATATCCGCCGAGATGAGCATTCCCGGATTATTGCCGGGCATAAAAAGCATACTTCTTCTATTTTTCATTTGCACGCCTCAATACCGTTTCGACGCGGGCCTTGATGGTACAGTCCAAGGCTCCCTTGTCTTCCAAAAAGAGTTTGCAAGCAGTTACCTCACATTTTTTTAAAACTTCGCGTACCGCCGCTTCGATTTGGGCGCCGAATTCCTGCATAACGGAACTTTTTAAATCAAGCTCGATTTTTTCCGACGGCATAACGCGGACAAAACAGTCGTTCGACTGGAGCGTTCCGCATACCGCCTCATGCTGTATAGTCATAATTTATCTCCTCGTTTGTTACTGTTGTTTTATAAGGAAAAATTAAAGTAAGCCATATAAAAGGCTTAATTTAATTCTTCATTAAAATTTGACAGTTGAAGAAATATCAATTTCTGAAAACTGTCAAATTGCGCCGTTTCGCAATAAAATGAGAAACGACATATAATAAGCGATGTTTGCGGTTAGCAAACTCGACGGTTAACGAGGCAGCCTTATTGCGGCTGCCGAAGTTAAACCTTCGTTAAAATTCATAACCGATACCGAGTTTTATAAACATGTTTTTATAATGCCTTCCAAGCTTTCCGGTTTTGTTGCCGCCGAAAAAGCCTGCTTCCGCATCTATTACAACGCTTCCCAAAAGCCAATTTATGCCGGGCGAAATTAAAAAGTCGCCGTCTTCTATTCCCGACATAACGGAAACCTTCCATTCAAGCGACCCGCGCAGCACTTTTTGCAAAAATACAAATTGCACCGTTGTATCCGCCGGCTTTAACGTTTTTTCAATACCGCTGCTTAAAAGATCTTTTTTTTCTCCATTCTGAAAAAGCCTGACTATACCGGAGCCGTATATCTGAACGGTTATATTATAAGCGGCTGAAAAATCGAAACCGGCCGTCCATGCAATGTTCGGATTATATATATACGGATTATCGGCCTTTATATCCTGAGTAATATTAGCAGCAATTTCCGTTTTTAAATTTGCAACACTTCCTATTTGCAGCCCATAATCAAACCCGATTTGGTGATAACGGTTGTACGCATATACTGTTTCGGCGGTGCCGATTTTAAAAGAAGGCAGGGGCAAAAAACCGTAAAAATATTGTAAACCGAAATCGTGTATACCTTTTGCATTTGCGGTATACCGTGCACCGCCTTGAAAATATTCAAGCGTGTTTGTTTTAAGCCTCCGCTGAATACTTTTTATATTTATAGAAGGCTCGAAGCTGTTAAACTTATCATCGTCAGCAAGGCGATGTCCTTCAAATACCGGAAGAAAAACAGCTTCAATCTTCATATCTTTCGGAAGATAGGCGGAAAGATAAAACATCGGTTCTGGTATTTTTATATGCTCCGTATTTCTCACTGACGGGTCGCTGTAATCCATAGGGTTTACAATATCGAGAACGCTTAACTTTTCGGCCCTGCTCCACGTTATTTTTTTTATACCGCCGCCGAAGATGACCGGCCCTGCAAGAACCTGCATATAGCCTTGCTCAATCCATAAGGGTAATAAGGGCTCTTGAAATAGTTTCGGCTTATTGCCTAAATCAATCGGAAGAGTTTTATCGCTTAGCTTAATTCCGAAATAGGCTTCACTCAGCGGCGCCTTCGCCTGCAGGTGCAGACTTCCGTACAACGGTAAACCTAGCCCTGTATTTTTTATGTTTTTACCGTCATTAAAAAAAAAAGTAACCCCGGTAAAAAATGCGCCGCCTATATCCACGCTAAAAACGGATTTTGCTTCCGCTTTTGCGTTGTCATCAAAACCGAAATCGTCCCCTTCCGCAAAAAGAAACAAACCGCTTATACAGAAAAGGAGCGCGAGAAAAAAAAGCTTTTTCATTTTACCTTTTTCCGGTTTCCAAGTATTTGGTTGTAAACACGCCGTCAGGGATATTCATCCCATATTGAATTTTTTCAAGGTTTATAATTGTTGCAGTATCCGGTTTTACTGTTGTAAGTTTTGTTGTGTACGGCGTAATTATACCCCCTGATGTTTTATAATTTGAAAGCTCCATAATCTTTTTAAGGTTTCCGTCTTTACCGTAGAATTCGCCCTTAAAAAAAAGGTTGCTGTCTTTTTCTATCCATAAAATTGTTTTAGAGTATGCGTAGTTTTTATCTTTCGGGACAGCTTCTATTACGTAACAGTTTTTTTCGTTATAATTTTCCTCGCGTATAATTCGGTACGAATCGAGTTTGACGTCTCTATCTAAAAAAGAAATGTCGTTATAAGAAAAGTCCGTACCCATAAAGGCTTCATCGCCTTGGCTTTCCGCAGAAACCCTTTGCACTTTTCCCAGCTTGGGTAAATATATCCGCTGATCCATAGAACCGTTTTTTTGTTCCAGCATTAAAAATCTTATGCCTTTTGCATTTGCAGGTTCTTTAAATTCGATTAAGGTTCTTTGTAATCCGCTTTTATCTTTTGCAGAATACTGATCGATAAGAAGCGCACTTAAGGCCTTGCCTGATTTTTGAATTTCGATTCTGGAACGGGTGCCGACGGAATTGACCGATGTTTTTGCTCTTGTTTTTGCAACAATTTCTTCTGCATTTTGTGCAAAGCCCCACACCCAACAGCCTGTAATCAATAAGATACTAAAAATAATCTTTTTCATTTTATACCTCACCTTTAACGGTTATTGTAAACCGCCTAAAATATAGTATTGGACATTCCTTCCGAAACCACAGCGGCCGTTCGGAAAATGCCAGTTAATATCCGCTACCGGAGTTCTTATCTACCGTTAAAACTTTTTTAATAAATTTAGGTTTCAGTAAATTTAAAATAGTCGGCAATATCGTAAGACTTCCTAGAGAGCTGCTAATCATTATGGCGGAAATTAAAAAACCCAGTTCCGACAGCATATTAAATTTGGAAAAAATCAAAACAGCAAACCCTGCTCCTACCGAAACGGCATTAAACAATATCGCTTTGCCGGAGCTTAAAAAAACATCATAAAGGAAATTTTTATTTTCGTTTTCATACAAAATATGTTTATGGTAGGCTGCCAAAAAATGAATGGTGTAATCTACTCCTATTCCTATGGCAAAACTTGCTACCATGGCCGTTCCGATATTAAGTTTTATTCCTAAAAATCCCATAATGCCGAAGTTTATTAAAATGCAAATACTTAAAGGAACAGCACCGATAATACCCGCTATTGCAGAGCGGTAATATATTGATAATATTAAAAATACGATGAAAAGAGAAACACCGACGGAAACAAGCTGCGATTCTACAACTAAATTATTTAAAGACTTTTCTATGAGCACCGAACCGCCTGTTTCTATTTTTAAATCTTTAGGGAATTTAAGCTCGGCAAATTTATGTATTTTATTTAAAACAATGTCGCTATCCTGTTGTCCCGTAGTTTTAAGCTGAATATTTATTTTTAATGCCGTAGGATTTGCCTTATTATCCAAAAAACCGTCGGTATTTTCTCCTAAAAGCGAAACATAATTTTCGATAATACCGGTAAGTTCCTCAAGCGTAGTTTTTCCGTATTTTTCAGGTTCAAACGGAATTTCGTAATAAGCTTTTCCGTTATAATTTATTTTTTTTTCGAAGGCGCAAACAAGGTCATCGGCCAATATATGCGCACCGTCTCTTTCAGCTGCAGCATTGTGCAGCATTTCAATTATTTCCTTTTGAGAATATGTGCGTTCTGCTACGGAAGCGCCGAATGTTCTTTCCGTCTCTTCCTCCCCAAACATTCCAAAATCGTCTAAATCCGTTTCTTGCACTGCTTGCACTTCCGGCATACCGGAAGAATGGGTAATACCTTCAGGCGGTTCGTTTATGTTAAATACCTGATTCATCCTTTTTATTAAAGGCACTATGGAAGTTACCTTTCCGATTTCCGGCACTTCTTTTTCAAGATATGCAGAAAGATTATCTGCGGCTTTAAGAATATCCGGGCGGAGTACGGAGCTTTCGTCGGTTGTCTTTACAATCATATTTAACAGTTTGGAACCGCCGAATTCTTCGCGCATAAAAATGTCCGCTTGAATGACCGGCGTATCTTCTTCAAAATATTCCATTAAAACATTATCGATAATAAGTTTTTTTATTCCAAAAATAGAAAATACGATTAAAAGCCCTGTAAAAAAAATAACGGAACGGCTATGGTTTGCAATTAAAAGAAAGGTTGTTGCAATGCCCTTATCCAAATTGCTTGATTTTTCTCCGCCGGTTTTATAGCGCCATTTTATCGCCGGGTTTTTCGGGCCGCGTATTATTAAAATACTGGGAATAAGGGTTATCGAAATAAGAAAGGCCGACAATACGCCGAAGCCGGAAAAAATTCCGAATTCAAAAATAGGTACGACAAGGGTAAAACAAAAGGAGAAAAAACCTGCAAAGGTTGTAATTGCCGCTAAAAAAACGGGGCGGATAACTTCGCGTACGGCTTTTATGATTTGTTCTTTATGTTCTTCTTTTGAAATAGTATCGCTTTGCGTAACTTCATCATAATAATGATTGATAATATGTATGCCGTAGGCGGAACCGACTGCAATCAGTATAACCGGCAATATAATAGAAAGAATGGAAAGCGGAACTTGAAAAAGGGACATTGCCCCAAGAGCCCAAATAACACAGACCATTACCGTAAGCAGGGGTAAAAAAACGCCTGAAAATCTTCCGAACGAAAAAAACAAAATTGCAATTACCGCCGCAATTACAATCGGAATTAAAAACGTTAAATCGTGTGCGGCAGCTTCGTTTACAATTTCGTTAAAAACAGGAGCTCCCGTTATATAAATATGCGTATCGGGAAAATTCCAGTTTTCGGTTAGCTTCATTATTTTTTTGCAAACTTCAATGGTTTCAGGCGAACCGCTTTCTTCATCTTTTATATTAAGAAAAACAAGAATTTGCGTTGCCCGTAAATCGTCGGAAACAAGACTTTTTGAATAAATGTCCCAGCTTCTGAGTTTGTGTTTTATTTCGTTTATTTCTTCGGTGCTGCCGGAAAAGTTTTCGTCTATAAGAAGTTCGGCTCTAATGCCTTCGCCGTCTGCTTCTATGTGTTTTGTATTTGTTATTAAAACCGTATTTTTGATAAGAGCACCTAAGTCTTTTAAATCGGCATCCAATTTTCTAACGGCGGCTAAAAAATCTTTATCCAAGACGGATGAATATTGCCGTTTAAGCCCTATTAAAATGGGAACCTCATCTCCGAAGGTTTCGGCAATTTTTTCCGCACTAACGCGTGCTGGATTATTTTTTGGAATAAATCTGAAATTGTTATTATCAAACCGTATCCGAATAAGCTGCAAGGCAAAGAATAAGGTTATCGATAAAATAGTGATAAGCATTATTTTCGGGTGTTTGTAAAACCGTCTAACCGAAAACCGGCTGTGTTTTGCATTTTCTTTTTTATTCATAATTTATTCCTCAAATTATTATGCAAGCGATAAATGTGCTTTATCCGTATTTTCAGAGGCAAGCCCTCTGAGCATAATTTCAAAAACGGTTCTCATTTCTGAAATGATAACTTTTGAGTTACGCATTTTTTCCGGAAGCAGTGCAATGTTTTGAATAATGCCGGAAGCCATTAAAATTACTATTTTGGTTAACTTTGCAGGGTTTATTGAAGAAAGCAGAGTTCCGTCGTCTATTCCTTTTTTTATGATTTTCTCTATCAGTTTTGCTAATTTTAAAAACGATGCATTTGCAGAATGCAGTATAAACTCATCGGATTTTCTTTCCGTTAAAAAATAGTTTTTAACGCCTATACCGATAAAAATATCGCTTGCTTCTCCCAAGATGTCGATGTAGCAAAGCCAAAGCATGCGCAGCGATTCTATGCCGTTCATTTCGGGGGTGAGTTTTGTTTCCGCATATTCTACGAATTCTTTTTGAGCATCGTCTGCAAGGGCCTCCAGCAAATCTTCTTTGCTTTTAAAATAAATATATAAAGCAGCCTTGCTGATTTCAGCCTTGTCTGCAATGTCCTGCATACTGCAAGAGCCTGCACCGTGCTTGTAAATTAAAGTTTTAGCATGAGTTAAAATTAAGCTGCGCCGTTCTTCTTTTTCCCTTTTTTTGCGTTCCGAAATACCCATAGTCTGTTCCCAAACTCGAAATCACACGTACTTATAACCGGCGGTCATTATATAACCGGCGGTTATTTTTGTCAAGAGCGGATATAATTTAAGTAAAATTAATGTAATGTGTACTGTTTTTGAGAGCATTACTTTAATTTCAACCTTTAGCATCGAAGGAAAAAACTTACCTTAAATATAAAAAAAGAAAGAATACATATTGCACTAATTTATAAAAAATGGTATAGTCGGGAAATGTCGGTTAATCGGCTTATATACGGTTAATCGGCACTTTCCTAAAAGCCAGTAAAACGGCCGTTCTGCGAGAGTAAATCCATTCGATAACCATTTATATATGCAAGTAGACACTATTAGGCATACGCGCGGGTACGAACAGGGGGTATGATAATGAAAGAGCAAAGATCCTACAGCAAAACAACGCGGACAATCCTTAATTTACGGTTAAAAACGCTTATCTTTTCGGTATGTATTTTAAGCGTTGTTTGTGCGATCTTTATTGTAACTAATCAGATAAATACAATACGGAACAATAACGATATGGTATGGAAACAAGGCGAACTTCTTTATCGGGAGTACGATATAAAAATTAAGTCGCAGGTACAAAATATCGTTTCCCTAATCGATTCTTATGATAAGCTGTACGAAAAAGAAGATATGCCGCTTATAGAGCGTAAGGCCCATATCATAGAAATAATCCGCAATATACGCTATGAAAACGGCGGTTATTTTTGGATCGACACACCTGAAGGTATAAATCTTCTGCTTCCGGTAGACCCTAAGATTGAAGGCACAAACCGGATAGGGCTGACCGATATGAACGATACGCATATCATAAAGGAATTTATAGAAACGGCCAAGCAAAACGGAGAAGGTTTTACCAATTATTATTTTCCTAGAGAAGGCAGTACGGAGGCGGTCGCCAAACGAAGTTACACCTTGTTTTATCCGCATTATAACTGGATTGTAGGGACCGGAAATTATATAGACGATATAGAGCGGGAATTGTACGGCATAAAGACGGAGTTGAACACAGCAATGCTTACCGTTACAAGAAATAATTTAATAATCGGTATTATTATTTCGGCTATTACCATAAGCGTTTTCTATGTACTTATCGTAAAATTCTTTATTAAGCCGATTATTCTTACTTCGGCCATTCTTACTAATATTTCGGAAGGCGACGGTGATCTAACCGTTACTCTCCCCGTAAGAGGTAAGGACGAGGTCGGCCAACTGGCAGCGGCTTTTAACAAAACAATCGAAAAGATAAAAACGATTATTCTTTCTATCTCAAAAGAGAATGACGAATTAATGGCGGTTGGGCTGGAACTTTCTACAAATATGACAGAGACGGCAAGTGCAATACACCAAATCAGTGTTAATATAGAAAGCGTAAAACAGCAAACCGCAAAGCAGGCTTCGATGGTTACGGCGACGGCAGCCGCTATCGAAGAAATAATACGCACCATTAAACAGCTGGACGGCAGTATTGCTTCTCAGGCAGAAAGCGTTTCCGTTTCTTCGTCTTTTATACAGCAGATGACGGCAAATATAAGCTCGGTAACTCAAATGCTCGAAAAAAACAGTAAGGTAATGCAGGAAGCCCACGAACAGGCCGTAAACGGCAAAAACGGGGCGCATACGGCAAACGAAATAGTTGCAAAGATAGCCGAACGTTCAGGCTCCCTTCTTGAAGCAAGTCAGGTTATCCAAAATATTGCAAGCCAAACTAATTTGCTTGCAATGAATGCGGCAATAGAAGCCGCCCACGCAGGAGAGTCGGGCAAAGGCTTTGCCGTTGTTGCCGACGAAATTAGAAAGCTCGCAGAAGAGTCGAATATGCAGGGTATGCAAATAGGCGAGGTTATAAAAGAGTCGCTTCAAATTATAGAGAGTATAACCGCTGCGGGAAACGGCGCCGAAAAAACCTTTGACAAGGTTTACGAACTGGTAAATAATTTAACCGAGCAGGAAACGAAAATTTTGTCTTTAATGCACAAACAAGAAGATGCAAACGGCGAAATTCTTGGAGCCATACGCAATATCAATACGGTAACGCTGGAAGTAAAAAACGGTTCGGAGGAAATGCTGAAAGGCGGCGTACAAATTGCCAATGATATGTCTAAACTGGACAATATAATGCAGCTTATTACCGCCGGCATGGACGAGATGGCTTCAGGCGCTATGCAGATAAACGAGAGCGTATATCAGGTTAATAATATTACACAAAAAAACAAGACCAGTATCGAAAACTTATCCAAAGAGGTAAAGAAGTTTAAGGTATAGCCTCTGCCCATTAAGCCTTAATCTAATCTTTTAATTGTAACAAAACGTATTTCTTGTTTGTAAGCAACAATAAGGGCGCCGACCGACGTTATAAGCAAAACGGCGCCGTTTATAAGAATGTCTTTGGTAACAACCTGTTTAAGCTCAGGTACGTCCATAATAGCCGAAGGCGTATTTTTAAGCACTTCAAAAAAGGCCATCGGAACGGATTCGGGGTCGTTTTTTATTGCATCATACAAGCGCCATGCGTATTCCAGCACAGTTGCCGCCGCAAGGGCTGCACATAAGATAACAAAGATAATGATAATGGACTTTATAGTTATCTTTTTTCCCAGCCTTTTGTACACCACAGCTGATATTGCACTCAGCGCCGCCGGCACCGCCCACACATACAAATTAAGTCTTCCTACAAGCGCATACAAAACAATTCCTGCAAGCGCAACGCCCAGCACGCCGAGCGTTCCAAATAAAACGTTTTCACAGGTGTTTTGGTCTTCTTCTTTTTTCTCTCTAAGCTCCGCTTCTTTTTCCAAATGCTCGCCGTCAGTTAAATAAAGGTGCTCACTGCCTATTTGGTACAGCTTGAGGGTGCCGTCGTTTTTTCCGTGCAAAAAGCCGCCCGATTTATATCCGTTTTCCATAAGGAAAGGATAAACAATATCCTTTACCGCCTCAAAGCCTTTTTTATACCCTGTAAAGGCCGGCATCGGGTATTCAATAGTTAAAACCGCCTTATCCAAGGTAGGTGTTGCTTTTTGCTTTGCGGAGGCAAAACGATCTTTTAAAGAAGAAAGGAAATTTTCATCGGCTTCGTCCTTATAAACACCTATGGCAAGGCAGCATTTTTTTTTGCTGTTATTTACTTTAAAAATCGTATAAAACCCTTTAACAACTCCTGCATATATATTTCCCGAAAAAGCACTTTTATAGCACTTAAACTGATAGTCCGTTATAAAAAAATTCAATGCGTTCATTTTTTCTCCTTTAAAATCAACAATCTGAAAAATTATCAAGCCTATCGGCTTGTTCCGTAAGGAAACGGCTTACCGTATCCGCTAAAGCGGATTGCGAATCAAAAAGCGACGGATTGGTAAATTCCTGCGTTTTCGTAATGACGTTGGTTTTATCATTTTTTTGAAATTCCGTCTACAGTCAGCGCTTTACGCCAAAGGAATTTTACAAGGCTGATAGTTATGACGCCTTGAAGAACTGGCGTTCCTTTTTTTACATAGACGTCTATTCCGTTGCTTTCGAATTTATCGTAGCCTTCGGGGTCTTCAGGTATGCCGGCAAACACGGCCGGTTCTAAACGCGTACCGCCTCATTGAACGCAGGCCGCCAAAAGGCAATAAACCGCATTTGTGTTTGTGCTCAAGATTTCGGCTTTTGCCGCATCGTCAACAATAACTTTTAAACCGCTGCTTTCTAAACTGTCTTCTCTACTTGGTTGTGCCGTAATTTGCACTTCTGCGCCGGCCTGCGATTTTTCGGTACAAGCGGCAAACAGCAGGGCAAAAAAAACGGCACATATCTGAATAAGGGCTTTTTTGCGTATATACATTATTTCTCCATATATATAATTCTTAAGATGGCGGAGTATACCATATATGACGGCTGAAAATCAAGCGGAAACGGCCGGCTTTTTAAGGTTTTAGCTTATTAAAAAAGCGTTTTACGTAAAAAGCTTAAACACATGCATTACATCCCTTGTATATGCCGAAACAGGGGGCCTGTTACGGACGTTATAGGTCATCGGAAGTACCTAAGTTGATGAAGAATATGAATAGGCATCTTTTTTATTCGCGCGGAGGGTTTAATACCCGCCGTACTCGGCAACGCTCTGCGTCGGGGTATGTTGATTAAAATTGATTTCCGCGCATCTTTTGCTTGAAATTTTTAAAAAAATTCATTATATTTATTTTATTCGGCTGCTGCATTTTAAGGAGCAAAGAATGAATGCAATTATTGCGAACAAAAACGTAAAGGATTTTTGTAATACGGTAATTTTGCCGATTGCCGTATTATCGATGCTTATTTCATGTAAACAAACCGTTACACCATCTGAGCAAAACCCAATTCCGGCAGAAACGGTTTATGTAATTTCGTATGAACTGAACGGCGGTACAAATCCTGCTGAAGCTCCGGCTTCATACACAAGTGCAACGCCTACAATAACGCTTCCCATTCCCCAAAAAAGCGGTTATTCGTTTGCAGGCTGGT
>CAUUSH010000015.1:0-50294 GCA_963547785.1 uncultured Treponema sp. | reverse complement strand
GTAAGAGTAATTGGTTCTGAATTGAAATTTACATTTGCAATAAGCTGAAAAAGCTGTGCCCTTGCTTGAGTTACGTTCATCGCATGCATACAACACCTCTATCATTAGTATAATGTACATTATTGCGTACGTCAATATGTTTTTTATCTATTCTTTAATGTTAAACAAAAGCTTCACTAAAATTCAAAGGAATATATCTTGGATGAAATATAATTTCCATTATCATCGAATTTAATTGATAAATAGGTAAAAGGCATTCCAAGGTTAAAAATAGATCCTTGCTTTAAGAAATATGAAAATTCATTATCTTTAGTATATTCCATTTCAACGGCTGCAGTTCCAAGTAATTCTAAAACTTTTTCCTTATTTAGCCTTTTCTTTTCTAATATTTGAATTAAATCATCAGACATTTCAAATCTATGACTTACTTTATCCCATTTATTTTTATCAAATTTAGTTTTTTTATTTGATATATAAAAGATGCACAATAAGGCAATAAAAAATACAATTACTGATAAAACAATTTTATTCTTTTTTTTCATAATTCAATAGATAATCAAACGCCGCCACTGGCGTTGTACACATAACTTCCCTTCCACCCTTCCTCACATATCATAAAAACCGGTACTTTGCAATCTAAACTGCTATAAAACAAAAAATAACGTCTCTCTACCATAATGCAAATCTGATAAATAAAAAGCTGTCAAATTAGACCTATCTTTATTAAATTTTACAAAACAAAAATTCTACTCCCTCTCCACACTAAACCTCCCATCTTCAACGAAAAATATTTTAGTGTTCTCTTTTTTGTAGTTTTTGTAGGGTTCGCCGGGGAGGAAAGTACAAAAGAGTTGCTCGTATTCAGGCAGCAGTTCCATAAATTTTTGGCGTTTTTCGGGATCTAGCTCCAAAAGAATATCGTCCATCAAAAAAATGGGCTTTCTTCCCGAAGCCTTACTGTATTCTTGGGCTTGCAAAATTCGCAATATCAATGAGAGCAGCCTACATTGTCCGTTGGAAGCCCGTTCCGTAAACGGTTTTTTGTCTTTTATAAAGTGGATTCTATCACGATGCGGTCCTATCGAAGTACTTCTGTCTGCAATATCAAACTGTCTTTTTTCTGCAAGCATAATAAGTAAATCTTTTTCTGTTTCTGCTTTAACCGCAGGTCTATATACAATTTCGACGCCGGAAACACCGCTTATTTTTTCGTAAACGGCAGGAAACGATTTATTATATATCTCAATAATTTTTTTTCTTTTCTCGGTAAGAGTAAAGGCAATCGGAGCAAATATTTCATCTATCGAATCCAAAAGGTTTGTTTTTCGTTGCTCTAAAGTTATATTCCTCGATTTTAAAATTTTAGAATATTTAACTAGCTGTTCTATATAGCCGGGATTACAAAGTGAAATGGATTGATCGATAAAAAAACGTTTACGGGCAGGCGTTCCTACCGCAAATTCTATATCGTCTCCATAAAAAAGAATACATGGAATTGTACTTATTAGATCTTTACCGCTTTTTATCTTTTTAAAATTTTTTTGAATTTCTTTTTTTTTATCTTTTACAGTAACGGCAATCGTATGGCTAAGCTGTTCCGATTCTTTATATAAGGCACGTATAGAAAATTCATTCGTATCTTTTGCAAATATTTGATTTAAAGAGCGGGTTCTAAATGAATTACCATAGGCTGAAAAGTACAAGCTTTCTAAAAAGTTAGTTTTTCCTTGCCCGTTTTTTCCGACAAGAAATATTTCGGATGAGGAAACATCGATAGTTGCGTTTTCCAAATTTCTAAAATTATAAAGAGAAACGGAAAGAAAGGGCACCTTTTAGATTTACTCCAACTTATTCGGTCTGCATCGGCATAATGATATGAAAAAAGTCTTCTGCAGGTTCCGGTTTTAAGGTAACGGCTTTCATTGCTTCGGTAAATTCTATCTTTATCCTGTCACTCGTTATAGTTTTTAAAGGGTCTTCAATATAAAGATAGTTTACGGCGATCATTATTTCTTCGCCGTCGTATTTACACGGGATTTCTTCCCGCGCATTTCCTATCTCACTTTCTTGTGATGAGACTATCAATGTACCGGGTGTCAGATTAAGGAAGATTCTTCTTGTTTTTAGTTCAACTAAAAGAGATACGCGTTTCAAGGCTTCTATAAACTCAGTTCTTTCTACTTCGAAAAAACTGGTTTGGTTTGCCGGTATAACTCTTTCATAGTTTGGAAATTGTCCGTCGATCAAAACCGAAGAAAATTTATACGAATTGAAATTAAAAAAGATGTTTTTTTCACTGATTCCTATTTCGATATTGCCTTCGTCTCCGGCTCTTTTGTTTATGATGTTTAGGATTTTAGGAGGAACTATTACGCCCTTAAATTCCGGAATAGCTATACCGAAATCTTTTTTGATATGAGCAAGCCGCCTTCCGTCGGTAGCAACAAAAAGCAAGTTGTTTTCTTTATTTTCAACATAGACGCCGTTCATAAAATAGCGTGTTTCATCATCGGAAACGGAGAAAACAGTTTGATGGATCATTTCTTTAAATTCTTTTGCAGGAATATTGAAGAAATTGACATTATCGGGGTCCGTAAATGCGGGAAAGTCGTTTTCTGGAATGGTTTTAAGCTGGAATTTGGCTTTTTTTACAGCCGATTTTATGGTTAGTTTTTGGTCTTTTTGCTCAAGTTCTACTTCGCCGGAAGGTAAAGATGATATTACGTTCATAAATTTATCGCAAAATACGGTTGTAGAGCCTTCTTCTATTATATTTACAGGAATTTTTGTTTCAAAGGTTACTTTTATATCTGTAGCCCGTATTGTGAGGCTTCCGTCTTTTACTGATAATAGTACGTTAGATAGAATAGTAAGAGCGGTTTTAGTCGCTATTATTTCTTGAGCTATTGCAATTTCTTTTAAAAGTGTATCTCGGTCGAATATTATCTTCATTTTTACCTCTTTTTATTAAATTTTAAAGTAAATTTTAGTAGTTTTAGTAATAGAGCTTGTTAATTTGTTTATAAGCGGTATAAGTATATATTAGCTATGGAGTTACGTATTTTATAAGCATGTATTTTTTATGCACGATTTATAAAATAATTCCGCAATAAAAAACTTATCCACAAAATTCGTTAGTATATTAACATAAATTTAAAAAAAAATACAGAGGTTTTACATCTATTTTTAGTTTAAAACAGAAATTTGGGAAAAGATGTTGAAAAATAGTGTAAAATTCTATGCCCAAAGCCGGAACTATATGCCTTAAGTTATCTTATAGATCATAATTTGCCTATTAATGTTTATGTTTGGCGGAATTATCGTCTTAAACGGACTCCTTCGATGTCTGAGCTGAATAATTCGCGCAAATCGTTTAAACCGAGGGCCATAAGGGCCATTCGGTCAATTCCGATGCCCCATGCGAGAACGGGAACTTCTACACCCATTGTACGCGATACTTCAGGACGGAATATTCCTGCTCCGCCAAGCTCAAACCAGCCGAGCACGGGATGTTTTATGTGTACCTCGATTGAAGGTTCGGTAAATGGAAAATAACCGCCTACGTATTTTACTTCATCGGCTCCTGCAATTTCGACAGCAAACATTTTTAAGATACCTAAGAGGGTTTTCAAGTTTACCTCGTTTCCGAGAACAATGCCTTCGGTTTGATAGAAGTCCGAAAGATGGGTTGCGTCAACCTTATCGTACCGAAAACAGCGGGCAATACCGAAGTATTTGCCGGGAATTTTTGCCTTTGCAAGCTGATGGGCTGAAAGAACCGTGCCTTGACTGCGTAAAAGGAGTCTTCGGGTGAATTTTTTATCAAAAGAGTAATTCCAGCCGCGGCTGCCGGTGTTTCCGCCTGTTTCATGGGCCTGTGCAACGTTTGTTAAAAACGGTTCTTCTATTGTTTTTGCATGTGTCGGGTTTTTGATGTAGTACACGTCATGAATATCCCGCGCTGCATGAAATTGAGGCATAAAAAGGGCATCGGAGTTCCAAAAGTCGGTTTCGACGAGCGGTCCGTCGAATTCTTCAAACCCGAGTGCTGTGAGTTTATCCTTTACTCCTTCCAAAAAGTTGGAATAAGGGTTTGTTCTGCCCGATAGTATTCTTGCAGGCGGAAGATTGATGTTGTAACTTCTTAATGCTTGGTTTTTCCAGCTACCTGTTTTTAGGTTTTCGGAAGTCAGTTGGCCGGTTTCTTCCCCTGTTATGCCTTCCGCTTCTATTCCGTTTTGAATGGGTTCGGCTTCTTCCGTAAGGCTATACGAAACGGAGTCCCGTTCCGTGATTTTAAAGGGGCTGTCCGCGGCTCCGCGTTTTTTGGCAATCGTATTGATGATCGACAGTTCTTCGGGACTAAGATCGTCTTCGGCAATGGTGCGATTATTTGAAGTAAGGCCTTTTTTTAAAAGGGCTAAAACCGTTTTAAAACGCTCCGATACGGGCTCCTTGACGAAAATGGCCTTTTTTTCTTCGTTCATTTTTACGGCTCCCTCTTTTGAAAGGTTTCCAAAAGCCGAGCCTACATCTTTGTTTTCAAGGCCGAGAGCCGCCGCAATTTCCGGCAGTTTTAAACCGTTTTTTTCTTTTAAAAGGTTTAAAATCCTTTCCTCAGGGGTTCCCCGCTCCGCAAAATCGGCTCCTATCGGAGTTAGTTCGAAAAAAAGGCGTGTTTTTCTGCCCGTTTCTTTTATAAGATTTTTCATTTTAAGCCACGAAAAAACCTGATTTGCATGGCCTTCTTTATATTTTAATGTCAGTTCCAGTTTTTTGTTATCCAGCAGTTCGCCTATCTTGAAATTTTTTAAAACCTTTATTTCCAAAGGATGCAAATTTTTTATAACCGTTTTTATGTCCATATTTTGCTCCGTATTCGCGTATTATATCATATTTTTGCTGCAGTGTCTAAACCTTCTTTTAAAGTAAGGGTATGGGTTTGAACTACTATTTTTTCAAAGCTGTAAGCGGCTGCTGTGCGGGGGCTTTTCGGATAAGCGAGAAGAAAAGGGGGCCGGCGCCTTCGGCCTTGTCGGGTAAAAAGCGGCAGCCGTATTCGGTTTTTTCTGCAAGGGGCGGCGGTGTAAGGGGCTGTATCACGGCTTTTTCTTTATATTTTACCGTCAGCCTTTGCACGGTTTTATCGTTCTCTTCATCGGAGATGGCGCAGGTTGCATACAGTAAAAAGCCTTCTGGCTTTAAAAGTAAAAAGGCGGCCGAAAGGAGCGCCCATTGCCTCTGTGCTAAATTCCGTATGCGGGCTTTTGACCATTGCTTTAGATATTTTTCGTTTTGAAGGACATGGCGCTCCGAAGAGCAGGGCGCGTCAAGTAAAATTCGCTCGTATGCATTTTGTTCAAACCGCGGCATTACACAGGCGTTAAAACCGGTAACCCGTATCTGTCTGCGTCTTTCTTCGGATAGATGTTCGTTGAGCACCTTTATAAGACGGTTTCTTCTTTCGGCGGATATTTCGTTTGCCGTTATTTCGGTTTTTGTAGACATTGTGTTTAAAAGGACAAGCGTTTTGCCGCCTGGTGCGGCGCACATGTCAAGGCATTTTCCGCCTTCCAGCGCGGGGAGCGTTTCGGCAGCCCGTATGCTTGCATAATCAAGGTAGTACGGCTTTAAAAGATTTTCGGTGTATTCGGTTTGCCGCGCAGGGGATAAAAGGGCTTTTTTTAAGCCGGCCCATCGTTCCGAAAAGCATTTTGCATAATAGGTTTCGAAGGCTGCCGCACCGGTCTGCGTTTTTTTCATTCGCTGCTCTCTTTTATTTGTGTAAAGGGTTTAGCAGCCGGCTGCGCTGTGTCGCATGCGGTGTAATCTACGCGCTGTGCCGGGTCCGCTGGTGGCCGGTCGGATAAAGGCTTAAGTTTTAAGCAGGCGTCGGTGCAGGCCTTCCATAAAGGGTCTGGGGCAGGAGGCTGGGCCGAGAGATTCAACTGCTCACCCGTAACGGGATGCACAAACCGCAGTGCGTATGCGTGGAGCCGTATGCCGCCGTTTTTTTCCGTGCGGTTAAACCCGTATTTTACATCTCCTTTAATGGGCATCCTTAAGGCCGCAAGCTGAATTCTTATCTGGTGCGTTCTTCCCGTAAGGGGCTGTACCCGCAAAAAGGCGTAACGTTCGCCTGTTCCCATAACCGTCCAGTAAAGCGCTGCCCGTTTTCCCCGCTTTTTTTCATCGCTTATAAAACCCTTTTGTATTTTTCGGTTATACACGATATGGTTTTCGCACCTATTCTTTTTGCCTATTTCGGCCTCTTCATTCTTTTTGCAAACAGCCCAGTATTCCTTTTTTACTTCGCCTTTTTGAAAAAGTCGGTTAAGCGCCGTATGCGTTTTTTGAGAAAAGGCAATAATAACTAAGCCGCTTACCGGCTTATCGAGGCGGTTTACGGCTTGCTTATACTTTTTTTTTGCAAATAAATCTTTAAAAAAGGTCTGAGAATCGCCGCCGCAGTTTTTTAGTACGACCGCTAAATGAGGGTCTTCAAATAAAACTTTTACGCCGCAATTCATAGGTTTTTCGGAATAGAACGGGAAGCGGCGATATCTACGCCGGTGTTCAGTACGTTTTTGATAATTATCTCTCCCGTTTTTATCGGGGCGCTGACGGTAATCTTGTTTATTTCTTTCATTACGCCGAATATTTTGCCCTTAGGGATAGGGGCAGTTGTTTTTACAGGAAGCATTTCCAAAAAACCGCCCATTACTTTTACAGTAGAGCTTATATTCCGGCGCGGGTCAGTCATTTCCTGTTTTCCGTATTTAAGGCCCATGCCGCAGGAATTACCGGTGATAAGGTATTCTCCGTCTTCTTCGATAACGCTTAGTTTGCAGCCCATCGGGCAGGAAATACAGGTAAAGTTTTTCATCTTTGTTTTAATTTTCGTATTTTGAAAAAGCCTTTTTTCTGGGCTATCCTCATATGAAGACTATTCTTCTTCCTCAAGGTCGGCCGGATCGGTAAAAACATTTGAGGAGAAAAGAGCGTTTAATTCCCGCTCGGAATACTTTTTGGTTGCTAAAAAATTTTCCCGTACTGTTTCAATGGTTTCCTTGTCTAATATCAGCTTTTTTTCGTCACGCAGGTAAATAACAAAATCTTCAAAAATGGAAAGCGGAAGCCACGGAAAAGCTATTTCAAAAATGTTATACCAGCCGGCCTCGCTTACAGTAATTTCCTGAGCGGAATTACTGCCTTGCTCTTTTAGGCGTTCCCGTTCTTCCGGGGTTATGGTAAGAACCTTTTGGTTAAGAAGTTCGCAATATTCCTTCGAGGAAAAAAGACTGCCTGTTTTTTGTATAAGATCCAGCTTATTTACCGATGGAATGTTTGCCAACACTGAAGCCGTTACTAAGTTCATGCCGTTCGAATTGATGTCAAAAAGTTTTTTTTGCTCTGCTTCAGCAAGTTCTATTGTCTGTTTAAGATCGCCTTCTTCAAAAAGCGGTTTTAAAATATCTGCATTTTCCAAAATAAAACTCCGCTTATCTTATAGCATAATATCTGAAATTTGTAAAGATAGGCGGTTTTTGCGTTTTTTCATAAAACTTGAGCCGATTGTTATAATCTATCAAATATGTTAAAATTAACCAAAAATAGGCCGAATTTTTAAAGGATTAGCCGATAAGGAAGATGGCGGAGCATTTAAAAAACTGCAAGCCTATCGGGACGGCTATAACGCTTAAGCGGAAAGAAGGGGAGTATTGGATAATGAAAAAGGCTTTTTACGGTTTATTGAAAAACGGCTTAACGCCGCTGCTGATTGCCGTTTTCTGCATGGGCTGTACGGCAGGTAAAACGGGCCGGGTATCTGCAGAAATCGAATTTTGGAGTTTTCCCAATTTTACGTCGGAAACGGGTATCGAAGGGGATTTCGAAAAAAGTTTGATCGCGGCTTTTGAAAAAGAGAATCCTTCAATAAAGGTTAATTTTACGTCGATAAGTTTTACGGACGGCCCCGAAAAACTTGAAAAAGCCATAGCTGCAGGCAAGGCACCCGATGTTGTGTATGACGCTCCGGGTCGTATCATCGTATGGGCGGAAAAGGGGCTTTTGGAACCGCTTGACGACGTACTTGCAACAGAAAAACCGTATATAATGGCGGAGCTTTTAGCTGTTTCTGCCGGTAAAGACAGACGCACCTATATGTATCCCATGCACGAAATAGCCTTTTCTATGGCTTTTAATAAAGAAATGCTGGAGGATTTGAACCTTATACATCTTTTGCCGTACAAGCGGGCCGACCGCCGCTGGTCGGTTGGCGAATATGAAGCCCTGCTTACCGCATTAAAAGAGAAACTGCCGAAAGGCAGGATTCCGGGCGTTTTTTATTACAAAAATACGGGCGGCGATCAGGGAACGCGGGCATTTTTGATAAACCTGTACGGCAATGCCAATTTGTTAAACGGCGATTATTCAGGCTATATTTACAACTCGCCGCAGGCGGCAAAAAATCTGCAATGGACGGTAAATGCAATGAAGCGGGACTTATTGCTTGACGGGGCTGACCTTACTGCCAATGATGCAATTTCGATGTTTGCCTCCTCGAAGGCGGCTCACACCATTTTGTATTCCCCGCAGCTTAATAAGATGTATGACGGCAAACGCCGGTACAAGGGCAAAGACTTTACGCCGATTTATATGCCCTTTCCAAACGATGCCGGCGCTCCGCTGCTCGAATTTTTGGCAGGCGGCGCCTGTATCTTTAATAACGGTAATCCCAATAAAATAAAAGCCGCAAAAAAATTTTTGCATTTTGCCGCTACCGACGAGGTCTGGGGGCCGAAGCTGGTTGCCGCAACGGGCGGTTTTCCTGCAAATTCCAAAATTCAAATTGAAACCGAAGACCCGGAGATCCTGTATAACTCGGTATTGCAGCGTTTTTTCGGTCAGTACTATAACAATATAACGGGCTTTTCAAAAATGCGCGGTTATTGGAATGAGCTTTTAAAAGACGCCGCCGCGGGAAAAAATATCCGAAGCGCACTTGAAGATTTTGTAAACAGTGCAGACAGCACGCTTAAAGAATAAAGGAGGAAAAAAAAGACGATGACACATACACCAGCCCAAAAGGGAATCAATCTTTTTTCGATCAAAAATAAAATGATAGCGGCCTTTGCGCTTTTTGCCGTCGTTATCTTGGCGGTTATATACATTGTTTCAATTTACCTTGCTTCAGATTCCCTTATGAACAATACCGAATATTTCCTTAAGGAGCTGGTAAAAAGCTCTTCTAAAGTGTTGGACGAACGCTCTCAGGCTATTTTCGGAAAACTGGAAGCCTTTTCAAATCTGTCTATAATTCAAGATGAAGGCATTTCCTATAAGGCTAAAATAGAGCTTTTTAAAAACGAAATTCAAATGCAAAAACAAAGGGGGTGGATTAATTTCGGTATTTGCGGGCTTGACGGACTTTTATACCGTACAGACGACACTACCGAAAGGGTTACGGAAGCCGAATGGTTTAAAACGGCGTGTAAAGGAAAATACGTTATTACCGAGCCTGTTTTCTCCTCCCGCGAACGAAAACACACCTCGATTGCCGCAGTTCCTATGCACGACCTGCAAGGAAAAATTACAGGCGTCATCAGCGTAACCATCCTAGGCGATTCCTTATCGAATTTGATAAGCGATATTATTGTAGGCGAAACGGGAACAGCCTATCTTATAAGCCCTGATGGAACTATCTTAGGAAACCGCCGCCCCGAAATTCTGTATAAAAGCATTTTTACCGAAATAATAGGCAGCGAAACAAGCGATTTTGCACGCTTTATACGAAAGTCGCTTTCTTCAAATAAATCTGCCGTAAATACTTCCAAGCTAAACAATATCCGCCATATTTCCGCCGTTTCTCAGATGCGGTATTCCGGCTGGACGCTTTTACTTACGGCGCCCGCTTCGGAATTTATAGCCGAAAACGTATCGAATTTGATAAACACATTTATCGTTATCGCTTTAGTACAATTAATTATCGCTATTTCTTTCGGATTTTTTATCGCACGAAATATTACCCGCCCTATTAATCATGTTATAGACGCATTAAGAAATATTTCGCAGGGTGAAGGAGACCTTACAATCGAGTTGCCTGCAATTGGAAAAGATGAAACGAGTCTTTTGGCTTCGTATTTTAATCAAACTATTTTTAAACTCAAAAATTCAATTCAAAAAGTCGGACAGGATTCCCGAGAAATGGAACTGGTCGGCTCTGATCTTGAAAGCAATATGGTTTCGGTAAGCGACTTCGTTACAAAAATTACAAGCGGTATCGAGGAGTTGAAAGAACGGTTTGTTGAACAGGAAGAAAGCGTTTCGAGTACGGCGGCTGCTATCGAGCATATCATTAAGACATTGCGGTTTTTAAACGAAAGTATCGGCAGGCAGGCTTTGATGGTAGCCGAATCTTCATCCTCATTCGATAAGATGTCGCACAGCATCGAGGCGGTCGGCGGGAATGTTGCCGAAACCCGCGAGGCTATCCGCAATTTGTCCGAGGCCACCAACGACGGCCGCGAAACAATGGTAAAAGCGAATGAGATTTCCCAACGCATTTCGGAAGCCTCAGGCGGTTTAATAGAAGCGGGTAAGGTTATAGAAAACATTGCAAGCCAGACAAATCTTTTGGCTATGAATGCGGCTATAGAAGCCGCCCATGCAGGCGAGGCGGGAAAGGGTTTTGCCGTCGTTGCTTCGGAAATACGCAAACTTGCAGAAGTATCCAGCGCTCAAGGTAAAAAGATTTCCGTAACGCTTAAAAACTTAACGGGCGAAATTGAAATACTTGCAAACTCTGCTTCCAACGCCGTCGAAAAATTCAATTTTATTTCCGGTTATTCAAAGGGCTTAAACGGTTCGATCGAGGGCGTTGTGCAGGCGATGGATGAACAGGAAGAAAACGGAAAAATTATTTGGAACATTATTAAAGACGTTACCGGTCTTACCAACGAGGTAAAAAGCAGTTCGGGTGAAATGCTTGCCGACGGCGAAAGAGTTATTTCGGAAACCGCAATGCTCGATGAGTTAACCCGTATTTTGCGGAAAAATATGGACGATATTGCTTCGCAGGCGGATTTAATAAACGATGCAGCCCAAGAATCCCTTGAAATAGCGGTAAAAAACAAGCAAAGTATAGAAAGCCTTGCTCTGGAAGTCGGCAAATTCAAAACGGAAAAAAACGCGTAAGTGTTTATTGAGGAAAATCTGTGTAACTATCGTATATTATATGTGTTTTTCCGCTTTGTTGGAAAAGTGCTTTATGGGAGTGTTTTATGGTAGGAAATATGAAATTTAGATATTATTTCAGCTTGATATTTTTTACGGTTTTTGCTTTTGGTTTAAGCGCTCAGGCGGTACTTAAACCCGAAACGCTTCAAAAACTGAATAATGCCGTATTTGAAGTCGTTGTTTTAAAACCGGGCGAAGGAAATTTGGAATACGAAAAAAAACTTCCGATGGAACGCATTCCTTTTTCAATACGCAACGATAAGTATCTACCCATCGGAACCGCCTTTTTGATGAGCGACGGGCGGTTTTATTCGGCAGCGCACGTCTTTAATCTCTATACGGAAAGCTTGTACACGGATTATTATCTTCGCGCTCATGACGGAAACGTTTATAAGGTTGATTCCGTACTCGGCTATTCCACGCACCGGGATTTTATCGTTTTTACTGCAGAAAATTACAAGTATTCCAAGGGCGAAGGGCTTGAAACGGAAAACACTTTTACAATGAACACGCAGACTTTTTCCGTAGGTAACGCCTTGGGCGAGGGCATTATTATCCGAGACGGGCTGCTTACCAGTCAAACCTTTGAAGAAGAAAACGGAGAATGGAAGTGGCTGAGGTTTTCGGCGGCTGCAAGTCCAGGCAATTCAGGCGGCCCACTCGTTACGCCTGAAGGCAAGGTTCTCGGCATTATCACTATGAAAAGTTCCAACGAAAACCTTAACTATGCCCTCCCTTTTGCGGAAACTAAAAACATACCGGCAAATACAGGCCGCGTGCACATCAATATCTATTATGTAATGCCCAACATTCTGGAAGAAAAATTCTTTTACGAATACAATTTCGAGCAAAAATTGCCTAAAAAACTGGCTGAGGTGCAGGCTTCCGTTCATAAGGACTACAGCGCCTTTACTGCAAATATCATAAAAGACTTAAAGAAACAATTTGATTTTTCGGGAAAAGAGGCCTTTACCGCAGCAGCCGGTTCCGATGAGATAATGTATAACGCATGGTCGCCGGCTTTCCCGCTTGTTATTATGCGGCAGGATAATAAAAAATGGGATTTATTTTTGCCGAAAGATATAAGCGACTACAAACTATCTCAAAACGGAAAGGTTTCGTTCGGGCAAATGCTCGGTGCGGTTATGGCGGTTATCAAAAAACCGGATAACATAACCGAAAAAGAGCTTATCGCTTCGCCCAAATTGTATATGGACTATGTTTTAAGCGCTTCCCGCATTTACAGGACTATCGGAAGCGAAAGGGTGGCTGTAACTTCTTTCGGAAAGCCTGACCGGTCGCATACGCATATCGATGTATACGGGCGTACATGGCTGGTAAATTACTGGCCGCTGCCTTTTGCAGATGCGGAAGTTATCTCTTATGCGCTTCCTATTCCCGGCGGGATTTATGTTATAAGCAGAATCGATTCCGTTTCTTCTATACGGAACGGGCATAACCTCGATTTCGCCTTTATTTCCGACTATATCATGCCGCGTTACATGGCTTCTTTCGGCGACTGGAAGGAATTTTTGAGCTTGAGTGTGAAGGATTATCCTTTGGATCCGGCACTTTCTTCGGTTACCTTCGATTTTGATAAGACAGCTACTTCCATTAAGGCCGGCGACTATGATTTAAGTGTTCCGCAAAAAGTGTTTGCAAGCGATAAAGAATCGACTTTACGGCTTGGGCTCGGGTTTTATATGAAAGACAATAAACCGCACCTTGATATTCAGGATCTGTTTATGTACACAAACACCAGAAGCGACGATTACCGATATATAGCGCTTGCAAAATCGCGTAATCCTCCGAAGGATGCGCCGCAGGGTATGCTGGACAGGTGGCAGCAAAAGGCGGAACAAGCGGCTCCGTTCAACGCCAAGCCGTATAACAACGACCAATACACATATTATAACGAAATTCTTTTTAGCGGCAACATAAAAGAAACGAAGGCGCTGGCACATCTTTACTATATGAGTTTGGAATTAAAGCAGCAGAATAAATTTGAAGAAATAAAAGCCTTTGCCGGCGAAGTAAAAAAAGGCCTAAAACAGCCTGTCCGGTAAGATTTTAACTATTTTGAGGTCAGGGCTTCGCACCATCGCTGTATAAATATGCCGAAAGCGACGCTGACGTTTATAGAGGCCTTTATGCCGTACATCGGGATTGTAACGAGGCTGTCCGCTTTTTTTAAGGCTTCCGGGCTGACGCCGAGCTCCTCTGAACCGATTATGACGATGCCTGTTTTAGGAAAACGGAAAGTCCTTATATCGCAGCCGCCCGTTTCCAAGGCAATTACAGGCACATTCGGTAACTCATGTAATTCCCGCCGTTCCCACGGCAGATACTCCGTGCAGCCCATTGCCGTCCTTTTTGCCTTGGGGTTTTTAGGTGAAACGCAATCGGGCGATAAAAAGATTTTTTCTACGCCGAAGGATTCGGCCGTTCTGAATATGGATCCGATATTAAAAGGCGTCCGTATATCTTCCGCATACACATACACGTCTTTAAAAAATGTCCTTTGGTAGGATGCGGCCTCTCCAGACGGCGGGCCGGGTAAAATTAAATCCCATTCGGCGGGGGCGGCTCCCGTTTTTTTGTAAAGCGCATACCGCGTAAAATTGATAATGTTTCTTTTTTCGGTTTCAGACGGATTTTTAATCCAGTTTTGAATCTTTTGCGCGGCCGAAGGATCAACATCTTCCAAAATCGTCTTTAAAAGTGCTTTCAGATAAAACAAGTCCAAAAACTCGTCCCTACGGTTTTTTAAAAGAGACCGTTCCGCATATTCTAGAATCCGCAGAACTTTGCGGCAGCGCTGGTTGGAAGGAAGGCCTGTGAGTTTGAAAATTTCGGGCATCGAATATAAAACGTTAAAAAGCCTGTTTTATAATTTCGAAAATTTCATGGTTTGACATCGGGCGCGGATTATAATTCATAAACGACAGTTTTGACGCATCCTCCGCTGCCGACACCAGCGATTCTATCGTCAATTCAACGTCTTTTAACCGTACAGGCAGGTTGGCTTCCGCTATAAGCCTGCGGATTTCTTCAACCCCCCGCGTGGAAACTTCGGCAGCGTCCGCTCCGGTGTGGCTTTCTTCACCCAGCATGCGGGCAACGGCGGCCGTTTTATTCAGACTTGAAGAAATAGCATCGGTTATAATGTGCGGGAGCAAAATTGTCGAAACGAGTGCATCCGAAATTTCATAGCGGCCTGATACTGCAAGCGTAATTGCAGTGCCGACGCCGGGAGAAGAAGAAGCCGTGCCCAAAGCGGTTAAACAGGCAGCCTGTACTGCAAGCTCTTCACGTGTCTTTCCCATAAGTTTTTCGTGATTGGGGGTTAAGGACGTTAAAAAAATTTCTATGGCCTTTCCTAAAATGGTTTCGGAAAAAAAGTTGCTTTTTGTGGAAGTATAACCTTCAAAAGCAAGATTAATTCCTGCAAAAATCATTGAATTCATTGTATTCGGTGCAAAACTTGTGTAAATATTGGGATCGAAGATGACTAGCTTGCAGACAGGTTCAGGCTGTTTTAGAAGGCAAACATTTTTATTCCGCGCATCGGTCAGATAACTTGTATTCCCAAAGATGAAAGGATCGCTAAAAGATGACGGAATTTGAATAAGCGGCAGCGGTTTTTCCGTAATGGGTTCCCCTTCTATGTATTTATAAATTGATTGGTCCGTATTATAAAGGGTTGCAATGGCCCTGCCGATTGCACAGGTAATCATACCGCCGCAGACAATTATGCCGTGAATACGGGCACCTTTTGCCAAGCGGAGCGCTCTTTCTATCACATCGGAATCCGAGGTTTTCCAAAGCCCTTCAAAAATAAAAAGCGAAATATTTTTTTCTTTAAGAGATGCTTTTATTTTTTCCACAATACCCTGTTCCGTAAAAAAAGGGTCAGCGATCAACATAAAGTTATCTCCGAATTGCGCGGTTTCTTCTCCGATTCTTGCCAAAGAGTAATTTCCTAAAATAACATTGGGCGAAAGTTTAAAAACAAAATCTGCCATTTAATTTTCCTCTATTCTACAATGTCGGAAAATACTAATAAAAACTTGAAGTTCTTTTATATTTAGAATCTCCATTACGGTAAAAGATTTTTTAATATTTATATGGAATTTTTATAATTTTGTTGACGCGGTATGGTTTTCTATTTTTTTGCTGCAGCGTTTTTTAACAGCTTTTCGATTATGCTTCTGTTATCGAGCAGGCTCGAAAGAGAGGCATTTTCGTGCAGCCGTGTTATGACCTGTGCAAACAGGGCGGAAACGTCCGTTTCAATGTACCATTCTTTTTGTTTTAACTCGGTGTGGTATACGGCATTTGTGCCGATAATCCGGTAAAAAAGACCCTTTTTATAGGCTTCGTCAAAAAGCTCAATGGCGTCTCCCGTAAAAAGCGGCAGGCTAATTGCGGCAATAACTTTTTGTGCACCCTTGCTCTTTAAAAATTCCATACCTTTCAGCAGGGTGCCGCCCGTACCGAGCATATCGTCTGCGATAAAAGCGTTCTTTCCTTCGACATCGCCTAAAAGCTTAATACTGACAATATTCGACTGCTTTGCATTTTGGGTTACTACAGAATAATCCCGTTCTTTATAAATCATCGCCAGCGGTTTTTGCAAATTCGTCGAATAAAACTTATTTCTGTCAACAGCCCCTGAATCGGGCGAAACGACAACAAGGTCTTCCTGCGACTCCGGCGTCAGATCGACAATTTTTGTAAGCTCGCGCATTATTTGATAACTGGCGTGCAGGTTTTCCAAGCGGGTAGTATGGAATGCGTTTTCTATTTCGCGGGAATGAATGTCGAGGGTTATAATCTGTTCAACCTCAAGGTTTTCGTAAATGTGTCCCAAAAGGCTTGCGGTTAAACCCTCCCTCCCCTTCTTTTTGTGCTGGCGGCTGTACGGATAGGCCGGCAGTACAAGCGAAATGCGGCCGGCACCGGCGTGATGCACCGCATCGATCGTAACGATAAGCGACATTAGATGATCGTTTACCGAAAATCGCTCTGTGTTTTTGCCCTCGTTGATGGTAATTTCCTGTTTGTTTTCGACGTCTTGAAAAATGTACACGTCTTTTCCGCGTACGCTTTCTAAAATCTCGGTTTTAAACTCGCCGTTCATAAAATAGGTAAACCGGCAGTCGGTTTTAAATTTGGGCAAATGAAACTTTTCAACATCTTTATTTACCGACAATTTGCTCGAAAAAAAATCGTTGTAAAAATTGAATCTTTGCACAATTTCTTCTTTCGGCACGGAATAGCGTTTGGAAAGCTTTTCACTTTGTTGATGAAATTTACGCGCATAAATGTGTTTTAGATTTTGGATTGCAAGGTCTGCAAAGGCCTCGCCGCCCGGACAGGCGATAATTGCGAGATTATTGGATTCGATGTAGTTCATTTGCCCTCTCCTTGTGAGTGCCGCATGTTGAAAATATGAAATTACCGTAAACCACTTTATGAACGTGAACATTATAGCACTTCTCAAATAAATTTACAAGCATCTTGCATTTTACCCGCTAAGCGGCGGATATGGCTTGCCGGCTTGCAGGGGGCGGTTTAAAATTTTTATCGTAAAATTTGCATTGAACCTATTGACAAATGTTCAATATAATTCAAAAATAGTATTATGAAGAAGAAAATTACGTGGATAAATACGCTTATCTTTTCCGCATTATTGTTGGCGGCGGTGTTTTTTGTACCGCAGCTGGCAGCCCTGCCTAACAGCGATTCGTCGGCGAATGATGACCGCACAAACTTAAAATTTTTGGAGGCGGTTTACCAACTGGTTAGAGAAAGTTATGTAGACGAAGTCGATCCTGCTGTTCTTTATAAAGGTGCAATGGAGGGAATGCTTAATTCTTTAAAGGATCCTTATACGGTATATGTGTACCGTGATAGTCAGATCGGACACGATTTAGGCGATACCACCAACGGTGTTTTTTACGGAATAGGCGTTACCATTTCAAAACCGCTCATTTCTACGCCGGAACGCCCCGCCTATGTGGAAATTTCAAGCCCGATAGAAGGTTCGCCCGGCTGGAGGGCAGGGCTTCAGTCTGGCGATTATATAACTGCAATCGACGGCTCTCCTACGGAAAATATTACACAGGAAGAAGTTTTAAATAAACTGCGCGGAAAGGAAGGCACCGAAGTAAAAATTAAAATACTGCGCGGTAAAAGCCTCGAATTCGAGCTGACCTTAGTCCGCTCCAAAATCGAGGTGCCGACGGTAAAATCGGTAAAGCTGGAAAAGGATATAGCCTATATCCGTTTAATCGAATTTAATCCCAATTCCGAAAAGCGGGTAGCCGAAGCGTTGAAAGACCTGCAAAAACAAGGCTGCAAAAAACTTATCTTCGATTTAAGAAATAATCCGGGCGGACTGATTACAAGCTCGATAGACATTTCAAGCCTTTTTTTGCAGTCGGGTACAGTGGTTTCGACGAAGGGGCGGGCATTCGGATCGAATCATTCATATAATGTAAAAGGTTACGGAACGAAGATTCCGGAAGAAATGCCGGTCGTCATTCTTATTAATTCCGGGTCGGCGAGCGCTTCCGAAATTGTTGCAGGTGCCCTTAAAGACCATAAGCGGGCATATCTTGTGGGTACAAAGTCCTATGGTAAGGGGCTTGTACAAAATATCATCGATTTAACCGACAAGGAAGCGGTAAAGCTGACCATAGCGCGCTACTATTCTCCTAGCGGAGCCAATATAGACAAGCTTGGAATTTTGCCCGATATGGAAGTAAAAAAGATGGAGTTTACGCCGGAAGAAGAAAAGGCTGCCGTCGAGTTGTTAAAAACAACGGAAATTGCAAAATTCACCAGAAGTAAAAAGACGCTTACCGTTTCCGAAATGGAAAATTTTGCAAAAAAGCTATCGGCTAAGTATAAAATAAGAGAGCGGCTTCTTCTTAGGCTTATAAAGGTAGAGTACTACCGATCCCACGAGTCGCCGGTAATTGACTATGACGATGATGAGCAGCTTCAAGCAGCGGTTAATCTTTTAAACACGAAAGATGTCAACGCTCTTAGCCGAAAAACAAAAAGTCTTTTTGAAATGCAGGAAGAACAAAAGAAAGAAGCTGCTTCCGCCAAAAAATAATGAAACAATTTATAGTTTCGGCCCAACCGGGCGGTAACGGAATAATCCGGCTTGCAGATAAGGATTATAATTATCTTGCGGTTGTAAGAAGGGTGCGGGCAGGGCAGACAATCAATATCAATATTGAAGGGGGTAGGCCTGCCCACGCAGAAGTTATAAAAATAGATACCGAAAAACGGTATATGGAATTAAGGGTTTTAACGGAGCCGGATAAAAGCCTCTCGGCTCGGCCTTGCATTATTTTGATGCAATGGGTTATAAAGGGGCCGCATATGGACTTGGCCGTAAGGCTTGCTGCTGAAACGGGAGTTACTGCGGTTTTTCCCGTTTTAGGGGAGTTTTCGGTTGTAAAAACGGAAAACAAAAACCAAACCGAACGAAGAAAAAGAATTGTACGGCAGGCGCGTCAGCAGTCCGGTTCGTTGACCGGTACCGAAATTGCGGCGGCGCAAAAACCGGAGGCGGTCTTAGAAAATATAGCGGAATATACGGAAGGAAAAAAAACCGTTTTTCTTATGCTTACGGAAAAAGACGAGGCCGCTGACGGCCTTTTTTATTGCTTGGCCGAAAGACCTGATGCTGTGGTTTTGGCTGTTGGGGCGGAAGGCGGTATAAGCGTGGCAGAACGGGAGTTGTTAAAAAAGTACGGGTTTTGTCCCGTTCATCTGCATACGAATATTTTAAGGGCGGAAACGGCGGCGGTTTATTCGATAGCCGCAGTACAAACGCTTTTGATGGAAGGGGAAAAATGGCGGTTAAACGGATAAATTTTTTAAATGTGCCTATAGATATTTTGCCGGAAGAAGATATCGAAGCAACCGTAACGGAGCTTCTTGATAAGAAGGGTGTTCAGCAGGTGATTTTTATGACCCTGTGGGATGTGTTGAAGGCAAGACGTAATAACGAATTTAGGGATATGGTTAATGCAGCGGCGCTGTGCCTGCCGGTTTCAAAAAGTATTGTAAGGGGAATAAAATTTTTACATAGAGAAACGGCCGTAAGAAGACAGCCGTTTTCGGTTATCATCGATTTTTTAAATGTCATAAACGCCCGTTACAAAAGTCTGTATCTGCTTGGGGGCAGGCAGGAAAGCCTTTTAATTGCGGAAAGAAACGTAAAAAGCACCTTTTCCGGTATTAAGCTGGTCGGGCGCTGTAAGGGCTATTACAATCGGCTGTTGGAACCGCAGATAATTTCTGCAATTGTAAAAGCCGAACCGTCAATTATTATTGTTGCAGACGGCATTAAGGGCGGCGGAAAATGGATTTATCGGAATAAATCCAAATTCCATTCGGGCATTTTTATCGGAGATATGACTATTATCGATATTTTTTCCAAATTTAAACAACGCCCTTCGGAATATCTTTTTGATAAGGGCCTTAATTATCTTCCTTTAGTTTTTAAAAATCCGCTTAGGGTGTTCAATATATTCGGCTACTTCCGCTTTAACATACTTTTGCTTTTTTATAGGATTTTTAGAAGCTGATCGGGGAAGATGCGTTTTCGGGTAATTCCGCCGCCCCTTCATTCAGATGCATTTAGATTAAAACGGTATAAAAATGAAAAACGGCATTTATGCGGTATATTCCGTAAAGGAGACGGATTTACTCACAAAACAGGCTGCCGGGCTTTGCCATATTCGTATTGTTCGAAGCAGTGAAGAAGTAATTGAAGCGCTTAACACAAAATCCTTCGATTTTGTATTGCTGGACATCGAAATAGGCGGCTTGTTTCCTACGGAAATTATAAAAAAAATAAACAGGCTTTTTCCCTGCATACCCATCTTTCTTATCTCGTGGAGTAAAAAGAACTCGTTTGCAAAGCATATTTTAAATTACAGGATAGCGGGCTTTTTTAATTTTCCTGCGGATTTACCGCTTATTTTCAGCCGTATAGAGAATTTTTTTGTAAAAAGGACAGCCTTTCTGAGCGGACGCTGTAAGAAAAATGCGTACCCCATTTTAAATGAAATCCTAGAGATGCAGCTTATCGGGAAAAGTAACGCTTGCCGCCGTCTACGGTATTTTATTCATCTAGCAGCCGATTCGCTGTTGCCGGTTCTCCTTTTGGGTGAAACCGGCTGCGGGAAAGACCTTGCCGCAAAGCTTATTCACGAGATTTCCGATGTAAAAGACGGAGCTTTTGTACAGGTGAATGTAAATTGTATACCGCCGTCCCTTGCAGAGTCCATTCTGTTTGGTACGGAAACGGGAAGTTTTACCGGGGCAGAACACAAGGACGGGGTTCTCCTTGAAGCGCACGGAGGTACGCTTTTTTTAAATGAAATGGAAAGCCTCGATTTACCGCTGCAATCCAAACTGCTGGACGTAATAGAAACCAAGCAGATTAGACCTATCGGTTCCGCCAAGGTAAAACAAAGTGATTTTAGACTGATTTGTGCTTCCAACAAAAACTTGAAAAAGCTGGTTAAACACGGCAAGTTTCGCAAAGACCTTTATTTTCGTTTGGATGTTCTTCACTTTAAAATTCCGCCTTTGAGAAAACGAAAAGAAGATATCCGCCCCCTTACCGAATTTTACTTGAAAAAACTGCAAAAAAGTATTTCCGATACGGCCTTGCATAAACTGCATTTATACGATTGGCCCGGCAACATACGGGAGCTTTTTAATTGCCTTGAGAGGGCGGCGTGTTTTTCCGAAGGAGAAAAGATAATAAAAGAGTATCACATAGAATTTTAATATGTTTAAATCATTTCGGTAAAGGCAAAAGGCTTTAAACAAAAATCAAGGTTTTGTTTTAAGGTAAAAAATTTTTTTAAAAATTTCCAATAAATGATTCACTTCGAATGCTCCTACCCCTGCAGATGACAGTAACTCCGTAAAAAATATTTCGTTTTCGTGTTTGCCGCCGGCCTTAAACATACCAAGCTGTTTGAGAAAGCTGCATATTTCTTCCGAGTTCTTTCTTATAAGGTGTAGCGGCGCCTTTTTTGCGGCTCTGGACGGCTGTAGGGTTTGTGCTTCTTTCAGCTGAGCTGTAAATAACGGATAAGCCAAAAGAAGCACGGCATGGGAAAGATTGTAAGAGCCGAAAGAACGGCTTGCCGGAATATTTACGGAAAGGGAACAACAGTCCAGTTCCGCATCAGTTAAGCCCGTTCTTTCGTTTCCGAACACCAGCCCAAGCCGGCCGCCTGTAAAATCTGCCGTTTTGGCGCAAAGCGCTTCGGGTGTAAGTGCAGTATTTTTACGCCTCTGCCCCATCCTGCGCGTAGTACCTGCCAGCACGGAGCAGTCCGCCGAAGCGGCTTTTAGGCCGTTAACGTCGGGCGGAAAAAAACGGGCTGTTTCCCAAATACCTTTTGCGTGCAAGGCCAATTTGCAAATTTCATTTTTATTATAATTTTCTTTGCAACCGGTAATACGTAAGTCGCTTATATCCGTGTTGGCCATTACTCTGCATACGGCGCCTATGTTTGCACTTATCTCCGGTCTGCACAAAATAATTGTTATTTTTGTAGACATTTTTTATGATTTTTTAATTTTCAAATAAAAGCGTCCGTATATAAAGTTTTGCAGCCTTAAAACCAAAACCGGCAAAAACGGTTCTTGTAAATTCAACAGTTGAATAAAATACCGTTGACTGTTTAACTGCCATGTTATTTTGCTTTCGCCCGTGCGGTTCTTTTTCCAGTGCCGGCGGCAGGTCTGCCCTGTCTTTTTTTGGGAGCCGATGTTTTTTCGGCCTTTGCTGCGGCTCGTTTTGCGGTTCGGCCTCTGCCCCGTTTAACGGCTTTGGCCGCCGTTTTTGTCTTTGCTTTTCCCCGTCCGCTTTCGGCCGTATCCGGCAGGGGTATGTCGAGTTTTTCGCTTAATTTTTGAAGCATATCCTTTGTCATACTTTCCAAAGTATATTTCGGTTTCCAGCCCCATTCTTTTTTGGCGCACGAATCATCCAAAGAATTAGGCCAAGAATCGGCTATCCCCTGTCTTACAGGGTCAACATCGTAAGCAATCTTAAATTTCGGAATGTGCTTTTTTATTTCAGCAGTGATGGTTTCGGGGGCAAGGCTCATCGCAGTGATATTAAAAGCGTTTCTGTGTTTTAACTTTTTTGGATCGGCTTCAAGCAGCTTATGAACGGCGCTTAAGGCATCTGGCATATACATCATATCCATTTTGGTACCTTTTTTAATGAACGATGTATACGATTCTTTTTCTAAGGCTTCATAATAAATATGTACGGCATAATCGGTTGTGCCGCCGCCCGGTGCCGTCTTGTAGGAAATAAGGCCGGGAAAGCGGACACCGCGCGTATCAACGCCGAACTTTTTAAAATAATAATCGCAAAGAAGTTCTCCTGCAACCTTGGTAACGCCGTACATCGAAGTGGGACGCTGGATTGTATCTTGCGGGGTTTTATTTGCAGGTGTCGAAGGGCCGAATGCAGCAATGGAGCTGGGTACGAACAAGCTCAATTTCTTTTCCCGCGCAACTTCAAGCATATTATGTAGACCGGTCATATTAATAGTGTATGCAAGCGGCGGATTTTTTTCCGCAACGGCGGAAAGAAGGGCTGCAAGATGAATAACGGTGTTTACTTTATATTTTTCGCAAATTTCGGCTGTCTTTTTTGCATTCAGCACATCAAGTTTTTCAAATGGGCCGCCGTTTATAACCGCAGGGATATCTTTTTTTTCGATATCCGAGGCGATAACATTATTATCCCCATACTCGCCGCGTAAAAACGTAACTAACTCGCTTCCTATCTGTCCTAAAGAACCGGTAACCAAAATTTTTCTTTTGCTCATATTTAGCTCCTTCCTATAGAGGAAGCATCTGAAAGGATTTTCAAATCCTGAAGATGCTTATTTTCTGCCGCGCATTTTAGCGGCTTAAAATTTTCATAATGGTATAAATTAAAATACCGTTATTTCAGTTTCCCAGTGTATCATATTTTTATTTTATGTGCTAGATGATTTTTAATGTTCCGCCGGCAACTTAAGATAGAGAATGATGACATTTTCTGTGTTAACGGGCGTTTAAAAATACATTTACAAACATTATAAAATATTGTATAAGATATTTATATGAAAGCAATTAAACTCTTACTTGTCCTGACGGCTGCCGCAATAATCGCGGTAACGGTAAAATATACGATGTACGATTTAAACGTACAAAAAACAGCGGTTATCCGCACACCCGTTTACGAAACGGTTTCTATTCCGACACCCCAAAACGGTATAATCGGAACAGACCCTGCCTATGATCTGCCAAGTGATGCGGATTATTGGCGAGGCGTGTTTATCGAAGGAAGAATCGTACATCTGACCCCGTATTCGATCGGAAAATACGAGGTAACATACGGCTTGTGGAAAGAGGTATATGATTGGGCTGTCGATAACGGGTATACATTCGCAAATCAGGGCCGGGAAGGCAGCGCGGGCAAAGACGGAGCTGCGCCTACAAAAGACTCTGAACATCCGGTAACCTTTGTAAGCTGGTACGACTGCATTATTTGGTGCAATGCCTATACCGAAATGAAAACGGGCAGCGATTCGGAATGCTGTTACAAAAAGGGTAAAAATGATTCGGCCCCGTTAAAAAATGCCGCCGACAAGATCGCCTGCGACGCCGCTTTTTGCGATATGGATAAACGCGGTTACCGGCTGCCGACCGAAGCGGAATGGGAATATGCCGCCCGTTACCAAAAAACCGGCAAAAATGCGGTAAGCTACGGCGAAAAACTGTATTTGACAAATTTGAATTCTGCAAGCGGTGCCGAATTACCGGCCCCGGGAAACAGTATAAAAGACGTGAACGACCTGATTGTGGAAAAATATACGGAAGAAATGAACCGCGTTGCCGTTTTTTCTTACCGCTGGAACGGTGCAAGCTGGCAGGATACGGGCATAAAAGAAACCGCGTCCGCAGGCTCGAAATATCCGAACGGACTTGGCTTATACGATATGAGCGGCAATGTTGAAGAGTGGTGCAATGATTTGTATGACCACGTCCTGCCTGAAGAGGTAACGGATCCGAACGGCGGAATAGCAGGAGCCGGCAGGGTTAACCGCGGCGGAAGCTGGAGCGACAATGCGGATTCGTGTCTGGTCGGAAACCGAAGCGCCAACTCGCCCGATTCGGCTTACGTAAACCTCGGTTTTAGGCTTGTGTGGCGGCCGTAAAATACGGACTTGCCGGACGGTTGATAAAGGCCTTATAATCTGGTATTATATCCTTTATCTTTTATGGAAAACACGAAAAAAATACGGATCGGCATTTCCGCCAATTTTGCGTGGAATTTATATAACAGAAAAAATCTTCTCCTCGCATTACAAAAAGAATGGGATATTTTTACCGTAAGCCGCAGCGACGGCAGCGAAAACCTTTTACGGGATGAATTGAATATCCCATTTATTCCGCTGGCTTTGAACAATTCGGGCTTGAATGTTTTTGCCGATCTTGCCGCATACGGAGAATACAAACGAATTTATGCAGAGCAAAAACCTGCCGTTGTTTTGCATTTTAACAATAAACCGAACATATACGGCGGTATGGCGGCCGCAAAACTGGGCATACCGTTTATCGATAATATAACGGGACTGGGAACCGCCTTTGAAAAAAAAGGTATCTTACAGTCCGTGCTAGTCTTTCTTTATAAAAAAACCTTTAAATCGCCGTCGGGATTCGCCTTTTTTCAAAACAAGGACGATAAAAAGCAATTTATCGATTTAAAAATAATCGATGAAAACAGAACAGGCCTTTTACCGGGCTCCGGGGTTGACATTTCAAAATACACCCCCCAGCCAGCAACCCATACCGAAGATGACGGTAAAAAACAGACAATCGATTTTATTTTCAGCGGCAGACTGGTTAAAACCAAGGGGATTGCCGAATATATCGAAGCGGCGCGGAAGGTGCGATCCGGTTATAAAAATACCCGTTTTCACATCATAGGCGAACTGAAAAAAGGCAGACGCTTTATAGATACAGCGATTGTGCAAAAGGCCGCCGCAGACGGAATCATTATTTATCACGGACAGGTAAAAGATCCCGAACCATTGATGCAAAATGCCGACTGCGTTGTGCTCCCATCCTATTATCGGGAAGGGGTACCGCGCGTTTTGCTGGAGGGGGCAGCCATGGGCAAACCGCTTATTGCGGCGAACAGTATCGGCACGCGCGAACCCGTACATGAAAACGAAAACGGATTCTTGTGTGCACCGCAAAATGCTTGTGAACTTGCTAAAACCTTAGTCCGTTTTATTTGTTTATCTGCCGAAGAAAAAAAACGAATGGGTGCTGCTTCAAGAAAAATTGCCGTTGAATTTTATTCCGACTCGATTATAATGGAAAAATATAAAGAAGAAATAAAGCGGAAACTTAATTCGCAGCCGAGGAAGGTTAAAAGATGATAAAACCGTCGCGTAAAAGAAAACAACTTGTATTGGCGTCGGCCGATTTTTTGATATTATGCCTTTGTTTGCCGCTTACCCTAATTTTAAGAAACAAAGAATATCCGACATATTTTAGTTTAAAAATTCACTTTATGCACTTTATTCCTATCATGCTTTTTTGGATTATTGCAATGTATGCAGCGAACTTTTATGTGTTGGAAAAACGATTCGATAAACTGAGGGCAATTTTTTCTTTAACCGTAATAGCAAGTGTTTCGCTTCTTTTCGGCTTTACACTTTTTTATCTATTTTTCTCCGACACCATAACACCCAAAAGAATCTTAGTAATTTACATCATTGCGGATTTTATTTTTATATTTTTTTGGCGGTATTTCTATAACTTCATTTATTTTAAATTTAAAAACTTACCGAAAATTGTATTTGTCGGCTATAACAGAACCTTAAAAAATCTTATTGCCGAAATGAAAAAACTCTCTTATTTTAATTATGAAATAGTTGCTGTTTTTGATGAATCGCTTAAAAATAAAGAAAAACCCGAAATATGGAACTTTACTGTTTTAAATGAGGTGCAGGACTTTGCCGATTTTATAAACAACAACACCGTAGACATAATAGTTTTTGAAATGGAAAAAAACTTTAATTCCGCCGTGCGCAAAAAACTGCTTTCACTTTTAAACCGGAATATTTTGTTTTATTCTCTTCCTGATTTTTATGAAATAGCAATAAGGCGCATTCCGCTTGGCTCTTTAAATGATGTCTGGATTTTATCCGAAATAGACCTTAGTTCAAAGCAAATGTTTTTTTTGTATAAAAGAATCAGCGATATAATAATTGCTTTTGCAATATTGATAGTAACCGCAATCCCGCTTATTATTTCGGCCATTGCAATAAAATTCGAAAGCAAGGGTCCCATCTTTTTTAAACAGATAAGAGAAGGCAAAAACGGAAAACTGTTTTCGATTTTAAAGTTCAGAACGATGAAAATGGTCGGTAACGATTTTGCTCCGACAAAACAAAACGATCCGCGCATTACAAGAGTGGGAAGCTTTTTGAGAAAAACCAGAATTGACGAATTCCCGCAAATGATAAATGTTTTAGCCGGCGACATGTCCATTATAGGCCCGCGCCCTGAAAGACCTGAGCTTGCCATTGAGCTTGAAAACAATATACCGTTTTACAGACAGCGCCTTTTGGTTAAACCCGGAATTACCGGCTGGGATCAAATCTCCGGGGAATACCATTCGCCTTCCGTATCCGATACGATAAAAAAACTGGAATACGATTTATATTATATTAAAAATGTTTCGGTTTTGCTCGATGTTTCAATCTTTTTTAAGACGATTACAACAATGTTTTCAAAAGCCGGCATATAACAAAAAGCTTAACTGTAACAGCCTAAAGGCGCGGCCTTGTAAAACCTTATAAAAAGAAAATACCAAAAACCGCTCCTGCAATTATCAAAAACACGGGATGCAGTTTTTTAAACAAAAGACTACACCCGAGTGCTGCCGCAAAGAACAAAAGCGGCTTTACGTTTACGAGGTCTGTAAAATGGCCCATTTCTTTAAACCGCGGTACCGTCAAAAGCGAAATAGTAATGACTTGCCAGCATGCGACGGCAATCATTCCGACGGCTCCGGCACGCAGTCCATAAAAGCTTTTTTTTACGAACGGTTTTTCCTGAAAGGCCGCCGCAAAACGTGCAATCAAAATAATTACGATCAGCGACGGAAAAACAAGCCCTGCCGTTACAACCAAACTGCCCAAAATGCCGTACAGTTTGTAGCCGATATACGTCGCCATATTGATGCCGATGGGGCCCGGCGTCGATTCGGAAATTGCAACCATCGCAAAAAAATCCTCTGAACTGATAAGCCCGCGTCCGATAAGCTCCTGCTGCATAAGGGTTACGGCAACAAGGCCGCCGCCTATGGTAAAGGCTCCGATATACATAAACAAAAAGAATAGACCAATTAAGCTCATTTGCTGTTTTTCTTTAGAACGGCGGCTTTTAAATTTTGGCACAGCCAGCCTATAAAGGCAGAACCTGCAACTATCCAAAATCCCTGCACCCTGAAAATGAACATTGCAACAAATGCGGCGGCGGCAATCAAAAATGTGCATATATCGAAAACGGTTTTTTTGCCGAACAAAAAAACCGCCCGCACCAGCAGTACGGCAACAGCTGCGTTTATCCCTTTTAGTGCACGGCGTATCCACATAATTTCGCTAAAGTTTGAAAGAAAGGCTGCAATCAAAATAATTACGACAAGCGAGGGAAAGACGATGCCGGCAACTCCGGCAACCGCCCCGATAACGCCAGCCTGCTTGTACCCGATAAAAGTTGCGACATTTACAGCTATAACTCCGGGTGTACTTTGCCCGATGGCAAAATAGTCTATCATTTCTTCATCGGTCGCCCACTTTTTTTTATCGACTAGATCCCGCTTTAAGATGGGAAGCATGCTCATACCGCCGCCGAAGGTAACAGCACCGATTTTAAAAAAGCTGAAAAACAGCACCGCCAGCGTTTTTAATTTTTCGTATTTTTTCATTTTAGAATATAATACCGCAAAACTTTAAAAGAGTAAAGAATGATGTCGATTAAATATAATTTTGCATAAAAGCGCTTTTTATCATTTCCGCTTTTGAACGGAACCTTCTAAAACGAAAACACTTATTGACATTGCGATAAGAATACAGTACGATACTATTGTCATGGTGAATAAAATCAAACCGGTAGGCGGAAGGGCTGCAAAAGGCCTTATCGAGGAACCGCATTCTTCAAAAAAGCTGCTTTTAGAATGCGCCGCCGAGGAATTTTTAAAAAAGGGTTGGGCAAAAAGCTCAATGCGCGAAATTTCAAAGAAGGCGGGCGTTACCACCGGCTCCCTTTATTTTCATTATAGAAATAAGGCGGCGCTTTTTGATGCGCTGGTAAAAGATGTATACGATTCGCTTTTGCAAAACCACCGTCAAATGTACGAAACTTTTTTTGAGCTCTCGCCCGATAAGGAAAAAATGCGCAAGTTCAGGTTTGAAAGCCGAAAGCGTATAGTCGATTTTATTTATCAAAATTACCGCGCCGTAAAACTGCTTGTCTGCTGCTCGGAAGGTTCCCGCTATTCCGATTTTTTTACCTTGATGATGGAAGATACATACAAGGCGGATGTACGCGCCTTGTCTTCAATAGAAAGCAGCGGCGGTTTTCTGCAAAAAGATATAGACTTCCGTTTATATTCAGCCATCGACAAAAGCTTTTGGACATGCCTGTTTGAAACCGTCAGACTGGATATTCCCTACGAACAGGCGCTCAAATACGTTGTCATGCTCGACGACTTTTATGAAACCGGCTGGCAAAAGATTCTGCTGCACCCGAACGATTACGGCATATCCAAATCGTAAGGAAATAAAGGGCTCCATCCATAAGGTCGGAGTGTCCGGCTACGTAATGTAGGACTACAAAATTATCAAGCACCTATTAGTTGCAAGTCTTTACATTGTTTTTATTAAACTATAGAAATTTTATTAAAATTTAACTATAATCATAGGATATGAATTTGGCAAGACCTTTTGTAAAATGGGCCGGCGGCAAAAGCCAGTTGTTAAAAGAAATAAGAGCAAAATATCCTGATCGTATTGATAAATACTGTGAACCGTTTGTCGGCGGCGGAGCTGTGCTTTTCGATATTATACATACTTTTCATCCTAAAGAAGCTTTAATCAATGATATCAACGAAGAATTAATAAATACCTATATCCAAATTAAAACTGCCTGCGAAAGTGTCATTACACTTCTTTCTAAGCTTCAGAAGATATACCGTCATTCTACGCCTGAAGAAAACAAAAGACTTTTTTTAGAAAAACGAGAAAGATATAATTCGTTAACAATAAGTGGAAATAAAAAAGAAAAACTTGAAAAAGCGGCTCTGTTTATTTTTCTATTCACAAACAAAAGATTTCATTGATAATAAAACGTTTGTTTATATAGATCATCCTTATCGGCCGCTCTCAGCTACATCTGCTTTTACCTCTTACAGCAAAAATCAATTTACTGATAAAGAACAAATTGAACTTGGTTCTTTTATTATCGAAATTACAAATAAAGGCGCCTTAATTGTTGCAAGCAATTCGGATCCTAAAAATATAAACAAAAATGATAATTTCTTTGACGACTTATATTCAAATTTTACTATTAAAAGAGTTTTTGCTTCACGCATAATAAATGCAAATGCAAAAAAGCGTCATGCAATTAACGAATTATTAATCAGTAATTAAGCCTCCTTTTTAGGATTAAATTATGAAAAAAGATTTTAATTTATTTATATCCCAGCTCAGTGAAACAAATGCTACGTTGGATTATTTTACGGATTTTGAAAAGGTAATAAAAAATACAAATAAGATTGCATTGAAATTGAACCAGTTAAATTATTTAATTGGAAAAGAAGATTTACAAAATGCAATAAAAGAACTCTATGAAGAAAATCCAAAGGTTTTTGAAGTTCTGGATATCCTTCTTGCCATAAAGGACTAAAGATAAAAAGAAAACCTTGAATATAAAAGGTGAATTTGTTTTGCTTGAAAGCTATTTTATGTCCGTAAGTGGTGTAATCAATTATATTGAGCAAACGGGTTTGGCAAATGTATTCAAAAATAAGAATATTACCAATCTTGTCGATTATGTTTTCGGTGTTGAAGTCGGTTTGGATACAAACGCCCGAAAGAATCGCGGCGGTGATAATATGGTAAAAGCGATTGTTTTGAAATTTAAAAGTGCAAGAATACCTTTTAGAGTAGAAGTTAACAGCACTGAATTCGGAGAAATAAAAGTCTCGGACAGGATTTAAAACGATTTGATTTTGTGGTGCAGACAAAAAAGAAAGCGTATCTTATTGAAGCGAATTTTTATAATACCGGCGGTTCAAAATTAAATGAAGTTGCAAGAGCATATACCGATATCGCTCCTAAAATTAATCAGTATGGTAAATATGAATTCGTTTAGATCACTGATGGGTATGGTTGGCTAAGTGCAAAAAATAAATTAGGCGAGGCCTATTCTATTATTCCGAGTGTTTACAATCTAGCAACTGTCGACGAATTTATTGCAAAAATAAAAGCTGAATTATAAGGTAGGGTGTACTATTTCAATAAAAGTTTGGTATCGTTCTGAAAATAAAGATTTTACTCTTGCCAAAGGAAACTGCTTAGTTCTGCTTCCTAATATTAATTTTCAATTCGATATGATTTTTGCCGATCCGCCGTATTTTCTTTCAAATGGAGGTATTTCCGTGCAAAGCGGAAAACAAGTTTTCGTAAAAAAAGGCTATTGGGATAAATCACAAACATTGCAGTTACTCATGTGGCAAACTGCCCCCCCCCATCTGTAAACCCTCGTTCTTTCTCTCAATTGACAATTATGCCCCCTTATTATATACTCTGTTTCCTATGCAAAAAAAGAATACAGGCCCGCACCTTAATAAGCTTATCGTAAAGGGTGCGCGGGAACATAATCTAAAAAACATAGACGTAGAGCTTCCGCGGGATAAACTAATCGTCATTTCCGGGCTTTCGGGGTCGGGAAAAAGCTCGCTTGCATTCGATACGATTTTTGCCGAAGGGCAGCGGCGCTATGTGGAATCCCTTTCGGCCTATGCCCGCCAGTTTTTGGGCAGAATGGACAAGCCCGATGTCGATTATATCGAGGGGCTTTCGCCTGCAATTTCCATCGAACAAAAAACCACGCACCGCAACCCCCGCTCTACGGTCGGCACGGTTACCGAAATTTACGATTATTACCGCCTGTTGTTCGCCCGTACCGGTCATGCGCACTGCCCGTGCTGCGGCAAGGAGATACGGGAACAGACCGTTGATCAAATCATCGACACGATTATGAGCTGGCCTGAAGATACGCGCGTTCAAATTTTGGCCCCGATCATAAAAGGGAAGAAGGGCGAACATCAAAAAATCGTAACCGACGCAATTACAGCGGGCTTTGTGCGGGCTAGGATTGACGGGCTTGTCATTAATCTGGAAGACGGGGTAAAACTCGACAAGCAAAAAAAACATACGATAGAAATTATCGTTGACAGAATCAAATTATCGAAGGATGTCCGAAAGCGCCTTTCCGAATCGGTGGAAACGGCGCTGGCAAGTTCGGGCGGCACCCTGCTTGCAACGCGGCAGGACGCTGCCGAAGACGCTCCGGTAAGTGAGGTGTTTTTTTCGCAAAAAAACGCCTGCCCCGACTGCGGTATTTCGATGCCCGAATTACAGCCGCGTCTTTTTTCTTTTAACAACCCCTTCGGTGCCTGTCCCGAATGTACCGGCTTGGGTATGACCCAGCACTTCGATCGGGATTTGATTGCACCGGATAAGACGCTTTCGTTTAACGAGGGCGCTTTTATTCCATATAATCCCGACTCCGATTGGAACCGGGCTCGCTTTGAAGCCCTCGCTGCGGAATTCGATTTTTCCCTCGATACGCCGATTAACAAACTGCCTAAAAAAATCTTAAACATTATTTGGGAAGGCTCAGGCGACGTTAAAATCAATTTTTCGTACACCTCCAAGTACACAAACGGCAGTCATTCGTATAACCGCGCGTGGCCCGGTATTATGGCGGACATTGCCCGCAAATACGGTGAATCGTATTCGGCGTCGGTACGCGAATATTACGAAAAATTTATGTCCGTAAAACCGTGCAAAACCTGCGGCGGAAAGCGCTTAAAACCGGAAGCCCTTGCCGTAACGGTCGGTAAAAAAAATATTCACGAGCTTACCTGTTTTTCGGTCGGCGACTCTCTTCGCTTTTTTGAAGAATTAAAACTGACCGACACGGAACAGCACATTGCCGAGCAAATTTTAAAAGAAATTAACGCGCGCCTTCAATTTATGAAAAACGTCGGCTTGGACTATCTGACCTTGGAACGAAAGGCGGCAACCCTTTCTGGCGGCGAAGCTCAGCGTATCCGCCTTGCGACGCAGATCGGCTCCGGTTTAATCGGCGTTTTGTATATTTTGGACGAGCCTTCGATCGGGCTGCACCAGCGGGATAACCAGCGGCTTATCGATACGCTTTTGTACCTGCGCGATTTGGGAAACACGCTGGTCGTAGTCGAACACGACGAGCAGACCCTCCGCACGGCCGACTACATTGTAGACCTCGGTCCGGGTGCGGGCGTGCACGGCGGAAGCATCACGGCGCAGGGTACACCTGAAGAGGTTGCGCGGGTAAAAAAAAGCCTTACGGGGCAGTACCTTGCGGGCACGCTTAAAATGGATATCCCCGAAAAAAGGCGGCCGGGAAACGGGGCTTTTTTGGAGCTCATAAACGTAACCGAACACAACCTTAAAAATATTTCGATAAAGATTCCGCTCGGTGCCTTTACCTGTATTACCGGCGTTTCCGGTTCGGGAAAATCGACCCTGCTGACCGACGTTTTATACCCCGCCGTTTCAAACCGCCTGATGCGCTCATCCATTCAGGAGGGGGCTTACGGAAAGATAAGGGGGCTTGAAAATATCGACAAGGTCATCAACATCGACCAAAGCCCCATCGGGCGGACGCCGCGCTCCAACCCCGCGACCTATGTCGGCGTTTTTACCGGCATACGCGACCTGTTCGCAAGCCTTCCCGATTCCAAAACGCGCGGCTACAAACCGGGCCGTTTTTCTTTTAACGTGCGGGGCGGGCGCTGCGAACATTGCCAAGGCGACGGCACGCTCACCATCGAAATGAATTTTTTGCCCGATGTATACATTGCCTGCGACGTCTGCCGTGGCAAGCGGTTTAACAAGGAAACGCTTGAAGTACGGTACAAGGGTAAAAACATTGCCGACGTTTTGGACATGACGATAGAAGAAGCCGCCGGTTTTTTTGCGCCGATTCCGCATATTGCGCGCAAACTGGAAACCCTCTTATCCGTGGGCCTCGGTTATATCAAACTCGGACAATCGGCGCTTACCCTTTCAGGTGGCGAAGCTCAGCGCGTCAAACTGGCAAACGAACTTGCAAAACGTTCCACCGGCAAAACTCTCTATATCTTGGACGAACCGACGACCGGTCTCCATTTTGCCGACGTAAAACAGCTGATGCAGGTTATTCACCGCCTCGTCGAGCAGGGCAACACCGTTGTTATGATCGAGCATAATCTTGACGTCATTTTGCAAGCCGACACCATAATAGACCTAGGTCCCGAAGGGGGGGTAAACGGCGGCGAAATAATCGCGGAAGGCACCCCTGAAGAAGTTGCACAGATAAAAAAATCATATACCGGCTATTACATAAAAGAAATGCTGGAGCGGGAACGGCCCAAGCGCGGATAATGAAAAACTGGATCAAGGCTTTTATGGTTTTGGCGGCGCTCAGCCTAAACGCCCAAAACGCCGCGGAAAAAAAACAAAACACGATAACCGTTAACTCCGCTCAATATACGGAATATGTAAAAGTTCCGCCGCAGCCGATTTCAGAGCATCCGCCGTCCATAGATGCGGGCGAAAAAAAAGACGGTACCCCTGAAAATGCCAAACCGAAAGAAGACGAAATTATCATTTTTACCGGCAGCGTTTCCATCTCCGTTTCGGACGGCGTTTCCGTTTCGACCATCAAAGCCGATAAGGTAATTTACAACAAAACCAGAGATTCGCTTACGGCAATAGGCAACGTCTTTTACGAAAAAAAAACGGGTTTGGAAAAAGGCGAATCCTTTAAGGGTGAGCAACTTCTTTTTAGCATAAAAAAACTTGAAGGCGTTTTTTTAAACGGAATTTTGGAGCAGGCTGCAGCAAAAAAAAACAAAGACCCTTTCAAAATTCACACGGATGCGGCCGGTAGAAACGAAAGCGGAACCATTGCCTTTAAAGACGCGCTTTTAACCACCAGCAAGGAAGACGACCCGCTTTGGTCGATCCGTGCAAGCAGGGTCTGGCTCCTGCCCGGAAACGAGATGGCCTTTGTCAACGGCTTTTTGTCGGTGGGCGTTGTTCCGCTAATTTATCTTCCGTTTTTTTATTATCCCGCCGACGAAATGATTTTACACCCCGTATTTGGTTTTAGGAACAGAGAAGGCGCCTTTGTGCAGACGACGACCTATCTGTACGGAAGAAAGCCTCTGCCCAAGGCGGAAGAAGAAAGTTCCTTTTCGAACTTTTTGCAAGGCGACACCTTAAAAGAGCAAAAACTCGAGGGGCTTTTTTTAAAAAACCTCGACGAGCCTGCAAAAAACACGGACGGGTCCTACCTTAAACTGATGGCGGACGCCTATTCTTCACTTGGCTACCTAACGGGCATTGAAGGAAAATTCAGCCCGCCGAAAAGTTTTTTTAAACAGATTCAGTTTCAGTCGTTTTTAGGTTTTTCCAACACATTGTACCGTTTAGCGGGCAGCGGCAGCTCCGTAGTGTATTCCAAATACGACGAAAAAGGAATCGTAAACAAAAACAGCTCAAACCTGTTCGGAAAAAACGTTCCGTTCAGATACTACTTCAACTTCAACACAAACATAACAAAGGCGCCGTTTAGGTTCACCGTAGACTTTCCGCTTATCTCCGATCCCTTTTTTAGAGAAGACTTTTTAAACCGCTCGGAAGATATGAACTGGTTTAAATACCTTTTAAACAGAGAAAAGCTTGCAGCAGAAAAAGAACCGGCACGTGAAACATATTATTCGTGGAAGCTGGATGGCTCAGTACGCCCTGTCTTTTTGCAGCTCCAGCCGTGGATTACTTCGATTGCACTGGAAGCCGTTTCCGGCCGCTTTAATTTCGAGGCAAAAGAAAATAAATTCCTTTTGGGAGAAAATAAGCTCTATGCCCCGGATCGCTCTTTTTTTCATCCTAAAAATTTTGTTCCCGAATTCCGTGTCGGCATAAACGGAACGCTTTTTTCAACTTCGCTATTGAACAAAAAGCGGAACAAGAGTGCCCGCACCGAAATAGAGGGCATCGAAAATCCGTTCGATGAAAATTTTGCGCAGGATCTAAAAAACGCGGTTGAAAATAGCGAAACTTCCGCAAACGAAACACCGAAGGATAAGCCGCAGGAAAAATCCGGCGAACAAGAAAAAAGCGTGGACGATTTTATGCAGGCTCTTTTTCCGGCTTTTAAAATAGATACGCCTAAGACAAAAAATACGCTGGATTATATAAACTATGACCTTTCGTACAAGATAAACGGTTCGTTTTTGCAGGACCTTATCTTCGATCATAAAAATTGGGCAAAACCCGAAGATGTAAAATGGAAAGATTTTTTTTCCAATTATTATAAATTAAATGGTTCCGTCGGGCTTGACAGCCGATTAATTTATAATCAGGGAATGCTGAATCTGAACAACTCCTTTTTATTGACGGGTAATTATCAAAGACACCCGTGGGTAAAAGACAATGCAAAAAAAGCCGAATACGAACTGAATAACTTTAAGCGGAATGTATATTCTCTTACAAATACCAACACGGTAAAATACAGCCCGTTTATTTTTAACGAGGTATTTAAGCCTTCATTCTTGGAATGGTCTATTTCCGAAATAGTGGTAAAAAACAGCTTTACGGGCACATACATAAAACCGGAATGGAAAACCGAAAAAACAAAATGGGATAAGGACTTTATAAAAACTCATTCGACTGCGGCGGGTGTCGGGGTTACCTTAAACGAACATACGCAGCTGGTAACAACGGCCGTAAACCTGCCGCCCTTATTGCAAGCCTATACATGGAAGGGCAATTTTTCTTTTCCTTACGGCAAGTTGAACATATACGCAAGACTTTTTGAAAAAGAAAAAGACAAAAAAAAATGGTTTTGGGAACCCTTTAGCGCTCAATTAACATTTACCTTTCCGTATAATATCAATTTAAGTCAGTCCTATATTTATAATATTGAAGATAAAAAACACGATAAATATTCTGTGTCGATTGTGTGGAAGGGCCTTTCGGCCTTTTACAATATGAGCCGCGAAATTCCATATAGACTGGATCTGCCGCCCGCAGGCTGGGTTGCTCGTTCATCGACAAAAGAATTTATCCCGCACTCGCTGGGTATAAGCTATTCCAACACCGCCGCCCCATTCGAATTTTACTCGTGGAAAAACAGGATAAAACTGCAACTGTCTTTTTCCACAAACGTGCATTTTAATCTGATTCGTACCACGGACAGCTATTTTACCTTTTCTCCGAAGATCACTTTTAAGATACACGAATTTTGGGACATAAGCTTTACTTCCGCAAGCCGAAACGATGTTATTGCGCGCTATTTTCAAAACTTTATGAATTTACCGGCCCCTCTTCCGGGAGAAAAAAACATCGCAAAAGACCTTTTAAGTTCTTTTTATTTTTGGGACGAGGCAGCCCGCAGACGTTCGGGTTTTAAACTGAAATCGCTTAATTTGGAGCTTACCCACTATCTTAAAGATTGGACGATGAAATTTTCCTATTCCGTAAAACCCGTTTTACGCAAAGCACAAAGAAAATACGAATTGGAACCCACCATCTCGTTTATCGTACAATGGAATCCGATAACCGATATAAAAGTCCACGCAAAAAAAGAGGATAAGGTCTTTAAACTGGAAAGAGGTGAAATAAAATAGCATGAGATTTTAAGATAAGCTATGCTGCTTCTTAACCAAACAAAAAAAATGCCGATACTGTTTTGAAGAGGTTTATAAAATTAACCGATTAAATGAAGACGCATACAGGGGCATTCGTTTAGTTCTTTATTTTAACGGTATAACTATATGAAAAAAGGAAAACTAATATTTCTATCGGTTATAGGTTTACTCTGGATTATTGCTTTTGTTAAAGTGTATTTATTTTTCGATAAATATATGAATAAAAAAGCAGATGAATCCTTGTCATCTTATGAACAAGAGCCGGCCTCAAAAAGAGAAAAAACGGCCGTAGAAGAATTCTTTTTTAATTATATAGAAGACCTTTATGCAGAATATTATGATATTTTAAATATTAAAGTCTATGATTATATGCCGGACGGTGATGCGGAAGAAAATACACAGTCGTATTTTGTGGTAATAGAAAAAAAGTTAAAGTATAGATCGGTGTATCAGCTGCCGTTCGTTGCTGGAATGAAAAAAGCGGTAGACGAGGCCGGCGGGTTAAAAAAGGTTACCGATTTGTATAATAAAAAAACAAATGAATTAAAGCGCTACATCGGGTTAAAACAAACTGAAAACAATATTTTCAAAGTAATTTTTGAAGAACCTGATAATTTTGAAAGCGCAAAAATTCGGATTGCAACTTATCGTGAAGAATTATCGGCTGCAGCTTTGCGGCCGGCGTCCTCAGAATCTATTTTTAATAACGGATATAAGTTTATAAATTTTTACATAGACGGCAATGCAAAAAAAACCGTTTACGACAACGCCGCCGCCGTACGATACGCCGATAAGTACACGTCAAATCCTATAAACGCAGAAGTCAACAATAAGGTATGGAATAAAAAGTATAAAACTTATGAAAACGATTGCGCAAACTTTGTTTCGCAGTGCCTGTTAGCGGGCGGCATAAAAACGACATCTCGGTGGTATCCTGAAAGCCTTTATTGGATCCGCACCGGCAGCCCCAAATACGCAAGCGACGGCATCACCTCGTATATGCAAAAACGAAATGCCTTTTATCTGACAAATTACAATGCAGTAAGTGCGGGCGGGTTTATCTGTCTGACAAAGGAATCGCACGTGGTGCTGGTAACTTCGAATGACAGTATAACGGTTTTGTTTAACAGCCATACCAATGACCGAAAAAGGGTTTCGTTTCCCAATTTAGGAACACGGGATGCGCTTTACTTAACGCCCAATAATTAGTCGTTTTGCCTGCACCTTTTTTTACGCAAGGCCGTCCATGCGGTTTAAAAATACGGATACGTGTTTCGGCGGGATATTTTTAAAAGAAAGGTGCGGTATGCTGTCTTTCGGACTTGTGCCCGAACGGCTGCATACCGGCGGTTAAAACAGGAGGTTTCTAAACTATTTTACCATTGTAAATGCGTATTCGGTTGATCCGTCTAAAGAGCTGACGGCCTTAAATCCGGCCTTGGTAAGCCTTTCGGCAAGCTCGAAAGAGCGGTTGCCCGAATAGCAATAAACGGCAATGGGCCGGTCTTTCGGAATTTCGCTCATTTTTTTATCGAGGGTATCGAGCGTAATGTTTACCGCACCTTTTAGGCGGCCTTCGGCATAATCTTTTTCATCACGGGCATCGATTATAAAATAAGCGCCGTCGTCCGCAGCCTTTTGTAAATCCTTTCCGCGTATATTCGGTGTTTTTGTTACAGCCGTGTATTTATACTGCCGCATACCCTTTGCGTTAAACACGGAAGTAAAACCATTCATTTTTAAGATTTTTGCTGCATGGCCGCTCCTGTTGCCCGTTTGACAGATCACGACTACATTTTTGTCTTTAAGATCGCTTATTTCGTTTATTCTTTTTTCGATTTCGTTTACACTGATGTTGATTGCATAGCGGACATGGCCTGCAGCGTATTCATTCGGTTCCCTAACATCGATGACAAAATAATTCTCTTTTTCTTTTTTGTCGCTCATTATCTTGTCCAGAGTTTTGCCGGACATTTCTGCAAACTTTAGCGACTGTGAACTTCCGGCCTTTGCATCAACGCCCTGTGCATACGCTCCGAAAAGAATGCAAGAGGCAAACAAAACAGCCGTCAATTTAAATTTATTCATAATAATTCTCTCCTTAAAGAATTTTCAGATTTACCGCATAAAGCGGTTTTGACATATTATGAAAAGAGCCAAACCTGTTTTTTGTTACAAAATTTTTTTAAAGTTTATTGCCGTTCTTTCAGCATATCGAAGGCGGCTGTCCGTGCACGCTGTAAAATTTCGTAATCGCGGATAGGGTCGGCAAAGGTAAAACCCAGATAGCCTGACTGTTCTATCCCGCCGATGTCTCCGGGGCCGCGCAGTTTTAAATCTTTTTCTGCAATGATAAAGCCGTCGTTTGTTTCTTTCATAATCTTCAACCGCTCGCGGCCGTTTTCGGTCAAGCCCTTTCCATAAATCAAAAAGCAATACGATTGTTCGCTCCCTCGGCCCACTCGCCCGCGCAGCTGATGCAGGGCCGAAAGTCCGAAGCGCTCGGCCTGTTCGATTACCATACACGAGGCGTTGGGCACATCGACGCCGACTTCGACTACTGAGGTTGCAACCAAAATATCGATGATGCCGGCTTTAAATTCTTCCATAATGCTGCGCTGTTCGTCTTCTTTAATTTTAGAATGAATGAGGGCGAGCCGGTATGCGCTAAAACGGGTTTGCAGGTTTTCGAACATTTTTTGAGCGGATTTCAGCGAAAGTTCCTCGTTTTCTTCTATTAATGGATAAACAAAATAGGCTTGCCTACCCTTTTCCAGTTCGGCTGCGACCAGCGCGTACACCTTTTCCGCCTTACCTTCTTCTCCGACGTAGGTGATAATCGGCTTTCTGCCCGACGGTAGGGTTTTGATGGAAGAAATATCCAGATCGCCGAAGACCGAGAGGGCAAGGGTTCGGGGAATGGGCGTGGCGCTCATCATCAGAATATGGGGCTGCCGTTTTTCAATGTTGCTGTCCGCACCTTTTTGAAGAATGGCCGAGCGCTGCAAAACGCCGAAGCGGTGCTGTTCGTCGATAACCGCAAGCCGCAGGTTCTTGTAGTTTACGTTTGCGGAAAAAAGCGAATGTGTGCCGAGGATAAGGTCTATGTTTCCCTTTTCCAGTTCGCTTAAAAGGGCGCTCCTGCCCCTTGCCTTGGTGCTTCCCGTTAAAAAAGCGAGGCGCACACCGATGGGTTCCAAAAGTTTTGCGGCGTTTTCTGCGTGCTGGCGCGCAAGAAGTTCCGTCGGTGCAAGAAAGGCCGTTTGCCCGCCTTGTTCTATCACTTTTAAACAGGCCAAAAAAGCCGTTATCGTTTTCCCCGAACCGACATCGCCTTGCAAAAGCCGCGCCATGGGGTTTATTCCGTCCAAGTCCTTATTCATTTCGGCTGCGGCGGCACGCTGATCTTCGGTCAGCTTAAACGGCAGCCGTTCCAAAAGCCTCGCTTGCAGGGGCGAGGGGGTAAATTCCGCATTCGGTTGTCTATCGGTTTCGCCTGAGCTTTCCGTACCGGGAAGCCTGCCGCGCCTTTCGATTGAACGGTATCCTACGGCATACTGAAACAAGAAGAATTCTTCGAATATAAGCGCATATTTTCCGCATTCCGCTTCCTGCATGGATTTAGGCGCATGCAGCATAAACAGCACGTCCTGCTTGGGCGGCAGATTGTATTTTTGCAAGACTTCGGCAGGCAGTTCGGAGTCTATGCCGCGGGCGTACAGTTTTAAGGCAGCCGCAACAATTTTGCGCATCTTTGCTTGCCCGAGCCCCGCCGTAAGCGGATAAACGGGCAGAATTTTCATTTGGTTTGCACCGTCTTTTTCGAGCTCAAAGGACGAGGCTTGCAATTCGCCGTATTTGCGGTAAAAACTGCCGTACACAAAACCCCGCGTTCCGGCGGGAAAAGCCTTTTCCAAAAACGGGCGGTTAAAACAAATTAAAGAAGCGTATTGGCCTGCCTTATCCATAACAATGAGCTTCAGGGTCTTCATTTTACCGAAACCGAACCACCGATGCCCCGTTACGGTTATTTCCGCATTCAGTTTTTGAAACCGGTTCCATTCCGAAAATGTATTGACGCGGGTTCTGTCTTCCCACGCCCGCGGAAAAAGACGCAGCAAACCGCCTATGTTCTCCGCGCCCAGCTTTTGCAGCTGTGCCGCAACCGCAGATCCCACACCGGCTATGTTTGTTACGGGCACTTGAATTTCCGAAATCAGCATAGCCTTATTTTAATGAAAATCTCGACGCTTTACAAGCTTGCGCATTGCATCACGTTAGCAAAAAGCAAGCGATTAAGGCACGAAGCGTTATGGCTGGATTAAATCCGCATAAAGCCTTAAAAAAAGCCCCGAGGCAGGATTTTTCGTTTGCGCCGGGGCTTTTTTCTTCCAAAAGTGCGTTCCAAAAAGGATCGGTTATCAGGAATACACTTTATTTTAAAACAGATTAACGTGCGTATTCTACAATGCGGGTTTCCCGTATAAGGGTTACGCGTATCCGACCCGGATACTGCAAATCGTTTTCAATCCGCTTTGCAATGTCGCGGGCCAGTATTTTCGTATCGTTGTCGGAAATCCGCTCATTATTGATAACGACGCGCAACTCCCGGCCGGCCTGTATCGCGTAGGCTTTCTCGACACCCGAAAAACTTTCTGCAAGGGTTTCGAGGTTTTCCAAACGCTTAATGTAATTATCCATCGTTTCGCGCCGGGCACCGGGCCGGGCCGCAGAAATTGCGTCTGCAATTTGCACGATGATCGCCTCAACCGAAGCCGGTTCAATATCATTATGATGGGCACCGACGGCATTTACGACACGCGGGTCTTCGTTTATCTTTTTTGCAAGCTCCATTCCGATTTCAGCGTGGTTTTTATCGGAATCGGTTTCCGCGCCCTTTCCAATATCGTGCAAAAGAGCACCGCGCTTGGCTATTTCCACATCGGCCCCTATCTCGCCTGCAATCATCGCAGCGATGGTTGCCACTTCTTTGGAATGCTGTAAAACATTTTGCCCGTAGCTGGTTCTAAAATGCAGCCTACCGAGAGCCCGCACGCCTTCTTGATGCATATTGTGAATGCCCAAATCGAACAAGACCCGCTCGCCTTCCTCATAAATTTTTTGAGAAATTTCACGGGTTACCTTTTGAACAATCTCTTCGATCCGCGCCGGATGAATCCTGCCGTCGAGGATAAGCCTCTCCAACGCCGTCCGCGCAATTTCTTTGCGGACCGGATCAAAACAGGAAACGACGACCGCTTCAGGCGTATCGTCAATGATGATATCCGCCCCCGTAAGCGTTTCCAAAGCGCGGATATTTCGTCCTTCGCGGCCGATTATCCTGCCTTTCATTTCGTCGCTGGGCAAACTGACGGTCGAAACCGTAATATCGCCGGCCGTTTCCGTTGCAAGCCGCTGAATCGTCGTAACCAAAATATCGCGCGCCCGTTTTTCTGCCGTAAGCTGGGCTTCCTGCTCGATCTTGTTGACGATAACAAGCGCATCATGCTTTGCGTCCGCTTCCAAATTGCGGATTATCAAATCCTTTGCCTGCTGCTGCGTCAGGCCCGAAATCTTTTCCAGCTCAGTCCTGTATCGCTCCTCTTCGCCGCTTAAAACCTTGCTCCGTTCGTCGAGCGCGGCTTCCATTTCGACGAGTCCTTTTTCCTGTTTTTCGGCGGCCTCAACACGCTTATCGAGCAACTCCTCTTTTTGCGCCAACCGCCGTTCAAAACGCTGAAGATCACTCCTGCGTTCTCTATTCTCCCGTTCCTGCTGTTTTTGTTCCCGAATAAGCTGATCTTTCGCCTCAAGAAGGATTTCCTTCTTTCGAGCTTCAGCTTCTTTGACAGCCTCCTGTAAAATCCGCTCCGCACGCTGTTCGGAAGCGGATAATTGAAATCTGGCATACAGCCAGCGAATTGTCCATCCAAGAATTATACAGACAGCAGGAAAAATAACATACAAAATCCAACTCATTGTAATATACTCCTTAAAAGTTTACTACTGTCCAGTTTCTATAATAGCCGCATTCGGCAAAAATGTCAATTAAAAAATAGAGGATTTTTAAATTTTATGAAGATAAAAACAAGGCGAATAGACTACCGGAACCTTCCCGCCTTATTCTTTAACTCCGTAACGTACAAGAATATCCTTTATATCGCTTATCATATTCTTATGCTTTCCTGCGATGATATTCGGATCTTTTTCGTTTTCGTCATCAGCTAAAAAAAGTTCATGCGGTTTTACATTCAAAGATTCCGCAAGGCGGGATAATGTCTGGGCGGAAACCCATTTTTGTTTATTTTCTATCGCGTTTATGAATGCGGTGGATACGCCCGCTTTAAGGGCAAGTTCCATTTGTGAAAAGTTTTTCTTTTTTCTTTGCTTGCGTATATTGTTTGCCAATATTATCGAAAAGTCATACATGTTAAAGTCATAATATACTCAATCTATATTTTTTTCAAATATTTTATAGTAATTATTATATAACCAATGGTAGGCAGTATTGTGCCAATTTAAAACCCGCTGGGCTTGTAATGAAGTTCATACAAAAGTTTTGAGGCCGCTATTGACTTTATGGCGTTTTTTTGCTTTACTGTAACCTGCATGAAAAAGATTACAAGCATCACATTTTTATTGTTTTTTGTTCTTATTTTCGGTTTTGCTCAAGATATTACCACTGCAGGGGCTTTTTTTTCAGCCGTTTCAGAGCGATACGGTAAAATTAGGGATTATGTGGTTGATATGCGTATAACCATAGGCTCTTCTTCCCAATACGGTACGGCGATGTTTAAACGCCCTGACAGACTTAGGATAGACTTCCGCTCCCCTGCCGAACAGTTTATCGTTTTTAACGGAAACACTCTTTCAATCTATCTGCCGCAATATGGAACGATTTTAAGTCAGGAGGTAGAGCAAAGCTCTGCCGGTGCAGCCTCTCTTTCCACACCACAGGGGCTTTCCCTTATAAAACGGGCTTACACAATAGCATACGAATCTTCTGCCGCCCCGGTTCCCTTGGACGAGGGTTCTTCGGAAAAGGTTATCGTTTTAATTATGAACAGAAAATCCGCCGCGGAAACTTTTAGAACGCTCAGGGTTTCCATTTCTCCGGATTCCCAGTTAATACGTAGAATAGAAGCCGTTCCCATTTCCGGTGGAAAAATTACGTTTAATTTTTCCAACTACAGAATAAATGCGGGAATAAGAGATAAAAATTTCGTATTTGACTCGCCTCCTACGGCCCAAGTTTCAAATAATTTTCTTTTTGCAGATTGAACCGATCTAACCTTTTTAGCCGTTATTTAGGGTTTTAATCTTAATGTGGAGATTTATATAAAATGAATGAAATTGGAAAAATACTCACGGAAGCGCGGTTAAGCCATAATATTGAGCTGGATCAAGTTGCCAGAGAAACGAATATTGCAAAACGTTATTTGGAAGCCTTGGAAACCGATAACTATGAGGTTTTTCCAGGCGAGCCTTATGTAATAGGCTTTTTACGCAACTACTGTGAATATTTGGGGCTTGACTGCGAAGAAATTGTGAATTTATACAAGCAGATAAAGTTGCAGGAATCGGATGTGCCGCAGGAAGCTCTTTTGTCCAAAAAAGGGGTTACCGTTCCGAAATCCACAATTTTTATTCTTCTTTCCGTTTTGGGTGCCGCCCTTATTTTGATTTTGGTCATCTCTACTATTGTAAAATGGTCTCCTGCAATTAAGGAACAGCAGGCTGAAGCAAGAGAAAAACAGTCCGGCTCAGAGGTTATAAAACAGCGGAAAAGCGCTGTTTATGAACTTACGGCACCATCCTTTGAAAAACGCCTTTTTGAAGGCGATGCGCTTAGTCTAAAGGAGGGGGAAACCGTTTATACCTTAAAAGTAAAAAAAATAGGCCCCGACCTTATCATCGATACTGAATTGGGTGATCAGGTGATAGGCTTAGGCCAGTCGCTTAAATTGGATTTTAATGATGATTTAAGTACTGATATGGAAATAACGTTGGAAGATATTGATAAAAATAATGCTGAGGCAGGTGCTTTAGTTTCGGTTTTGACAGGTTCTTCCGTTCAAAAAGAAGCTGATACAGCCGGTTCAAGTATAACAACAGTCGAAGATCTTCCTGCGGCAAGATCGGGGCAATACCGCGTGCTTTTTGAAAGCGGGTCTGCATATCCGGTAACTTTAAGCGCGACCTTCCGCGGTTACTGTCTTTTTAGGCACGAATCGGATAAGGCGAACCGGCAGGAGAAATATTACCAAAGGGGCGAGCAGCTTACCGTTCAAGCGAATAACGGCTTTCGTATTTGGGCTTCCAACGGAAATATGGTTAAACTCAGTTTGATTGCAGGCGGCAAAACTGTGGATTTGGAGGTAAGCCGGCCCGGCGAGGTTATTGTAAAAGAGCTTAAATGGATAAAGGATGACGGGACGCGCCGGTTTAAGTTTATTGTAGTCGATGTCGACTAAGCGCTTTTTTATAGATTTGCACGGTTGTGCAAAAAACCAAGTTGACGCCGAAATAATCATAGGCATAATGGAAAAGCTCGGCTGGCAGAATTCTTTGTCGGCCGAAGATGCGCATTTAATCATCATAAATTCCTGCGGATTTATAGAATCTGCAAAAGAAGAATCCGTAAATGCGGTTATAAATGCCCGCACCGCGTATCCCGGTGCAAAAATCCTTTTAGCAGGCTGCCTTGCCGAGCGGTACGCGCAAACGCTTAAAGACGAACTTTCCGAAACCGACGCTGTTTTCGGGAACGGCGATCTACATAAGCTGCCTGAAATCATCGATACTCTGTTTTTAAAAATGTCCCCTAAGCGAAAAGTTTTAACCCCGCCGCAGCAAGGCGTTTGCAACGGCTTAAGGCCGAAAATATTAAACTTTCCCCGTTCCATTTATATAAAAATAACGGAAGGCTGCGAAAACTTTTGCAGCTTTTGTGCAATACCGATTATCCGGGGCAAACTGAGAAGCCGTCCGATACCTGAGATCGTGTCGGAAATAGAAAATTTCGTAAAAAAAGGCTTTTATGAATTTAATCTGATAGGCCAAGACCTTGCCGCCTTTCAAACTGAAGAGGCGGCCGGCGCCGCAGCTTCCTGCAAAGGTAAGTCCGGCCTTGCTAAGCTTTTAAAAGCAATTTCTTTGCTTAAAGGCGATTTTAAAATACGCCTTCTTTATATTCACCCCGATCATTTTTCGGCCGATATTCTGCCCGTTATGTGCTCCGATACGCGATTTTTACCCTACTTTGATATTCCGTTTCAGTCTGGGGCTGAAAAAATAATTAAAGCGATGAACAGAAAAGGCTCGGCAAAAACTTATTTGGAACTTGCCGAAACTATCCGCTCTTTTTTTGAAAAGGCAAAAAGCCCCTACGGGGAACCTGCGATACGGACTACCTTTTTAGTTGGGTTTCCGGGAGAAACGGAGCACGATTTTTCCAAAACAGCCGAATTTTTAAAAAAGCTCAAGCCCCTGTGGTCAGGAGGTTTTGTGTATTCACGGGAAGAAGATACGGCCGCTTATTCCTTTAAAAACCGCGTGCCGAAAAAAACAGCCCAAAAAAGACTTTCCGAACTTCAAAAAGAGCAGAGCAAAATTACCTGCGAAAGGCTGGACGGGTTTTGCGGTGCGGTATTGGACATATTGATAGAAGAAATTATTCCGAACGAAGATGGCGGTGTAAACGAAGACAGTGCGGGGCTTGCCTTGGGGCGGGCATGGTTCCAAGCCCCGGAAGTAGACGGCGCAGTGGTTTTAAGTTTTTCGCAAGAAAAGCGGGATACAGACGGCCGGCCGATACGTGCAGGTTCCGTGGTCCGGGCAAAAATTATTTCGCGGAACGGTTTTGATCTAAACGCGGTAGCTCAATAAGAAGGCTTAGGGCAACTAAACCCTAAGCCGGATATTAAGGGGTAATTTATATTACCAGGAGAACCTTTTTAAATAATATTTTTTACATTATATGTAGTTTTCAACAATAGCAAAAATTACAAGGGTCTGTGGCAGAACCAGAAGTCGTAGCCTTCATATTTTGAAAGGCGTTTTCCCGCTTCTTCCTGTGTGGGAGGCGGCGGAATTATCGCATGGTCGCCTATCAGGTTGTTTTTCGGCCAATCCGCAGGCATTGCTACGCCTTCCTTATCGGAAATCTGAAGAACCTTAACAGCCCTTAAAATTTCTTCCATATTGCGTCCTACTTCCTGCGGATAGTAAAGAACAAGGCGTACCTTTCCTTCAGGGTCTACGATAAAAACGGCCCTAACAGTGTTCGTTCCCTTTCCGGGGTGCAAAAGGCCGATTTTATTTGCAATGGTGTCATTTGCAGCAATAACGGGGAAGGTAATATCCACACCCAATTTTGCCTTAATCCATTCAATCCACTTTAAATGGCTTTGGATCTGGTCTATGGAAAGACCGATAAGCTTTACACCTAATTTTTGGAATTCGGGAACCAGCTTTTGAAAAGCAACGAACTCCGTTGTACAAACCGGCGTAAAATCGGCCGGATGGCTGAAAAGTACAAACCAAGAACCTTTTAAATCGGAAGGCAGGTTTAACGTTCCATGTGTTGTTGAAACCGTCATTTCGGGAAACTTATCGCCCAAAAGCGGCATATTCATTGACATTTGTTCCATAAATAAAACTCCTATATTTTATTATTTTTTTATACGATTAAAGCAACCTAATTTCCTTTTCCAAGTGCTCGATAATACCTGTAAGAATACTGTCGGTCTAGGAATTGTTATTTTATGACTGCTTCCATCCACGTTGTTTATTTCTATTATAACCTAGCAAGAAACGTGCTAAGTTGATAAATTTGCAAAATAAGCGTTTTTAAAGCCGATTTTACTACGAATAAGCCCGAATTTTATGCAAACAAGCCGTTTTTGTTCCGTCTTTACGATAAAACCGCCGGCTTATGCACTTTTATTTCGGTATACATAAACGATATTTCGGTGCCATTTTATTTCGGTACCGGCAGATACCCATTTATACTGCTTAGAACCGTTTTACTTTTTTCAAATTTTATCCCGCAGGTATAAAAACATAGCCGCATTCATTATAGCGTGAGTGTATGGCGGCTTTCCCATATTTTTAATCACCTCTTTTACCGGTAATTTTATACTATTCAAAAACTCATCTTCGTCAAGATGCGTCTCTTTTTTGGTATTATCCAGCTCCGCCGAAAAAATATAGACCTTGTTTTCCATTATGGCAGGATTCGGCGAAAGAACGCCCAAAAGGTTTATGGTTTTTGCATTGCGTCCCGTTTCTTCCGCAAGCTCCCGGCGGGCGGCTTGTTCAGGCTTTTCCCCCTCGTCTATCACTCCTCCGGGAAATTCCCGAAAAACGGCCTCGCTTCCATGCCGCCACTGTTCAACCAACACAAAAAATTCTTCGCCTTTTTCATTTTTGCATGACGGGACTATTATAACCCAGCTTGGGGCACTTAATGAAATAAAAGTTTTTTCTTCGCCTTCGGGAGAAATGCTTGCTTTTTCATACACCGTAAGCACCCGAGTGTGCAATAATTGAGAGGTGCCGGCTGGTCTCCATAAAATTTGGTTGTTTTTTTTCATAATTCCGTATTTTCCATTTGACACATATCGATTTTGGATTTATTCTAATACAAACGGCTGTTAGTTGCAAGTCCGTTTTATATTTTATTTTTAAGGGAGACGGTATGGCTGTTATAACTATTTCGCGGAAAATTGCTTCTTACGGTGATGAAACCGCGCAGGAGCTTTCCAAGCTTTTACAATATACCTTTATCGATAGGAAGATGCTGGAAGAAGAGTTAATGAAAAAAGGCGTTTCGGAAAGTCAGCTTAAAAAATATGATGAGCGGAGGCCGGGCTTTTGGGCGTCCCTTTCTAAAGAAAGAGATGAATATTTTGATCGGCTTCGGGAAATTGTGTATGAATATGCTTCAAAGGGAAATTCCGTTTTTATAGGACGGGGCGGCTTTGCACTTTTAAAGGATGTTCCCGGCGTTTATACCGTGCGGCTTACAGCTCCCGATGATGTGCGTATTTCCCGCCTAATGAAGGAGTTTGATTGGACGGAAAAACAGGCAAAGGCGCTTATAACTGAAAGCGACGGCAACCGCGACGGTTTTCATAAATGCTTTTTTAATGCAGAAAATGAAAATTCTGCGGAATATAATCTGGTTGTAAATACGGGAAGCATCAAACCTAAGACGGCAGCAGAAATTATAAAATACGGTACAGAAAAGACTATAACGGAGGAAGATGCGGTTTTGGGCATAAAGCGGGCAAAAGAACTTTTATTCGGTCAAAAAATCGTAAATCATATTTCTTTCGATTTAAAGCTGCAAATATATTTTCTTGAAACCGAGGTTTCGGCGGATAAGATTGTGCTGCATGGAATTGCAGATAATACCGGTTTAATCCAAAGGGCCGTCAGTGCCGCCGAAAAGCTGTCCGGGGGAAAAGAAGTTGTTTCCGTAATTAACATAATAAACAAGTATAAATCTTTTCCGTAAATAGCAGGATAGGACGGCAAATACCGGCGTTCTAAACCGGTATCCCAATCTACCTCAGAGTTGATACTCTTTTATCGACTAATTCTATAAAGGCTTCTTTCATATCTTGAGGCATTAGAGAATTACGGCACATTTCAATAAAAACAGGTGTCATAGATACTAATTGTCCTATCATTTTCTCCGCTGCAAGTTTTGCTATTCCACAACCGGCTGCAAAGATAAGGAAATCTTTACGATGAATATTTCTTTTTTTCCCATTTATCGGCAGAGCAAATTCTTCCTTGTCTTCAGGTATAATTACATTTACCGGAAGCAAATCATACGCAGGGGAAAGATGATATTCTCCTGAGCCCGATTCCGATTCAATCAAGGAAAAATTCTTTAAATGCATATCGGAATTTCCAACAATAAACGAAAATACCAGCC
>CAUUSH010000014.1:0-55829 GCA_963547785.1 uncultured Treponema sp. | reverse complement strand
TTTCCGTTTGAGACTTTGTCAAGTTAAAGCCCCTGCTCGGTGCCCTTCTTATTCCTTTTTCAAAAACGGGATCGGGAGGAAGCGTTGCATCAAGTTTGATTGTCATCGCTTGCCCTATTTCTTTGTTTGTAATCATACTCATCATCTCCTTTTTAGTAAATATTATATTGAATAAAATTGTTTCTCAAAAATCAACAATCTGAAAAATTATCAAATTTGTGCGGAAAAAAAACTCTTTGAAAAAGCATCTTCTTTCGCACCCCTTTTAGTCTACCACGAATACCGGCATAAGTAAAGGGCAAAACAGGTTTTCTTTTCCATAAAAAACTAATGGGAGCCTCTAAAAACATCAGTTTTTAGAGGGTTTCCTTAAATTTAATTTGCGATGTTTTTCATAAGTCATTAATATATAAAGACTTATGAAAAACTCGTCGGGCATCTCTAAAAATCCAACAAGGTTTTTAGAGATGCCCTAATCCCTATACGCCGTTTCTCACAACGTATTGACATAAATTTATTTTTTTTGCATTATACCTATAGGGAACCTCTAAAACTGCAATTTTTTAGAGCTTCACCTTAAGCTTTATTTGCGAAAATATCTTCTTGCACTTTCGATGACAAACAAACTTACGCCGCAAATTCGCTGCCGTCTATTATCACCGCTATCTATGGCGATGCTGTTGCATACCTTCCGCCTCTAGGTAGAAAACGGATTTAAAGAGGAAAAATAGTATGAGATTATCTAAAACGTATTTGGAATCCGTTTCTACGGATGAACTTTTACAGCTGGCCGAGTTGTACGGACTTTTTGTACCGGGCGGGCTTAGCCGAAACTTTATCATTCAAGAACTTTTGGAAATAGACGATTATAATTACGGCAAAACCGGACAGTCCGCCGAAACAGACGATGCACAACACAGCCTATCTTTTGAAAAAGGATTACCCTCCTCTTATAATGCCACCGAAATCTCCGTTATTATAAGGGATCCGATGTGGCTTTTTGTATTTTGGGATTTTTGTAAAACCGATTTTAAAAAGATTACCGAAAACCCCTGTTTTGAAACCTTTGTTTTACGGATCTTGCTTTTTTCGCACGAAGATAAGACAAGGCCGTACGATTACTACGACGTGGATATAAAAAAAACGGACAGGAGCCGCTATATTCATCTTTCATTTGACGATGCCGTAACGCGCATTAATCTATGTGCCCGTTTTAAAAAAAACGAACTGAAGGTCTTGGCAAAATCCAATTTTACGGAACTGAACCGCAGCAACATTCCTGCGCGGCTAGGTTTTATAGACGAAAAAGCCGATACCGTTTATTTTGAGGGATTGTCGGTCTTAAAAAAGATACATTTTAAAAACTACCGGCAGGCTTTTAATTTTAAGGAGAAAACCTAATTTGAAACCCAACAACCTTCTATTTATTCTGGACGGCTTTTTACCGTATGTAAGAGACGAAATAGAAAAATCTCTTATAGAAGAAAGCTGGCTTTTTAACGCTGTTTCGTATACGTATCTTCCAGTCATAAGAATGTGCGGTAAATTAAAAAATGAAGGAATACCGTTTAAGCTCGGCGCGGTTTTTGAACCGGCGCTTTGCGATATGCTCGAAGACCCCTTTTTACAGGACCGGTATCTGCATCACATAGAAAAAAAAATATCGTTTGCAAAAAAGGAATTGGAACGGTGCGCCTCGTGCAGTAAAACAAGGGCTATTATCGAATTCGATTTAAACTTATTCAATAAAAACAAAGAGCTTTTTACTGCATGCGGCAAAAACATCTTAAAAAAATTCGATGAATTAAGTAAAGAAGGATACATCGAGCTTTTGGCGACAACGGCAACGCGGTGTTTTTTGCCCTTTTTTAAGGATATGCCTGAAGCCGTAGCCGCGCAAATCGAAATGGGGCAGATAAGCTTTAGAAGACATTTCAGCTCCGTGCCGGCAGGCTTTTGGCTTCCTGCCTTGGGCTTTGCAGAAGGCCTGGAAACGATAATCCGAAGGTACGGCTTTGATTATACAGTCTTATCGTCAAAAGCTTTTTTACTGGCCGACGCGGTGCCCGATACGGGCGTTTTTTCCGCCGCCGTTTCAGAGTGCGGTTTAAAGCTTTTAGCCTGCGACACTTGTGCATATCAAAGGATATACGGCGGAAGCGATTCGTTTGCGGCAAATCCGGTTTACCGGGACTGCGAAAACGATGCAGGTTTTAAGCTGTCAAAAGAATATTTGGCGTCGTTTTTTGATACGTCTAAAGGAAGGCGGGAAATCGGTTTTAGGTACTGGTCGAAAAAAGAGCCTGAAACGGTTTATGATATGGAAGAAGCCCTCGGGCAAGCAAAGGCCGACGCTCAAACCTTTGTTTCGCTGCAAGAACAAACACTGAACGAGGTATCCCGTAAAACGGACTGTAAAACACCCGTTTCCGTTTTTCTTTGCTCGTCGGACTTTTTCGGCAACAAATGGTGCGAAGGAATTATGTGGCTTGAACAGACGCTGCGCCTGATTCATAAAAGCGAGTCGTTAAAAACAGTTTTTCCGGATGAAGCCGTCCGCATAGAAAAAAATCCTTTTAAACTAAAACCCTTTCTTTCTTCGATTTTTTATTCAGGCTATGCAGATGAGCTGATAACCGGAAAAAGTGATTGGATGTACCGGTATATAATGAAAACGACCGGCCGCATGATAGATTTGGCGGAACGTTTCCCGAAAGATTCGCTTGTAAAAGAAAGCGTTTTAAATGCGGCAGCCCGCGAAGTTTTTCTTTTGCAGTCTTATTACTGGCCTTTGTATGCAGCCGAAGGAACTTTTAGGGAATTTGCCGAGCGCCGTTTTATCGAACACGTTAATTCCTTTACTCACGCTTACGAAGCCTTAGGCGCCGATGTGCTTCCTGCAAAATGGCTTGCCGAACGGGAGGCAAAGTATCCTATCTTTCAGGATATCAATTACCGGTTTTTCAGCTGCAAAAAATAGTTTACTAATTCGGCAAGAGGTGCCGGCTTTTATGTAAACAATCAGCATGGAGTTTTGTATGAATTATTTTGTAACGGGAGCTGCAGGCTTTATAGGCTCGTATGTATCCTGCGCCCTTTTAGAAAAGGGTCATCGGGTTATCGCAGTCGATTCTTTAAACGATTATTATTCGCCTGAATTAAAGCAGTTTAGGTTAAAAAATCTTTTGGATAAAAAAGGCTTTACCTTTTTTGCAGGACGCATAGAAGACAGCGCCTTGCTTGAACATATTTTTTCGGCTAATGCAATAGACCGTGTTATTCACCTTGCCGCACAGGCGGGAGTGCGCTACAGTATCGAAAATCCTGCAGCCTACGGCAGTGCAAATCTGACCGGTTTTTTAAACATCTTAGAAGCGTGCAGAAAATACAAACCCGAACATCTTGTATTTGCTTCCAGCTCTTCCGTGTACGGCTTAAACAAAAAAACACCGTATGCCGAAACCGACGCCGTAGACCATCCGATAAGTCTTTATGCGGCGACCAAAAAAGCAAACGAGGTTATGGCACACAGCTACAGCCATCTTTACGGCATACCCGCTACGGGCCTGCGTTTTTTTACCGTGTACGGGCCGCTCGGGCGGCCTGACATGGCATACTTTAAATTTGCCGAAAAAATACTAAAAGGCAAAACCATCGACGTATATAACCAAGGCGATATGCTAAGAGATTTTACCTACATCGATGACATCGTACGCGGTGTTATCGATATTTCCAATTTTCCGCCCTCAGTACAATCGACACAATCGGCAAAAACGGAAACACCAGATATATCTTTTTCCGCCCCGTTTGAAATTTACAACATCGGCAATTCCTGTCCCGAAAGGCTGACCGACTTTATTTCGATATTAGAAGACTGCTTGGGAAAAAAAGCCGAAAAAAGATTTTTGCCCATGCAGCCCGGAGACGTTTACATAACCGCTGCGGATACGGCAAAGCTGTATCGAAAAATAGGCTGGAAACCCTCTACCCCGCTAACCGAAGGCCTTCAAAAATTTGCCTCGTGGTTTTTAAAATTTTATAACATTGATTAGAAGGGACAGATTCCTTTCGAGCAAAAAGAAGTAGAAATAAAAGGTACCGCCGATTATGCTGCTTATCACGGGTTAATCATCACTTTTATGATTCGATAAAATCTGCACCTCTCTAACGCCGAAAAAGAGCGCTTAGTTCTTCATCATTTAGTTTTGAAATCCACGTTTCGCCTGAAGATACGGTCATATCGCTTATTTCCCGCTTCTTTTGAATCATAGCATCTATCTTCTCTTCAAAAGTTCCGGCGCATATAAAGCGGTGAATAAAAACATTTTTCTTTTGGCCTATCCTAAAAACCCTGTCTGTCGCCTGATCTTCTACGGCAGGGTTGTACCATAAATCAAAATGAATAACGCGGCTTGCCGCTGTTAAGTTTAAGCCGGTTCCGCCCGCTTTAAGCGAAATTAAAAAAATGCGGAATGCCGAATCGTTTTGAAAAAGCTCCACCGCTTCTTTTCTTTTTACGACAGGCATTTTTCCGTGCAGCATAAGGGGACTAACCCCCAACTCGTTTTCAATAATGTAGTAAAGAAGTTCCAGTGTTCCTACATATTGACTGAAGATGATTACCTTTTCTCCCGACGAAAGAATATCTTTTAAAAGTGCGACAAGCGCCGTTGTTTTTCCTGAACGTTTTGTATCCGCAAAAGCCGTTTTATCGTAAGCACTCGGATGATTACAAACCTGTTTTAAAAGGGTCAGCAGTTTTAAAACCTGCGCCTGCCTTTCAATTTTTGTTTCCGCATCCATCACCTTATTCAATTCCGTTTGCACAAGATTTTCATAAAGAGCCAACTGTTCGGCGGTTAAATTGCAATATTGATTGGTAACGATTTTTTCAGGCAGGTCTGAAATAATACGGGTATCCGTTTTTACGCGGCGCAGCAAAAACGGGGCCGTTATTTTTTTTAACCGATCCGCCGTTTCTTCCGACCCGTGAAGTTCTATGGGAATGCGCCATTTTGTTTTAAACTCCTCGGCAGTGCCCAAGTATCCCGGAAGAATAAACTCAAAAATAGAGCGCATATCCTCAAGATTATTTTCAACCGGCGTTCCCGTAAGCGCAATATGTCCGCCGGCATCAAGCATTTTTACCGCCTTTGTTTTTTTTGCCGCTGCGTTTTTTATTGCCTGTGCTTCATCCAATATAATGCAAAACAGTTCGTGCGCTTTTATTTTTTCTATATCCTTTTGTACGGTTTGATATGTTGTGATGATAATGTCGGCCGAATCGGAAAAGGTTCTGCCGTATCCGTGATAAACACACGTATTTATATCTGGTGCAAATTTTTTTATTTCGTGTTCCCAGTTTGAAAGAAGACTCGCCGGTGCTATAATCAAAACTGGCGCCGTAAGCGTTCCCGAATTTTTGTGCGCCAATATCAATGCAATTATTTGTACGGTTTTTCCTAAACCCATATCGTCAGCCAAAAGGCAGCCGAAGCCGTTTTTGATGTTCGCATACAGCCACTGAAAGCCCTTTGTCTGATACGGCCGCAGCGTTGTCTTTAAATTTTTAGGTACGGCAATGTCGGTTTCTTTAAAAACGGTTTTAAGCATTTTTTTTACCGGCTCGGAACAAACGGCTTCGCCTGCAAATACCGCTTGCAGAGCTTCATTTGTATTTACCGTTTTTTTAAACGCGGCAATTATTTTTGCCGCTTCTTCAGCATCGAGTAAAAGAAACTTATCGTTGAATTTAACCAGCCTCGATTTGTTCAAAAAAAGTTTTTGAAATTCTTCAAAACTTAATAACGTTTCGCCTAGCATGACGGCACGGTCGTACTGCAATATATCGTCCATATTAAAAAACGAAACGACATTGCCTCGCCCCTTTACCGTTTCTACTTTGATAACCGGTTTTGGTACCAAGATATTTTTTAAGCTTTTCGGCAGCACTATTCCGATTCCGAAATGCCGTAAAAGCTTTGCAGCGCCTTGTAAAAAGATTCCCGTTTCTTCAAGCGAAAGCAGTATTTCTTTTTTTGCCGAAAGCCCGGAAAAAGCCGGAAGATACGGCGAAAGAACTGCGGGTAATTGCAAAACTTCATCAGGATTTTGGAACGTTTTTGCTGCCCTATACAATTCGACAAAAGAAGAAACCGGACGTCCGCTGTCTTTAAACGGTACATCGGCTGCTTCCGCATTTTCGCCGTTCTTTAATGGCAAAGAGAAAGCGCGGACAAAGGCAGAAAGAGAAAAAAGCTCATCGTTGTCTGTTTTTTTAAGCGTTAACCGGTATTCGTATTTTCCTCCGATATAATTTAATACCGAAAGCCAAGCATATATTACCGTACCCAAATTCCTTTTTCCCGGCGCTTTTATGTTTACGGCATTTCCTAAAAAAAACAAATTGTCCGTTTCCGCTCCGGCCGCATTGGCTGCGCTGGATTTAAACTGCATCGAATGCACGAACTCGGTTAAAAAAGACGTTAATAAAATATTTGCGCAATAATAGCGGCCCCATTCTTTTATAAACGGAAAAAACCGCTCGGTAAGAATATTTGCAAACCGTTCCACATCGCCTCTTATTTCGGCGGAAAGCAAAAGCGGTTTCCAAAAAATGCTTACGGTTTTGTTTTCCATGTACACCGCAGGAATAAAGGCCGACGCTTGAAGCAGTTTTCCCGCAAGCGAAAAAAGCGAAAACAATATGCGGCAATCACCGCTTATATTATCGTAATAACTTACATCATGAAAAAAATAAAAAGCATGCAGTAAAGAAAGACTAACCGTCTTATGCCCTTGTGCCAAAATGTTTACGATTAAATACTTTTTAACTGAAAGAGGGAACCCTCCTTTTTCGTATACAAGATCAGAAGTATTTATTCCCATTTTGGAAAACACAAAGGGACTTATATTTTTTTTATCATCTTCATAGATACGCTCTTCGCTTTTATAAAAATTTAAAGAATACTGCGTAATAGCCGTATGATAAAATTCGGTCAGTCTTATAATAAAACCGGAATCGGTAAAGGACGGATTTTTAGGCAGAATATCGGAGATAAGCGGAAGATAGGATTCTCTTAATGGAAATTGCAGCCGCTTTTCAGGCGGAAAATGTAATTGATATAATGCATCTGTTTCCCGTTTTTTAAGATACGCCGGCACGGGCTGCTCTTGGCGGATAAGGATATTTTCGTTTTCGGTATCGGATAAAAAAATATCGGCGCCTGCAAGTTTAAACAAAAGACGCGGGTCATGGTCAATTTCTTTTGCAAGAATAAAAAGGACTGCCGCCATGTGTTTACAGGGGCTTACAGTATCGGGGCAAGAACATTCTTTTTCTATCATGTTCCATCTGGAAGGAATGAGTTTTACCTTTTTCTTTTTTAACGCTTCGATGAGCCTTTTATCCATAACACCGGCACGAAGGCCTGCTGCAGCGGCGGGGTTTTTTGTAAAAACAGACTTTATGGCTTTTTCCGTTGTTTTTGAAAGAGGCGGAAAATTAAAATACACGTGATACCACGGCGCATACCGTCCTGCAACCTTTGCAGCAGCACTCCGCTCGTTAATTACAAGCGATTGCACCTTTCCGGTGTTTGCATAGGTTTTGCCGCGGTTAAGCCGTCCTGCAGTATTATATGCGGACAGCATTTCCAAAAACCATTGACCCCATGCGGTAACGCCGTATGTATTTTTATTTCCCATAGACGTTACAGTATAGATAATTTAGCCTTAGTACTCAAGGGGATACTTAGGGCCTATGTTTTTTCAATTTTTACGCCGACGGATTTAAGCCTTTCTACAAGGTACTCGTACCCCCGCTCTATTTGATACACGTTTCTGATTACGCTTTCACCTCGTGCACAGCAAGCGGCCAGCACCATGGCCATACCGGCTCTTACGTCGGGGGATACAAGCTCACTTCCGTGCAGGGTGCTCGGCCCTGAAATAACAGCTCGGTGCGGATCGCAAAGCGTAATCTTTGCCCCCATGCCTATCAGTTTATCCACAAAAAACATTCTCGATTCAAACATCTTTTCATGAATAAGTACCGTCCCTTCCACTTGGGTTGCAATAACGACCATAATGCTTGTAAGATCAGGGGGAAAACCTGGCCACGGGGCATCGTCTATTTTAGGAATCATACCGCCTATGTCGCAGTTTACCTGCATTTTTTGCTGATCTGGCACAGTAAGAACGCTGCCATCCAAACGCCAGCCTATTCCGAGCTTGCCGAAGGCGGTTTTAAGCGGGCGCATATCTTTAGGCTCTATATCGGTAATTTTAAGCTGCCCGCGGGTAACGGCAGCAAGACCGATAAACGAGCCTACTTCCATATAATCGGGACAAATTTTAAATTCGGTGCCGCCGAGCTTCTTTACGCCTTCGATGGTGATAATGTTCGATCCTGCTCCTGAAATTTTTGCGCCCATTGTGTTAAGCATCTTGCATAAATCTTGAATATGGGGTTCGCAGGCTGCATTGGTAAGAACGGTTGTGCCTTCGGCAAGGCTTGCCGCCATTATAGCGTTTTCGGTTGCGGTAACGGAGGCTTCATCTAAAAAAATATCTTCACCCTTTAGTTTATGGGCTATAAAAGAAAAATTTTGATCGGTTTCTACCCGTGCACCCAATTCGGTTAAAGCTAAAAAATGAGTATCCAAGCGCCTTCGGCCTATTACGTCCCCGCCTGGCGGCGGCAAAACGGCCTTACCCGTCCGCGCCAAAAGCGGCCCTGCAAATAGGATAGACGCCCGTATTTTTGCGGCAAGCTCTTCAGGAATTTCGTTTGTGGTAACCGCTTCCATTTTAAGTTTAAAAATGTTTTTCTCTACCTTTTCCGCTTTGCCGCCGAGTGCTTTAAAAATTTCAAGCATAACAAAAACATCTTCTATTTCGGGGATATTTTTAAGAACGATTTCTTCTTTTGAAAGAACAGCCGCCGCAATGCATGGTAAGGCCGAATTTTTATTGCCGCTTGCTTTTATCGTCCCTTTTACGGGAAAGCCGCCTTGAATTTTATATTCGCTCATATATTCTCCCAAAAACATCAGGTGAAAAAATTTTAACCTATTAAATCAACCTCTACTGATAAGGCCTTTTAAATCTCGGCTTTGCTTTGAAACCGGATGTAAAGGCCTTATCTGCCGATTTTTAACACACTATGCGGTTAAAAAAATACAAATGTCTTACAGTACCGTTTTAGAGTCTTCTATTTTTATTTTATCGTGATAACCGAAGCCCGTCTTCCATCGCCTGTATACACGTAGTTTTTATTCGTTCTGTCAGGAAGCTGGGTGCTGCCGTTGAAATATGCATAAAACCATGTTCCCTTAGGCAGGCTTAAATTAAGCTCGTACCTTCCCGGCTCTACCTCATCAAGTTCGTACATAAAAGGGTCCCAGTTATTAAAGGAACCTGCCAGCCGCACGTTTTTATGAGCTTCGCCAAGATAGGTGAATTTGACCGTATTTTCATTTTCGATAACGGTTTTGTATTCTTTTTGAAAAGGAACGTCTACAAAAGAAACGCTCATGCCGGTCATATAATCAAAAAAGGAATTCGGGTTTTCAGGATCGCAAGACCAAAGGCCGTCGATAACAATTCGGTACTGCACTTGGCTTGTCGCATCAGGTATTTGCATAATATAAAACAGCACGGGATCGGCTTTTTCGCCCTTAAATTCGTCGCGAACCAGTTTTTTAAATGAATGAATATGTTTGTAATCTTCATGAGCAAAGGCTATACCTGCATGCCGATTAGCTTTTGCGGTGAATATAAGATACCGGTCCTTAATTTTAGGCATTTCCGCCTTTGATACGGATTCAACGAGCTCGCTGTATATGTGTGCTTCAATCATATTTTCGGAAAAAATGATGAAAGATGTACATACGAAAAAATAAAAAACGATTATTTTTTTCATAAAGGCCTCTGTAATATAAACGGCTGTCCGCAGACTGCCATAGATTGAATTTCGGCAAATAAAAAAAAAGCTTAAGGGGGATGTAAGGTATCTGTTTTTAAACGGCAAACGATTTTCTTCCAATCAATCCGGCACACCCCATTACTGTCAGCATAAAGACGGAGCGAGCGTAAGCATAATAACGGTAAGACCGTCAGTATAATGACGGGGTGTCCGCCCACATAAGGACGGGGTGTCCGTCTGCGTAATGCGGGACACACCCGCAGCATAATGCGGGACATAGCTGCACTATAGTGCAGAAGGTATCTGAAAGGTAATGCAGGAACACCCTGAAACGTAATTCAGGCGGGGTTTTCAAAGGGCTGTCCCCTATGCTGCGTTGAAAAGGAGATAGGGGTTATAGGGGGCGCAGCTCCCCTTATAACAGGTATACAATGGGTTACCCCCTTAAAAAACTGCGTATGTTAAGCGTTTCTGCCGCAGCAATGCTTGTACTTTTTGCCGCTGCCGCAGGGGCACGGATCGTTTCTTCCGACCTTGGGCGTAATTCTGACAACCTGTGCATTTTCAGGGCGGCTTTTACCCGAAAGGGCCGTGCCGCCGTTAAAGGCTTCAAGCGAATTGTGCTGCGCGGTTCCCTGTACGGTTCTTGCCTGCCTGGAAACGGCCGATTCATCTTCCACACTGATTTGCACCAAAACAAGCCGCGAGGCAATTTCGAGCCGTATTTCGTCCAGCATCGAATAAAAAATATCAAAGCCTTCCAGCTTGTATTCCGTTAAGGGGTTTTTTTGGCCGTACGAGCGCAGATACACGGCTTCGCGCAGGGCTTCAAGGTTTTCCAGATGGTCAAGCCAGCGTTTGTCTATGGCTTGCAGGTACTGGAAGCGTATGAAAATATTTAAGTTTTCTTTTCCCGCCGCTTCCTGCTTTTCTTTTAAATTGCTTTGGAAGTGTTCGATAAGGTGCGCAGTTTCTTCCGCAAGGTTCTTTTCGGCTGCATCAAAGTCGGCTTCCGTCAGGGTGTATCCGAATTTCGCTTTAAAAAGGCCTTGCAAGTTCTTGGCGTTTTCTTCTTTTTGCGACTTTGAAAGCCCCTTGTGCTCCTCGAAGCTCTCTTCAATAAATTCTTTTATCGTTGTGTGAATACGGTCAATCAGATTTTCGTCGCCTAAAATTGCATTGCGCTGATCGTATATAAAGGTCCGCTGCTCGTTTAACACATCGTCAAACTCCAAAAGGTGTTTTCTGATATCGAAGTTGCGGTTTTCGACCTTTTTTTGCGCTTTTTCTATGTTTTTATTAAGCCACGAATGTTCGATCGGTTCGCCCGTACTCATTCCAAGCCTTGCCATAAAGCCTTTCAGTTTTTCCCCGCCGAACAGTCTGAGCAAATCGTCATCAAGCGATAAAAAGAATTTGGAGCGGCCGGGGTCGCCCTGTCTTCCCGAACGGCCCCTGAGCTGGTTGTCGATACGGCGGCTTTCGTGCCGTTCCGTACCGATGACATACAGCCCGCCTAAGGCCTTAACCTCGTTATAATCGCCCTGCCACTTGGCGTACTCTTCGGCAAGCAGCTTTTCGTAATGGTCGGGGTTCGGCAGATTTCCGGCACGCTTTTTAGCGCGCATTTCAGGGTTGCCGCCGAGCTTTATATCGGTACCGCGTCCGGCCATATTCGTTGCGATGGTTACCGAGCCCTTTGCACCGGCTTCGGCGATGATGAGAGCCTCGCGTCCGTGGTTTTTTGCATTGAGAACCTCGTGGCGCACCCCCCTTCGCGTCAGCAGTTTCGAAATTATCTCCGACTTTTCGATGGAAACCGTGCCGACCAACACGGGCTGCCCGCGTTTATAGGCCTCGTATATTTCGTCGCACAACGCATTGAGTTTATCCTGCTCATTCAAAAAGATAACGTCGTTTTCGTCTTTTCGGGCGACCGGCAGGTTTGTCGGAATAACAACGACATCGAGGTTATAAATTTTATTGAATTCGGGTGCTTCCGTATCGGCGGTTCCGGTCATTCCGGAAAGCTTATCGTACATTCTAAAAAAGTTTTGAAAGGTGATGGTAGCCATCGTCCTGTTTCTCTGGGCTATTTTTATGTGTTCTTTTGCCTCGATTGCCTGATGCAGGCCGTCGGAATAGCGCCGTCCTTCCAAAACGCGTCCCGTAAACTCGTCTACGATTTGCACCTGCCCGTCCTGCACAACGTAATCTACGTCAATGTGATACAGAATATGAGCCCGCACCGACTGCGTAAAATAGTGAATATATTCGAAATTTTCTTCGTCAAAAAGGTTTCCGTTTTTTATCAATCCCTGCTTTTGCAAAATATCTTGAATATGCAGCATCCCCTTGTCGGTGAACGATACGCGCTTACTTTTTTCGTCAATCGTGTAATCGCCTATCATTTCTTCGCCTTCAAGCTCGTTCGGGTATTCGCCCGTAGCGGGGTCTTTTTCCACTTCTTTTAGGCGGTCTACGAGCCGGTTTACCTCGAAATAATGGCCGGTATCGTCTTCGGCAGCACCGGAGATAATAAGCGGCGTTCTCGCTTCATCTATCAAAATGGAGTCGATTTCGTCCACTACCGCAAAAGAGAATTCCCGCTGCGTTTTTTCTTTCAGCGACATTTGCATATTATCCCGCAGGTAGTCAAAGCCGAATTCGTTGTTGGTTCCGTACGTTATATCGCAGTTGTAGGCAGCCCGCCGTGCAGTATTGTCCATATTGGAAAGAATGACGCCGACGCTCACATCCAGATAGGCGTAGACGGGGCGCATCCAGTCCGCATCGCGCTCAGCCAGATAATCGTTTACGGTTACGATGTGAACGCCCTTTCCTGTCAGGCTGTTTAAATAGGCTGCAGCAACGCTCATAAGCGTCTTGCCTTCCCCGGTTTTCATTTCTACGATTTTGCCTGAATGGAGCACTAAAGAACCGAGTATTTGCACATCGTATGCCCGCTCGCCCAAGATGCGCCGTGCAGCTTCCCGCGCCAAAGCAAAGGCTTCGGGAATAAAGGCGTCGAGCGGCTCTCCTTCTTTAAAACGCTTTCGGAATTCGGCGGTTTTTGCTTTAAAATCATCTTCGGTCAGTTTTAATGCCCAAAGTTCTTTTTCGTTTATTTTATGTAAAACAGGCAGCATTGCCTTAATATCCCTTTCGTGCTTAGACCCGAAAAGAAGTTTAATTATAGAATCCAACATATCGTTATAATTTATCAAAAAAGAGGAAAAAAGTAAATATGCAGGAACAAAAGGAGAATGCGCCGTACGTACCTCCGTTCATAGCTTACCCGCACGGGCAAAAGCGGCACTGAAACAGCTACCCTACCCCGTTACAGCTGCGACAAGATTTCCGTATGGTCTTCAAAGATAGCGACCGTGTGTTCCATGTGGCAGGACACTGAATTATCCGCCGTTACAACGGTCCAGCCGTCAGGCTTTACCGTAACGTCTGCCGTTCCCATATTAATCATAGGTTCGATGGCTACGACCATCCCTGCACGAAGCCGCGGGTTACCGCCCCGCCGTTCAGGTACATTGGGAATGGCCGGATCTTCGTGCACGCCGAGCCCGACCCCATGCCCGCAGTAGTCGTATACCACGCCGTATTTATTGGCGGCAGCAAGGTTAAAAACCGCCTTGGAAATATCGGATACCCGATTGCCCGCCTTGCAAGCCTCGATTCCGGCGTACAGGCACTTAGCCGTTATATCCAAGAGTTTTAAGTTTTCCTTCGAAACGTTCCCGATCGGATAGGTTACGCAAGCATCGCTTATATACCCGTCCAAATCGATACCTATGTCCATCGACACCAAATCGCCGTCCCGAACCACCCGTTTACCGGGCAGCCCGTGGATAACCTCTTCGTTTACCGAAATACAGGCCGCTCCGGGAAAGCCCTCGGAATACCACGCCGGTTTTCCGCCGATTTTTTTTATGTACGCCACGCAAAAAGCATCAAGTTCCTTTGTCGTTACACCGGGCCGTATGACCGGTTTTAATTCTTCGAACAGGCGGGCAAGGGCCTTGCACGATTTTCTAATTCCGTTAATCTGTTCGGGTGTTTTAATGATAATCATACATTCTTCTCCTACAATTTAAATGAACAACTTACAAAATTGACGGCCGTCTTTTTAAGGCTGCCTGAGCCTGCACGTTTCGGGCTTAACCGTACCGCCTCTTGCAGACAACTATCTGCCCGGAATGTATCACCCAGTCTGCGAAAGGCCTCGGACATTCTTTTTAAGATAAGGGCAGTTTCCGCTTTTTTAAAACCGAATTTCAAGGCCGCCTCGTAACAGTCGACGGCAAGCTCGTCATCGGTAAACCGGTGCAGCTTATCCCGCAGTATCGATTTTATCAATGACAGGATTTCCGGAAAAAAGTGCTTAAAATACGGTTTTTCCTTTTCCATATAAAAAATCTCTTCAAGGAGCACGAAGGCCTCGTAATATTCTCCTCTGAAATACAGTTCCTCGGCAAGCACAAAGCCGCAGTCCATAAAATCTTCGCGGTTAAAGTACTTTGAAAGATAAAATCCCTTCGCCTCCGAGCGGCGGGTATTGTATTCGTTAACGGCCTCGCCTTCCAGCCCATGAAACAGATCGAAAAAGATCAGTTTTGCGCGGCTTTCGTAATCGGTTTTGTTTAAAAGCCACATACGGTAATCGAAATTTTCGGCCTGCGTTTTTTTGGTAAAAAAGTCGAAATCTCCCGTTTCTTCGAGCCTGCTCCTTTCTTTTAAGACGTTTTGATAAGCGTGCAGAAGAAGGCGCATTTTTTCTTCGGCCTTTTCCAGCCCGTCCTTGGTTTTTACTAAAGAAAGGTCGGGGTGCAGGGCCTTTGCCCTTTTACGGAAGGCGGTTTTTATTTCCGCTATCGACGCCGACGGGCCGACGCCGAGCGTTTTATAACAGGCTGCAAGGTTCATGCAATTTTATACAGCTGTTCTATCATTTTTTCGTTTACCAAAAGGATAGAACATTTGGCATGTTCCAAAAGCGAATGAAAGGTTTTGGTCATCAGGTTTTTGGAATTGTCGGTTTGGGCGTCTTCGCTTCCGATTAAAATCGCATTTATATTGTGTTTGTCCGCATAGCTTAATACCTCGAAGCTGACCGAACCGGCCTTTATTTCGCTTACGACTTCTATGTTTTTTTTAGCCCCTATTTCGTGCACGTAGCTTAAATACCGCGTACCCGTTTCGTACAAATTTTTTTCGTATTCGACCTTTTCTTCTTCGATAAAAATACGGTTTAAGGTCAGCCGTTTTATGGTTGCGGTATCCACAACGTAGATGGCGTGCACCGTGCAGCGGTACAGTTTTGCCATCAGTACTGCATATTTTACGGCATTAATCGAGGCCTCGCTGCCCGTGATGACAACCAAGATGTTTTGAAATAAGGGTTTTATCATAGTTTTTTCTCCGCCTTCGATTTTAAGGCCTTTAATACGAAGATATTATCCCGCTCGCGCTCTTCAAGGACGCTTTCTATGTATGTTTTTGTTTCTTTTGTTTGAGGAATAACCCGTTTTTCCAAGGCATTTACCCTGCGCTGGGTCTTTTTTACTTCGCGGGCAAGCCGCCACACGATCGTTCTTATGGACGCCATTTCGGTTATCAGATCAAGCAGTTTAAAAAAATCGACGATAACCTTGTCGCAGTCGGCAAAGGAGTCCAGATACGAGTAGGCAAGCTGCTGTTTCGGCAGTTCTGCTGCAATGGACGAAAAGTGCATTCCTGCGGAAAAAACGGATTTTTCGGTAAATTTAAAATCGTAGCTGACGGTCTTTGCAAAACGCTCGGCACGGTTTCTGCCCACAGCGACAAACATGTGCCTAAGCGAGGGATAGGCGACGTTTATCTGCGCCTGTATCTCTTTTTCCAAAAGCTTTACCTTATCGAGCATTTTCATCAGCTCCATCACAAGAATTTCGCGCTTTTGTTCGAGCAATTCGTATCCGTCCTGAGCCGCATGAAGGTCTTCCGTGAGGGCAAGCAGGTTCGATTTTGTCGGAGCGATATTGAGTTTTGCCATAGTTTATTCTACCCGAAAAGCGATGAGGCTTCAAGCGTTTTTTCTGCAGCCGCTTCGGAAAAGCCGGGTCCGTGTTTTTCGAACACCGGCAGTTGGGCGGCCAATTCGCTATTGACGTTTGTACAGGCCTTTTCCATATATTTTTCGATTAATGCGGGGCTTATCCTGTACAAGTCTTCTTTCGGCAAAACGGAAAGAACGGCCCAGCCTATGTCGAGGGTTTGTTCAATGGATCGGTTTTCGTCATCTGCCTGATTTAAAAAGTATTTTTCAAACAGGCTGCCGAATTTCAGATACTGTTTGTCGGCCGTAGAAAGCTCTTCTTCGCCGATAATTGCGGCAAGACTGCGTACGCTTTTAACCTTGGAATATGCCGCAAACAGTTGGCTCGAAACGTCCTTATGGTCTTCGCGCGTCATGCCCTCGCCGATACCGTCCTTCATCAAACGCGAAAGGCTCGGAAGGCCTGCGACGGGCGGGTAAATGCCTTTTTGCGAAAGTTCGCGGCTTAAAACGATTTGCCCCTCGGTGATGTACCCCGTAAGGTCGGGGATCGGGTGGCTGATGTCGTCGTTGGGCATCGTCAAAATAGGTATTTGCGTGATAGAACCGGGGGAGGTTTTTATCTTTCCCGCCCGTTCATACAGCTCTGCAAGGTCGGAATACAGATAGCCGGGATAGCCCTTTCTGCCGGGCACCTCGCCCCGCGTCGCAGAAATTTCGCGTAAGGCCTCGCAGTAATTCGTTATATCGGTTAAGACTGCAAGCACGTGTTTTCCTTTTTCGAAAGCGAGGTATTCGGCTGCCGTAAGGGCGCAGCGCGGGGTTATAATCCGTTCAATAGAGGGGGCGTCAGCCAAGGACAAGAACATAACGACCTGCGAAAGAACGCCCGTTTGTTCAAAGGTTTTGATAAAAAACTGCGCGACGTCGTATTTTATGCCCATTGCAGCAAAAACCATAACAAATTGCTCATCGGAGGAAAGGATCTTTGCCTGCCGTATGATTTGGGCAGTCAGCTTGTTATGCGAAAGCCCGTTTCCCGAAAAGATGGGCAGTTTTTGGCCGCGGATTAAGGTATTCATGCCGTCGATCGCCGATATGCCCGTTTGGATAAAGTCCCGCGGGTACACGCGGGCATAGGGATTCATCGAGCTGCCGTTTACATTCCGCAATTCGGAAGAAAAAACTTCAGGATAACCGTCGATGGGTTTACCGAGCCCGTCAAAGATTCTGCCCATCAGTCCTTCACAAACCCTAAGCTCCATCGGCTGCTCCAAAAATTCGACACTTGTTTCGTCCAAACTTAAGCCGGCAGTACTGCCGAAAATCTGAATAATACAATAGTCTTTGGAAATATCGATGACCCTGCCCGTTCTGACGTTTCCGTCCCTGTCGCGCACCGAAGTTATTTCGCCGAAAAACGCATCGGTTCTGCGCTTTACGGCAATGATGGGGCCGTCCGCCGACGTCAGTCCCTGATATTCGATTCCTTTCATAGGTTTTCTCCAATAATGCAACACCCGCTTCACACACGGGTTTCGAATTCCGTTTTAAATACCACAGGATATTTTAAAAAAGCTGCCGAACGCGCCTTGTATCTTTTTTTAAGAAACAAGGACACCTTGTATGACTAAAAAATACCCTAGTGCTGTGCAGGCCTTCCTACCAGCACGCCGGAACTGACCGCATATACATCGTCTACCGACATCTGAAAGTCAACGTTCCGGTTATCCGCCCGGCCGCGCTCTTCCAGTTTTGCACGGTTAAAATCCAAGATGTCTTTTGTAAACGGCAGGTTGCCCGGCATAAGGTAGCGTATGCACCCGTCATTGTCGCGGGCGGGCATTACCTTTCCTGCATTGTACTGGGAGGGGGCAAAGGGAATGTCGATAACGCCTGACTCAAAGGCCTTTATCGTTCCATCGACGAGGTCTCCGCCGCCCATATCGTATACCCTGTCCATAATGCACTTCGTTTCGGCCTTTATCAGCTCAATTTCCTGCGAAAGGCTTGCAGAAGAAGGATAGCGCTGTCCTTTAAGCAGGTTTAACACCATCTTCGTCGCCTTTATGCCGCCCGCATTCGCTTCTTTTGTCGGAATACCGAAGGCCTCGTGCGGGGTTTTGACGATAACCTTTGTCGCTCCCGACAGGGCTGCAATGGTGCTGCCGAGCGAGATAAGCCCGTATGCCCGCGATTCGTCAGCGGGAAAGCCGCCCATCCATTGATGAAAAACCGTTGTAATGCAGGTATCGGTGTATCCATACAGGCGCATGTAGTCTTTTGTAATTTCGCGCAAGGAAATGACGGCCGCCACATCCTGCGTAATGTTTCCGCACATACCGTAGCCGACGGTTATGCTTTTTACCCCCTGCTCGGCGGCCAAGAGGGCCTCGATAACACCGACGGCAATGGCCACCGACGGCGGCACGAGGGTTCCGGTCAGCGGGCCGAAGGGTTCGCGGTTTAGATGAACGCCGTTTTCTTCGTAAAAGCCTACCAGCCGGTCGGCGTACTGCCAACACATAATGCTGTGCTCGATCGAAACGGACTTTGCGTACGGCACGTTATAGCTGATTCCGCCGCCCTCGTTCGAGGTAAAGCCGCCTGCATGAATTATTTCCGAAAGGAGGCGCGCATCGGGGGTGCCGTGCCGCGCTTGCAGGGGTAAGTTGACGGCCTCAACGACCTGACGGCAGGGGCCGACGCCCCAGTTTACGGCCGGAAACCCGTTCATCAAAGAACGTCCTGCTTTTTTAGAAGCTTCGATACCGGCCTCGCCTTCTTCGTAGCGGTTTTGCCGCGTGTATGCGTCGATGGTGCTCGGTAAAAAATCGGCACCGCCTTCGTCCTGCAAAAATTTTAAAAGATTGATATGCTCGTCCAAGAGGGGAACACCTGCGCGGGGTTGGGCGGTTGTAACGCCTGCCTTATCCGCCTCTTCCATTTTTACGGCAAAGTTCTTTTCAGGCGGCAGTTTTTTTAAATAATCGATCGATTCTTGTAAATGAACATCTTTTCCCGTCGGCCATGTTTGAAGGATTTCCTCCCTCATTTCCATAAATTCGCCTTCAGGTATTTTTTTGTTTTTCCATCGCATAGAAAGCTCCCTAAAAAAAACTGCCGCCTATCCTGCGCTGTGCAAAAAACGGACGGCCGTATTCCTCTGCGGAAGTTAAAAAAAAGACCTCCGCTTGAAGATTTCAGGCAGCCCTTAAAACCCTTGCCGGGCTTTTAAAGACCGCCGATTAAACCGCAGGGGCTTTACAGGCACCCCTGCAAAACCGCGGGCACAGTATATCACAAATCGCATAAAACGGATAGTGTCCGAGCCGGCAAAGCCCAAGACTTTAAGTTCTGCTTCCGCCTTTTTTCGCTATTGGTGTCCATTGTAAAGGCCTCTTCACTTACGGTTATGCGTGCAACAAAATTAGTCTCTATGGTTATGCTTTCTACAAGTACATCGCTTACGGTAAGTCTTATTTTAAGCTCAATTCTTGTATTGTATTTTGATTTTGCGGTAAAGACGGTTTCGCCGTTTGCAAGGGCGGTTATTTTGTATTTGCCTTCCATTACCCGGAACTTTTTCTATTTTTCCAACAGACGGATTGGAAGCCGTCCATTATGTAAGCTCTGGAAAATGCCAGAAGCAGAAAAAACATTTTCTACACTTATTCGTCAAAAAAACAATATCTTCTTTTTCTATATTTGAATTACAAACTACCATCGGCTTACAGGCACTTTGCAACGCAGGCTTCGACGTCTGCCATGGGGCAAGGCGGTTCAAAACGCGCTACAACCGTACCGGAGCGGTCAACAATGAATTTGGTAAAATTCCATTTAATGTCGGAATCGTTTTTATAATCCGGATTGCTTTTTTTAATAAACTCATCCAGCATTTGCGCCGTTTCTCCTCCGCCGAAACCTTCAAACCCTTTTTGCTTTTTTAAAAATGTAAAAAGCGGCAAAGCTTTTGCTCCGTTTACGTCGGACTTTTTCATTTGCCGGAATTTCGTATTATAATTGAGCGTACAGAATTCGCGGATTTCGGCATCTGTTCCCGGGGCTTGTTTTCCGAATTGATTGCACGGCACATCGATTATCTCTAAACCATTGTCATGATATTTTTCATACATCTGTTCAAGCTCTTTATAATGAGGCGTAAAACCGCAGGCCGTTGCCGTGTTTACAATCAGCAAAACTTTTCCTTTGTAATTTTTAAGCGGAATGCCGTTTCCGTCCGCATCCTGAATCGAATAATCGTAAATGTTCATTTTGAACCTCCATAACGTAGGATGAAGCAAGTATAAAATAATTTTACATAATTTTCAACGCTCTCAACTCGTGTTGTGCAGTGTCTTCTTTTGACAATAGTCATCACTTGACAGCTTTAATAACTAAGGCAGGCAGTGCGCAATTAAACATTGGGTTTACTTTGCAAACGCTGCTTACCCCGTATGTGTTAACCGCCGCCCGTAAGCACAATACCGATGGGCAATTATCCCTTACCGGCACGGTTGACCATTGCCGTAAATTATGTAAAATGGAAGCTCATAATGAAACACGCCGTTTTAACAAATATTTTTAAAAGCCTTAATGCAGCCCTGTCTTCCCATAGGGGAAAAAAGCCTATTCGCTTATTGCTTGCCGTATCGGGCGGGGCGGATTCTACGGCCATGCTCATGGCTGTTAACGAGTTAAAAAAAAGGCTCAGATGCGAAATATCGGTTATCACCGTAAATCATAATATCCGGCCCGAAGCCGAAAGCGCAGGCGACGCTGAATTTGTCTGCAGCTGCTGTGCCGGACTTGGCATTCCATGTACGGTTACGGTACTTGCAGAAGGCGAAGTTTTAAATACTGCATTATGCAGAAAAAAGGGTGTTGAAGAAGCCGCCCGTTTTTTGCGGTACCGTGCATTTAAAAAAGAAGCTAAGCTTTGCGGCGCCTCGTATATTCTAACGGCGCATAACCGGAGTGATTATTTTGAAACCGTCCTTATGCGCCTTTTTCAAGGGGCGGATGGAACAGCCCTTACCGGAATTGCAGAAAGGCGGGATATGTTTTTGCGGCCGATGCTCGGCTTAGAACGGAACGAAATAGAAGAGTACTTACGCCTTAAAAATATATGCTGGCGCGAAGATGCTTCAAACAGCTCGCAGGAGTATCTTCGAAATAAAATCCGCAGCACCCTTGTGCCGGCTCTATCCGCAGTTTTCGGCGGCTGGGAAAAGGGACTTTTTCAAACTGTGGAAAAGATAAAAGCCGAAAACGCCTTTGTGCTTTCGCAGTATAAAAAAAAGAAAGCCGCTTGGTCGGTACAAAGAAGTGAAAAAAACGGTCTTATAAAAGCGGTTACGGACTTTAAGGCTTTTACGGAAATGGAAGAAGTCTTTAAAATCCTTTTTTTAAAAGAGGGCTTTAATCTTCTCAGTGCCATGGAGCGGGTTCCCCATTCGGTTTTTAAAAATCTTGCGGCTGTTTCGGAAAAAAGGCCGGCTGTTTTTTCAGGCGGTTTTTCTTTTCAAAAAGAAAGCAGCTCTTTGTTTCTCTTTAAAGGGATGGAAGAAAATGCGGATACAATCCCTGAACGGTTTTATTCGGTATGGGTTGAAAAGGAAGGCCGCGTCGCTACGCCGGCAGGTATTTTCGATGTTACAAAGACGGACGTAGGTTTTTTTTTATACCATCCGGCAGGAGGAAAGGAAGGCTTAGGCCCCTTTAAGCCGCCGTTTTGCATACGCTCACGTCTTCCCGGCGATACGTTTTTTAGGCAGGAGCTCGGTAAAAAAGCGGTAAAAAAACTGATAAATGAATGGGGGCTGGACTACGAAAAACGGAATATTTTGCCGATAATCGAAGAGAAAGGTCTTATCTGCGGAATATTCGGTTCCGCCTTAGGTAAAAAAAATTGGTATGCAATGTCTGACAGGAGAAAAAAGTGAAGGTTATTGATAAAAATAAAGCGGTTATTTTAAGTTTTATATTTTTTTGCTGCTCTTTATTTTCTCAATCGGAGGGCGGAATAGGTTCTGTAAATGTTTCGGCGGCAGTTGCGGCTTTACAAGACGCTGCCGCTCTTTATACCGACGGAAAATTCGAGCAGGCTCTTTTTCAAGCCCAGCTCGGAAGCGTTTACGACCCAAACACGGCGGACTTTTTATATTTAGAAGCCCTTTGCAGCTTAAAACTAAAGAGGCCTCTTGCAGAGGTTTTGGAAAAATCCGAAGCAGCCTGTGCCGACGGGCTTTTATGGCGGTTTTACGACGTAAATGCCGCCCGCTTATTGGCTGCAAAAGCCAATTACCGAATGCGCCGCTATAACGAAGCTTTGCGCCTTATACGCTTATTACCTTTTAGCTCGGCTGACAGCGACTATATACGGGCGGCTTCCTTTTACGGTTTAGGCCGGGACGGTGATGCGCGCTCCGTCATTTCCGGTGCGATGAGCCGCTGGGCATTGGATCCGCGCTTTCCGAAATTGTTTTTTTTCCGCGAAACGGGTAAAAAAATTACCGCTTCCGGACGCGGCCTTGCAAATCATATCCTTTCGCGGCTTTATGCATGGCAGGAGCAAGACCCCAGTCTTTTGGTTTTTGCAAGCCCTTTTGAATCAAAATCGGAAGAAAATATACGCCGTTTAAAAATCTACCGCAGTATGTATATGCCGTTTAACGGCGCCTATGAGCCGGAAGCGCTGTATAATCATGCTTATTCGACGCTTTTGTGCCTGCATTACGGCATAATCGACGAGCAAACTGCCGTAGACGAATTTTTAAATATGAAGTCCTACTATCATAACCCTCTTTTGAATAAGACGGTTCTTGTTCATACCATGTACGAAAAACACCTTGTAGAGCTGTTAAAATCCGTGGGCAATCCTTCCGTTCGGGAACAAATACGCTCATTTTTGCAATTATATGAAGGGCTTGTTTTAGACGATGCAAATAACGATATGATTGCCGATTCGGCTGTCTATTATAAAAACGGCAGGCCGTTGACGGGCGAATTCGATATTTCGCAGGACGGATACCCTGATTATATAATTGAATGCGACTTCGGCATACCCCGAACAATTTACGGCAAAAAAAAGGCATACACAGCCGTCTACGACCAATATCCGTCTCTTAAAACCTTTACACAGGGAGAAACTATGTACGCTCTGCGCCCCTTGGATTTAAAATGGGCTCCCGTCAGCTTAAAAGAATTGAATTTAAGACTTTTCGATAGCGAAGAGCGCTTTGAGGCCTTTTTTACCCTTCATCTTGAAAAGACGGTACAAGCGCTGCGCGAAAACGTCTTGGTTCATTCGTGTATATACCGCGAACAGCCGGATCCTGCGTTGACCGGCGCCGTAAAAAAGGTCTTTTTCGATAAGGGGCTTGCCGTAACGGACGAAGTAAGTATAGACGGTAAAATATATTCAGCTGCAAATTACAAAAACGGCCTTATAGCACTTGAAAACATAGACCAAGATGGGGACGGTTATTTTGAAACAAGGGTGGAGTATAACACGAAAGATGCATTAAAAACCATCTCTATCGACTTAAATAAAAATAAACTGTATGAATACACGGAACGGTACGCATCCGATTCTTCCGTTACAAAAACATGGGACGATAACGAAGACGGAAAAAGCGAAATTGCTTATGTCCGGTATTCCAACGGTAATTCAAAAACCGAATGGCTTCATCCTAAAACCAATGCAAAAGTAACGGTTACCTATGTAAAAGACGAACCCTTCGAACTTTATACCGGAAACAAAAAAGAGAAACTCATTCCTTCCGGAAAGGGGCCTGTATATTGGCTTAAAAAAGCACCAGATTTACCTGCAAAGGTAAATGAAAAAATCATAGAAATATTTAACCAAAAAGAGGTTCCGGTTGTTTCATACGTGTTTACAATAAACGCAAGAGAAGTTTATGCCATCAAGTCTGGGGGATACATTTTTGCAGAAATTATCAGAGAATAAAATAGCGCTTACGCTTTTTCTTTTTTCCTTCTTGCTGTTTTCGGCATGCAAGACGGCAGAAAAGGCGCATGTCTATGTGGATTATTCGGATAAATCGAGCGTCCTTTATCAAACCGCTTATGCGGAAAAACTGCTTAAAAACGGAAAAACCGCCGAAGCGCTTATCCGTGCCGAAATACTTACAAAAAATGCAGGCGGCTTTGAAGAGGTCAAAGCTTTAAGGGCTAAGGCCGTAACTCAAGCCGATTCTGACTTTTCAAGCTGTATCGAAAAAAAGGACTGGAACGCCGCATTAACTCTTTTTAGAAACCTTGCGGTTATAGGCAAAACACCCAGCGGCTGGACGGAACAGCGCATTTTTACCGAAAGGGCTCTTATGTGGAAAAATGATGGAAACGGCATTTTGCTCGAAAGCGCATCCGGAAAGGCTGAGTTAAGCCGTATGCAGTATTTTCCTAAAACCACTGCAGAAATGATACAGGGTACGGTAACCGTATGGATAGATAACGGAATGCGTATAGAAAGGGGTATCGGTTTTAGTAACATAGCCATAGGTTCAGGCTTCTTTATCGATAGAAGAGGATATTTTATTACAAACTATCACGTTATAAAAAGCGAGGTTGACCCCAAATACAACGGCTATTCAAAACTATACATAAAATCTCCCCATAATCCCGATGTAAAAATATCGGCAAAGGTTATAGGCTGGGATCCCTTATTTGATTTAGCCTTGGTCAAAACGGAAATTACGCCCGACGTTATTTTTGAATTAGGCTCTTCAAAAAAGCTTGATATTGGAAGCCGTATTTATGCGATCGGCTCGCCTGCAGGCCTTGAAAAAACGCTGACATCGGGAATTGTTTCCACAAAATACCGCAGGCTTTTTTCCATGGTCGATATTCTTCAGATAGACGCTGCGGTTAATCACGGCAACTCAGGCGGCCCGATTGTAGACGATAAGGGGCTGGTTCAAGCTGTCGTGTTTGCAGGACTTGAACAACAGGAAGGTTTAAATTTTGCCATTCCGGTAGAGCTTTTAAAAAATATCCTGCCCGATTTATATGCAGGCGGACAGGTAAAGCACAGCTGGCTTGGCGGTTACGGAAGAGCTAAAAAAATCGAAAATAAAAACGGCGTTGAAATTTCGTATATCCTTCCAGGCGGCCCCTTATCCATTTCCGGCATAAAAGAAGGCAGTGTTATTACGCATGTAAACGGCGCAGAAGTAAGAACCATAGAAGAAATTCAGGCCATTCTTTTAGACATTGCTCCCAATACGATTATAAAAGTTAAAGGCTACGAAAAAAAGAAAGACGATTTGTATGAGCCGGAAGAATGGCTTGTGCTTTGCATGGAGCGGCCGCAGTTTCCCGGAAAGGAAATTTGCAAAAAGGATACCGATGAAAGGGTTATGCTGCCCCTTTTCGGATTTTATTTGGAGCCTTCAGGCCGAAAAAAAGCCTACCGCGTTTCCGCTGTTATACCCGGCAGTTTTGCCGACGAAACCGGTTTTTCGCCCAACGATTATATCGAACTTGGCGGAAAAAAATGGGAGGATGAAGAAGACGAGCGGGTCGTCCATGTCCGTATTTACGCAAAAAAGGTAAAATCGGGCTACCTTGATTCCTTTATGGTTATTTCCGCCTACCTTGATAACCCATTATTTTTTTAGCCGTCCGTACAGCGGGTTTTTGATTTAAACCTTTTGTTTCGGCATTCGTCTTGTGATTTTTAGTCTTTTTTCTCTACATCTTTAAAAAAGATAATGTAACCGACAGGCTCAACTCTAAAAGAAGCGGAAAACATCTAAGTAATTGTTAATTCAATTACCAATCACACATTAAAAAGCCGGCTCAGGATAGTCTTAAGTTTTTCACGGTAAAAAATAAGAGCCCTTTTGTTGCTATTTTTTTCATTATGGTGTATCCTTATACTATAAGCGCGCCGCCTAACCTTGTGTATCTTTATAAGGCGGATAAAATGCTCAAAGGAGTTTTTATGGGATTTTCAACCGATACTATCAGAACTATAGCCGTAGCAGGACATGGGCAGTCGGGCAAAACAAGCCTTGTAGAACATTTGCTTTTTGCCGCAGGGGCAATCGGCAAAGCGGAACCCGTCGATTCGGGAAAAACCGTTACCGATTATACGCAAGAAGAAATAGACAGAAAGATATCTATTTATTCTTCTTTGGTAAACCTTGAATACGGCGGAAAACTCATAAATATCTGGGATACGCCCGGTTCTTCCGACTTTATAGGTGAGGTTATTGCAGCCTTCCGTTCCGCCGAAACGGCGCTTATCGTCTTGGACGGCCGCTCCGGTGTTCAAATCGAAACAATAAAGTATTGGCGCGACCTTGACCGGCGCAATAAGCCCCGTTTGGTTTTTGCGAATAAAATGGACGAAGAAAGGGCGGACTTCAATAACTGTTTAACCGATGTAAAAAAACAGTTTAAGGTCGATGTTTTCCCTGTTACCATTCCGATGGGGGCGGGAACAAGCTTTGAAGGCGTTATCGATGTTTTGCACGGGATGGCGTACAAGAACGAAAACGGAAAAGAAAGTGAAATACCGATTCCCGAACAGTATAAGGCGGCCTATAAAGACGCTTTGGAGGTGCTCGCAGGCGCTGCTGCAGAAGGCGATGAGGAGCTTTTAGTCAAATTTATTGATGAAGGAGAGCTTAGCCCCAAAGAGATTTGTGAAGGCTTAAAGCTTGCCCTAGAGAACAATAGAATTGTACCCGTATTCTGTGGTTCGGCGCTCAATAATGCAGGCTTAGCCCCTCTTTTAAATTTTATAAGTGAAATAGTGCCCTCTCCTACAGGAAGCCTTGAGCGGGGCTTGGATAAGGAAGATCAGGAAATTTCCGTTAAGGTCGATCAGTCTGCCCCCTTATCCGCCATAATCATAAAAACTTCAAACGAACAGTTTTCAGGCCGCCTTTCTTATGTCAAAGTTATTACGGGAACGCTTACAGCCGATTCGGAGGTGTATAATTTAAGGGAACAAAAAAAAGAAAGGATTGGAAAGATGTACCGGCCGCTTGGCAAAAAGCTTACCGAAATTAAAGAAATTTCGGCAGGAGATATAGGCGTTTTGGTAAAACTTGTCAACATAAAAACGAACGATACTATTGCCGCCTATCCCGATGCCGTCCGGTTTATCAGGCTGCGTACTCCCGAACCCATTTATTCGCTTGCCGTTTCCGCCGTAGATAAAAAAAACGATGATAAAATGAGCGAACAGCTTTTTAAGGCCTGCGAAGAAGATATGACCCTTTCGTTTCAGTTTAATGCAGAAACAAAGCAAAACGTACTTTCCGGAATGGGAGATTTGCACACGGCCATCGTTTTGGACAAAATACAAAAACAGTCGAAGATAGAGCTTGAGACTTCTATTCCGCGCATTGCCTACCGTGAAACCGTTCAGCGCAAGGCGCAGGCCGAATATACACATAAAAAGCAGTCCGGCGGGCACGGTCAGTTCGGGCGGGTCGTTTTGGCGATTGAACCGCTTGCCCGCGGCGAAAAATACAAGTTTACCAATGCCGTTTTCGGCGGAGCCATTTCTAAAGGTTATATTCCGGGCGTTGAAAAAGGCGTTTTGGAAGCAATGGAGAAAGGCGTCTCCGCCGGTTATCCTGTCGTCGATGTTGCGGTAACCGTGCTTGACGGTAAAGAACACCCCGTCGATTCTTCGGAAATGTCTTTTAAGATTGCCGCTCGGAATGCTTTTAAAGATGCAATGCGGAATGCAGGGCCGATTTTGCTGGAACCGGTTATGGATTTAACCGTTTTTGTAGATACCGCTTATTTAGGCGATATAATGAGCGACCTTTCTTCCCGGCGCGGCCGAATTTTAGGCCAGGCAGCCCTATCAAACGGCATAGAAGAAATAAAGGCTCAAGTGCCGCACAAGGAGCTTTTGCGCTATGCCATAGATTTGCGTTCCATGACAAGCGGTACCGGTTCTTTTGAAATGTCGTTCGACCATTACGCCCCCATTTCCGGTAAAACCGCAGAAGAGGTAATTGCCGAAGCAAAGGCCTTTATAGCCGAGCAGGAAGAAAATTAAGGGCTTTTTATTTTGCCTAAAATAAATTACCGCCGGAGCATTTTCAGTTTCTTTTTTCCCATGTTGCGGCAAGTTTTAATATCCGCTCTTCGGAAAAGCGGGCACCGCAAAATTGAACTCCTATCGGTAGGCCCGTTTTCGTTTTGCCCGCCGGAACAGAAAGCGAAGGCACGCGGGCGATATTTACAAAGGTGGTAAAAAAGTCGGAAAGATACATTGCCATCGGGTCATTGACTTTTTCGTTTAATTTGAATGCCGGGGCAGGGTTTGTCGGGCAAATAATAAAATCGTATTCATTGAGTACCGAATTGACATCTTTTTCGATTTTTGCCCGCACATTCAGGCTTTTTTCGTAACAGTCCCCTGAAAAGTCTTTGGAAAGTACGTAATTACCCGTTATAATGCGGCGCTTAACTTCGGGGCCAAAGCCCTTTGACCTTGTTTGGACATACAGTTCGTCGTAGCCCTTTCCCTCATCCTGCCTGTAGCCGTAACGGATACCGTCAATTCTGGAAAGATTGCTTGCCGCTTCCGATATGGCCAGTACGTAATAGGCCGCGATGGATGCTTCCAAAACGGGAATTGAAACCTCTTCTATTTTTGCGCCTAAGCTTAAAATCCATGAGCAAACGCCGTCAAAAACTGTTTTTACTTCCGCATCCAAACCTTCCAAATGTAAAAATTCTTTTGGAACGGCGAATTTCATTTTGGCAATTTCCTGATTTGCATACGGATTTAAAACTGCAAGGGAAGAAAAATCGGTGTCTTCCGAGGTTTCATCCAAGGGATCCCTTCCTGCCATTACCGAAAGGGCAAGGGCAATATCGGCGGCTTGTTTACCAAAAAGGCCGACCTGATCAAGCGATGAGCTAAAAGCCGTTACCCCGTAGCGGCTTAAAAGCCCGTAGGTTGGTTTTAAGCCGTAGACACCGCAGTAGGAAGCCGGCAGCCGCACGGAGCCGCCCGTTTCCGTTCCCAAAGAAAAAGGAGCCTGATTTCCCGCGACAACCGCAGCCGAACCGCCGGAACTTCCGCCGGGCGTTCTGTCCCGGTCAATAGGATTATGCGAGGGGCCGTAACAGGAAAATTCGGTAGAAGAGCCCATTGCAAATTCGTCCATATTGGTGCGCCCCATTAAAACGGCACCTGCATTAACGAGTCTTTCTATTACGGTTGCATTAAAAGGCGGATAGTATCCCTGTAAGGCTCGGCTGCAACAGGTACAAAGTTTTCCCTTCATCGAAATATTATCTTTAACTGCAACAGGAAGACCCAAAAGAGGCTTTTCTTCAAAGGAAACACCTTGCTTTATAAGTGCGTCGGCTTTTTTTGCATTTTCTTCAGCATCATCAAAGAACTCCAAAAAACCGTTTAGCGGTACAGGGCTTTTTAAATCTGCCTCGTATTCTTCTTTAAAGGATTTAATAATTTGTAAAGACGTAAGCTCGCCTTTTTTTAGTTTTTCTTTTAATTGTATGAGCGTTAAACCCGTTATCATGAAGGCCTCGCTTTAAGCGCCGGAACCTAAGACCTTAGGCACTCTAAAATAATTGTCCATATACTCCGAAGTCATCGTTTTTAAACCACTTTGGGGTAAACTCTCCTTTATTACATTTGAGCGCAAATCGTTTTCATCGTGAGTGCGGTACATAGAATTATCGGAACAATCATCCGAAAATTTATCCAGCAGTTTAAAGTAACCAATCAGCCTACTTACCTGCGATGATAAAATGCGGCTTTCATCCTTGTCCATCGAAAGGCGTGAAAGATACAGCAAAACATTAAAAACCTCATCGGGCATAGTATCACTCTTTTCCATAAGCAAAAAAGATTTTATCATAAAAACGGAATATAGGGAAGAGGTTTTTTCTGCGGGTGTGCCCTACTCCCCACGCCGGTTCCCCTATTCAAAAAAAGCCTTTTTCTATATAATGAGCACATGAAAAAACTGAACGGCCTGATAGCCTCGGACGGCCTTGCCGCAGGACGGCTTTATTGCGTAAGCGATTCGATTGAACCCATTATTCCAGTTTACGGCATAAAAGAAAGTGAAGTTCAGCTGCATAAAAAAAGACTTGAACAAGCGGTTGAAGCGGCAAAAAGCGAACTGCAGCAGCTTATCTCCAATGCTCCGGACGGCGGAAAAACGATGAGCGACATTCTAAACACGCATATTATGATGCTCTCTGACACTTCGTTTCTAAAAGATGTATTGTCGGAAATCGAAAACGATAAGATGAACGCCGAGTTTGCCTTAAAGAAAAAAATAGAAGAAACGGTACAGCTTTTACAGGCTTCCGGAAATAAAGATTTTATGCTCCGCTGCGATGATATCAAAGACGCCTTTGACTCCGTTTTTGCCCATCTTCTTGCAACAAGAACAGCGCAGCTTAACCGTTTTGAAAAGGTTCCCAAGGGTGCAGTCATTGCAGCTTCTTTAATAAAACCTTCCGAAGCGCTTTTAATAAAAAATGCGGAGGTTGCAGGCGTCGTCATAGAAGAAGGGGGCGTTACCAGCCACATCGCAATTATGGCGCGGGCATGGAATATCCCGATGCTAGTCGGTGTAAACGGCTGTATGGATTTTGCCCGGCCGAACATGCCGGCAATTATAGACGCCGACCGCGGTTTTGTTTTGTTTAATCCGCCTGAAGCCGAAATAAATGCATACCAAAAAAAAATAGAAAAACGGAATGCGGACGTAAGGGAACTTTTTGAACGGCAAAAGTCTTATACCGAACGGCTGACTATCACAACGAGCGACGGTGTAGAGGTTTCAGTAAATGCTAACATCGCCTTCCCCGAAGAAATCAAAAACAAATTCGTAACAATTTCAAACGGCATCGGACTTTTCCGCTCCGAATTTTTATTTTTAGAAGACGGAAAAATTCCTGCAGAAGATAAGCAATACGAAGCCTATAAGCAGGTCATAGAAGCAATGGGAAAAAAGCCTGTTGTTATCCGCACCTTCGATGTCGGCGCCGATAAGATGATAGGCGAGCAAAAAAACCTTGGCGAATTAAATCCGCTGCTCGGCTGGAGGGCTGTGCGCTATTGCCTTGAACACCGGGATATTTTTAAAACACAGATACGGGCAATTTTGCGCGCCGGAGCCTTAGGCAACGTCTATATCTTAATCCCGATGATTTCCCATGCCGAAGAAATCATAGAGGTAAAAAACCTCATAAAAGAATGTAAAAAAGAATGCAAATCGGCCGGTATTCCCATTGCAGAAAATCTCGGGCTCGGCATTATGATAGAAGTGCCGTCCGCCGCCGTTGCAGCCGACCTTTACGCCCCGCTGGTGGACTTTATGTCCATCGGAACAAACGACCTTATTCAATATACAATGGCCGCCGACAGGGAAAACACCAAGGTTGCCGCCCTTGCAAACTATTTTGAGCCTTCGGTTTTAAGGCTTATAAAATATGTTATAGACTCAAAACAATTTATAAAAAATCAAACAGGGCATTTGGTTTCGATGTGCGGAGAAATGGCTTCGCACGAAGATGCCGCCTTTTTGCTTTTGGGAATGGGCTTGCGGCATTTTAGTGTGCCTGCCGGCAAAATATTGAAAATGCAGAAGTTTATGGAAAAGGTGAGCGTAAAAGAAGCTGAAAAACTGTATAAAAGCATTAAGCCGCTTAATTCTGCAAAACAAATACGGGAGAGGGTACGGGAGGTTTTAAAACAATGAACAAGAATCCGGAAGACGCCCAAGAAGAGCAAGAGCTGGAATTCGATTACGGAAAAAAATACAAAAATCTTCCGCGAATTGTCATTGCAGGCCGCCCCAACGTCGGCAAGTCGACCTTGTTTAACCGCTTTTTAAAAAAACGCAGAGCCATTACCGACCCGACACCCGGCGTAACCCGAGACCCTATAGAAGAACAGGCCTTTATAAACGGCAAGCCCGTTTTGCTTACGGATACGGGAGGCTTTAAACTGACAAGAAGCGGCGATGCTTTTGAAGATGCCATAGACGATCTCGTTAAGGAAAAAACCGCCGAAGCATTAAAAAAGGCCGACCGAATTTTACTTCTTTTAGATGCAGGCCTTGTAACCCCCGAAGATGAAGAGTTTATACAATTCCTGCGCCCCTACTTTGATAAGCTAGTCGCCGCGGTTAACAAAACGGAAGGCGGCCGTTTTACCGCCGAAGCGTGTACCTATTACGAATACGGCTTTAAAACACTGACCTTTATAAGCGCCGAGCACGGCGATAATGTTGCAGAGCTTTCCGGCATATTAACCGAAGGGCTTAATTTCGGCGCCGTAGCAGAAAGTTCTGAAGACGATACAATCCGCATTACCATTGTGGGAAAACCCAATACGGGAAAGTCAACATTAGCAAACTATCTAAGCTCATCTTCCGCATCGATCATCTCAAGGATACCCGGAACAACCCGCGATGTTATTGAAGGAGCGTTCACTTATAAAAATAAACACTTCGTTATTCAAGATACGGCCGGCATAAGAAGAAAGGCGAAGATAAACGAAGATATAGAATATTACTCTGTGGTGCGCTCTATCAAAAGCATGGATAAAGCGGATATTGTCTTTCACATAATAGATGCACAAGAAGGTCTTTCCGAACAAGACAAAAAAATTATCGCGCAGGCGACAAACCGAGGGCTAGGCGTCATCTTTGTGTTAAACAAATGGGATTTAATGGAGCAGACAAAACATGCCTTTAAAACCGAAGAAGAAAACATCAAGGTTATGTTCGGCAAAATGGAATACGCACCCGTTATCGCCATTTCTGCAAACACCGGAAGCGGCGTTAAAAACCTTTTAAACACAGCCGTTAAAATGTTTGAACAGCTTACAAAAACCGTCGAAACATCCGCCTTAAACCTTGCGCTTCGGGATTGGCTTGAAGCTTCTCCGCCGCCTCAAGGCAAACGGAATTCCTTCACCTTCAAATATATGGTACAAACAAAAACGCGTCCCGTCGAATTTCTGTTGTTCGCAAACCGTCCCGACTGCGTTACAGGCGCCTACCTGCGCTACTTACAAAATAGAATCCGCCGCGACCTTGACTTTAGCATGATTCCCATTTTGCTGAAAGTAAAGGGGAGCAGAAAACGCTGGGAAGAGCGGCTTTAAAAGGCGGGCAATCGGGTGTGCAGTATTCTTTACATCGGTCAAAAAAGATATTCTGTAAAAATCCATAAATTATAGGAGGCCTTATGCATTACAAGGTGTTGTTCAGAATTGAAAAATTTGAACTAATCGAAAAACTGAAGCATAAGATTTTCAATTATAAAAAATATTGTGAAGAAACGGGAGATACGGCGGAAATTGAGGCCGTGTTTGCAGGCGATGTCGTGCAGTATTTTAAAAATCTTGAAAACGATTTTACCGGCACCGATATCGATGTAGCCCTGTGCCATAACGCACTTACGGGTCAGGGCATGGAAGATATTTGTTACAAGAATTTCAGGACGGTCAGGGCGGGAATCGGCGAGATTATTACGCGCAAGGCCGAAGGCTTTATCGAATATACGATTGAATAAACCGTACGATATAAAAAAGCCGTAAAACCTTCGGTCTTAAGCCTTCGGGGGCTTACTCTTAGACCGGAAAATGAGGCCTGCCGGAACTGCAAGCGGCGGTTGATCCGCAGTTCGAACGGCAGTCCCGGTCAGAAAGGCCCCTCTTTGGTGCCGGCGGCTTTGCAAAAAACGGCATTCTGCAAACCGCGCACCGAAAAAGCTGCTATTGCATTAACGCGTCAACCGTGCCGAGCGTCATTTTTTTGATGTCGGTTAAGTCGGCGGTCATCACGATTTTTGCATTGTGTTCCATAGAACCGAGGGCGCTTATCCATTCTTGCGAAACGGTGAGCTTCGCCGCCTCGATTCCGCCTTGCAGCTGTGTAGAAGCTGCAATCTTTTTGATACCCTCGGCGGTGGCGCGGGCAACTTCGACGATCTCCGTAGCCTGTCCTTCGGCCTCGTTTATCATCCGTTCTTTTTCGCCCTCGCTGATATTAACGGCTTCTTCATAAGCCGCCCTCGACAGGTTAATGACGGTTTCCATCTCTCCGACCGAATGGGCAATCTCGGCCCTTTTTTCCCGCTCAGCTTTCATCTGGTTTTCCATTGCGTCCATAATCGAGTCCGAAACGCGGATATTTTGAATTTCGTAGCGCGTAACCTTTACGCCCCACGGATCGGAGGCCTCGTCAACAGCCTTAACAACCTGCGCATTTATCTGTTCCCGCGCCTCAAAGGTGTCGTCCAAGTCGAGCTGCCCCACAACGGAACGCATCGTAGTTTGCGCCAGCAAAATAGTCGCATAACGGTAATCCTTGATCCCATAACTGGCCTTGATGGGGTCAAATACCTGCAAATACAGAATGCCGTCGATGCGTACCTGTACGTTATCCTTTGTAAAACAGTCTTGAGCGGGAACGTCGATGGCCTGCTCTTTTAAGTTTTGTCGGTACCGCACCTTATCGATAAACGGAAACAGGATATGAAACCCCGCCTCCAGCGTACTGTGATATTTTCCAAGCCGTTCTACAATCAGCGACATTTTATGCGGAACCACCCGAATACTCTTAAACAGGGCGGCGATGAATACGACGGCAAAAACGCCCAATATAATACCTAAATGTAAAAACGAATCGATGTGCCTAAGCATGTGTGCCTCCCGTAGTCTTGACGTTCTTTCCTGCCGTTTTGATGATATCCGCAACCGCAGCCAGCCCCGCGACATTGTCGGGATAGACGGCGATATCCGATTTTTTGATAAGGTCTTCAAACCGCTGAATGTAGTTTTCGGCAAGCCGTATGCCCATGGCGGTTTTACCGCCCGGCTCGGATAAGGCAAGCGCGATCAGTTTTAACCCCTCGGCCGTGGCATTACTGGTAATTTCGATAGCCTTCGAGCGGCCCTCGGCCAGATTGATTTTCTTTTGTTTTTCGCCCATGGCCTTGTTGATGGCTTCCTGTTTCTTTCCCAAAGAAATATTGATGCGGGACTCGCGCCGCCCCTCGCTGGAAAGGATGTTTGCGCGCTTTTCGCGTTCGGCACGCATTTGGCGTTCCATCGCTTCAAGAATTGTCCTCGTCGGAGTAATATCCCGTATTTCGTAACGGGTAACCTTGATCCCCCAGTTGTCAGAGGCCTCATCGAGCGCCTTGACGATATTATCGTTTATACTTTCCCGCCCGCAAAAGGTTTTGTCGAGCTCGAGCTTTCCTATTTCGCTGCGCATCGTCGTTTTTGCAAGCTGGGCGACCGCATACCGGTAATTGTCTATCCCGTAACTGGCCTTGACCGGATCGAAAATCTTCAAATACAGAATTCCGTCAACCTGCACCTGCACATTATCTGCCGTTATGCAAACCTGCGGATCGACATCAAGCGCTTCTTCTTTCAAATTCTGCTTGTAGGCAATTCTATCGACAAAAGGCGTAAGAACGTGAAAACCGGCTGTCAGGGACTTAGCGTATTTTCCCAAACGCTCGATGACATAACATTCCTGCTCCGGTACCACCACAGCTATCGAAAAAAGAATGATAACCGCAATTATTACAATAATATATACTGCTAACATATACTCTCCCTGCTAAAATCAATCTTTCGGCAGTATACCACGTTCCCCGCCGAATTACAAGAGAACGCATTACAAATGAATGGATAACGTGCGCTGATATGTTATCTGCAAAACCGGTCTTTGACTCTTCCGCGCGTTTATTCTATAATGGGCCGTATGAAAAAGCTTTTGGCAATTTTTGCTATCCTGTACACCGTTTCGGTATGGAGTGCTGCGCAAAACAGCGAACAAGATATTATTAGCAATTTGAATAATTGCATACGGAACAAACACCCGAACCCGTTCACGAAAATCTCTAAAAAGAAATTCGCCGCAGAAATCGAAACCTTAAAAAAGACATGGGGCGAAAAAAACACAACCGAACAATATTTTTTGCTGCGCAAACTAACCGCGTCCATTGGGGATTCCCACACGCGGATTATCAGGCTGCCTGCTGAAAAAAAAGCACTGCCGTTTTTCGTGCTGCCGTACGGCGGACATTCGGTAATAGTGCAAACCTCAGATCGGTATGCGGAACTTGCCGGAAAGGAGCTTATCGCAATCAACGGTATCGGAATAAAAACCGTCTTGTCGCGGCTGTATCCGTTTATCTGTTATGACACCGAAGGCTATGCCGAATTGCAAGCGCATTACGAATGCCGCTTTTTTTCGAATTTATCGTTTACGGGCTGCACCGAATCGGAGAAAAAAGTTTCCGTAACCGTAAAAGATATTTTATCGGGCGAGGTTAAAACACTTGATGTCGATTTTTCCGAAAACGGAAACAAACTGTACCGGCCCGCTTTCGGCAGATTTGCACCGACCCTGTTTCGGTCCGGCTATTACCGTGCCGACATTTTACAAAACGGTATTTTGTTTATTCAATATAACGTGTGTGCCGAAGCACCCGATATGCCGATGAACGCCTTTATTTCCGCCATAACCGAAAAAATCGGAAAACAAGTGCCTGCAAAAATAATCGTCGATTTGCGGCATAATGGAGGCGGAGACAGCAGCGTGATAAATCCCCTGCTTGCAGCCTTAAAAGATTTTTCCAAAAAAGGAGCCGAACTTTTTTGCTTAATCGGCAGTGAAACCTTTTCCTCCGGCGTTATGGCTGCCGCAGACTTAAAAGACCTCGGAGCCTTTTTGATCGGGGAAGAAGTCGGCTGGGACGGCCGTTTCGGTGAGGTTAAAGAAGAAAGACTTTCGGATGAATACACGCTTTTTTATTCGGCAAAAGATTTTTCAAGTATGCCTTATAGCCCTAAACCGCTCCGCCCCGATAAGGTCATCGTGCAAGACCTGACTGATTTGGCAAAGGGTCTCGATACCTGCGTCGAATATATCGGCCGCTTGAAATGTACGGTTCGGTAATGCAGCCGGCCTTTCCGCCACAGCAGGCCGTAATCGGGTAAGCCCCTCCCCCCGCAACACGAAAATACAACTCCGTGAAGTGTGAAGCCATAGCTTCCTGAAATACGGGCACGCAGCCCCATAAACTGCGGACTCATAGACCCATACGGTATGGGCGCATAAGCCCATAAACTATGGGCGCATAGACCCGTATGGTATGGGTGCATAAGCCCATAAACTGCGGACATAAGTGTAGACAGTCTACACACAGGTGCAGGCCGCACACGTAAACCCCGATTACCTACGGCATTCCTGAGCTCCATACCGGAATGGATACAAAAGACCTGTTTCAAAACTGAAGTTTCTGAATGGGTCTTAGGATTTATTCGGGGGAGAACAATCGCGTGCTGCGCACAAACGGACAGCCCCTGTGTACTCGCATGCGTGCACTCGCAAGAGCCGCCGCAATGCCCTTAAGGCAAACCGTAAACGGCACTGTCAATTATAACAAACCAGCATATTAAAAACAAGATGAAGGGAAGCGGGAATTACGGATAAAAGAAACATATCTCGCCGGCAAATTGACTTTTTACCGCATTTATGATAAGCTCCATTTATTATACTGTCAATATAAGGAGTATATGATGAATTGGTATTTGGCTGTAGTAAAAAATTATGCAGGATTTGAAGGCCGCGCCCGTAGAAAGGAATTTTGGATGTTTTTGTTATTCAATGCCCTTTTTAATCTGTTTGCAGTAATAATCGATGGTGTACTGGGAATTAAAATAATCTCCACCGTTTATGGTCTTGCAATTCTTGTTCCGAGTCTGGCCGTTGCCGTAAGGCGGCTGCACGACATTGGAAAGGAATGGTACTGGATCTTTATCGGATTTATTCCCCTCGCAGGGCCTATTTGGCTGCTGATACTTTATACAAAAGAAGGCATCCGCGGCGATAATGAATTCGGGCAGGATCCTAAAACGGCGGATGAACCTGCATCTCATTCTTAAATTAAAATTGCAGAGTTTTTATAACAATCATCGGCATTATTGCCAAAACAGAAAACCGGTGAGCAAAACTCACCTCTAAAAAACTAAAGGGCATCTTTAAAAACTAATGTTTTTAGAGGCGCCCTTTAACATAATGGCTTCAAATTTGCCTTGACTCTGCCGTATTCCCCCATGCGGCAAGGCTTTGAGCCGCTTTTTTTCAAAGGAGTACGCACTGTTGCAAAAAAATGTATTTTTTGTTAGTATTCGCTTTTCAAGGAGCGGTTCGTTAGTATGAATGAAGATCAATTTAAGAAAAAAAACGGCGGTTTTTTTAGAACCCTGTTTCGGGGCATTAACCGTCTTAGGCTTATCATCATAAATGTCGTTTTTTTCTTTTTCTTTTTTAGTGTTTTGGGCGTGATAGGGTCGGTTCAGCCCGAAAAAAAGGCGCCTGCACATATAACCGACGACTCTGCCTTGTACATAAATCCGTCGGGAATTATTGTCGAACAGAAAGAGGACAATTTTACGTGGCTGTCGTCCGTATTAAATAAAAGCACGGCGATTAGGCTGGGCGATATAACCAAGGCGATAAAAAATGCGGCCTTTGACAGGCGTATTTCCGCACTGTATATGGATTTTTCAGGTGCAGACGGTCTTTCTTCGGGACATTTGACCGAGCTTGCTGCGGCCTTAGAGCAGTTTAAGGCAGCCGGTAAAAAAATAATTGCGTATTCCGTCGATTACGGCATTCCTTCATACTTTGCAGCCTCTTATGCCGATACGATCGGTCTTGACCCCTTAGGCGATGTTTCGTTTTCGGGTTTTGCCTCTCGGCCCGTGTTTTACAAGGGGATGGAAGAAAAATTCGGGATGCGCTGGAATGTGCTGCAAGCAGGCGATTATAAGGGCTTAGCCGAAACTTATTCGCGCGACAGCCTTTCGCAAAATGTACGCTCCAATTTAAAGACTATGTTTGACAGCCTTTGGAACCGCTACGCTGCCGACATTTCCAAAAACCGCGCAGTGCCGGTGTCCGTAATAAAGGACTTTGCAGAAAAGAATGGGGCGGTCATAAAAAAATACGGCGGAAACGGTGCTGAGGCGGCCTTAAAAGAGGGGCTTGTTACCGATGTGGCTGTCGAAGAAGATTTTTCGGAAAAATACGTTCTTTCACAAATCGGCGGTAATCTTATCGGTTACGAACAGTATAATGCCACTTTTGCAGAGGCGCTTTCAGGCGATTCGGTTGCACTTATTTATGTAAGCGGGGCCATAGCGTCTTCTGCAAATGCAGGCGGAGAATCGAGTGCTTCAAGCGGGGACATTGTAGACCTTTTCGATCTTGCGCTGGAAGACCCTGAGGTTAAGGCCATTGTGCTTAGAATCGATTCAGGGGGCGGTGAGGTGTTTGCATCGGAAGAAATACGCCGTGCCGTTCTTAGGGCAAAAAAATCGCAGATACCCGTCGTTGTTTCAATGGGCTCGGTGGCGGCTTCAGGCGCATATTGGATATCCAGCGCAGCCGATTATATTTTTGCAAGCCCGTATACGGTAACGGGTTCTATCGGGGTGTTGGCAGCGGCACCGTCTTTTCAAACTGCCTTAAAACGGCACCTCGGCATTACGTCGGAACTCGTATATTCGGGCCAAAAACCCTATTCGTCCTTTTATGAAGACCCTACCGAAGAAGAAATACAGGTTCGCCGGCTTGAAATTTTACACACGTATAAGACCTTTATCGAAACCGTTTCGCAGGGAAGAAATATTCCGTTTGATGCCGTTGCAAATCTGGCAGGCGGCAGGGTGTATTCCGGGGAACAGGCTGTAACTTTAAAGCTGGCCGATGCACTCGGTTCTCTTGATGATGCGGCCGCCTATGCGGCAGAGCTTGCCGAACTGACAGGCGGGTATTCGGTAAAAGAAATAAAAAAGCCGCTTACCTTTAAAGAAACAATCATAAAATCGATGTTTGAAAAGGCGGATTTTTCCGTTTTAAGTGCATTAAACATATCCGATTTGCGGGCAATTCGGGAATTGCTGAGTTTACGTTCCAAAAAGGGCATTTATGTGTATGATCCGGAACGGCTTATATGGGGGAACTAACCGATGGCTTTAAACTGCGGTATTGTGGGTTTGCCGAATGTGGGAAAATCGACTATTTTTTCGGCGCTGACCAATGCGCCTGCCAAGGCGGAAAACTATCCTTTTTGTACAATCGATCCGAATGTCGGAATTGTAAGCCTGCCCGATTCAAGGCTGAAAAAACTTTCGGATTATTTTAACCCGAAAAAAACGGTTCCTGCAACCGTCGAATTTGTAGATATTGCCGGGCTTGTCAAAGGAGCTTCGAAGGGGGAGGGTTTAGGCAATCAGTTTTTATCCCATATCCGCGAGGTCGGCGTTATCGCCCACGTGGTGCGCTGTTTTGATGATGAGGATATAGAACATGTTGCAGGACGGGTGGATCCGGCTTCCGACATTGAAACCATCAATATCGAGCTTGCCTTGGCCGACTTGAGTGCCTTGGATAAGCGCGCCGAGCGGGCGGAAAAGGGTATGCGGATGGGCAAGGATGCGCAAAAAGAAGCCGCCCTTGCCTTAAAGGCTATCGAGAAAATCAGGCCGCTTTTGCAAGAGGGCCGCGGCGCCCGCCTTGCCGATTTAAGCAAGGAAGAAATGGCTGCCGTCTACGATGCTCATCTTATAACGATGAAACCGCAAATGTATGTCTGCAACGTCGATGAGGCGGGTATGAAAAACGGCAACGCCTATACCGAAACCGTAAAAAAAGTAGCGGAAAAAGAAAACGCCGACGCCGTTATTATCTGCGGAAAATTCGAGGCCGACCTTTCAGACCTTGAAACCGATGAAGAGCGGCTTTCCTTTTTAAATGAGGCGGGTTTGGAGGAGTCGGGGCTTGCGCGGCTTGCGCGGGCTGCCTATCACCTTATGGGCTTACGGACCTTTTTTACCGCAGGCGAAGATGAGTGCCGCGCATGGACAATCCGTGCAGGCGATAGTGCTCCGAAAGCGGCCGGCGTTATCCACACCGATTTTGAACGCGGGTTTATCAAGGCCGAGGTCTACGGGTTTGACGACTTTGTAAAGTACGGCAGTGAACAAAAAATCAAAGAAGCCGGCCGCTACCGTCAGGAAGGTAAGACCTATACCGTACAAGACGGCGATATAATGTTTTTTAAATTTAACGTTTAGATGTTCAAGGCGGTAAACCCGTACTCCGGGCCGGCCGTACAACGTTTTTATTCAATTTTAAGTAAGATGAAAATAATATAAGATAAAGAAGAGGTAAACGGTGAAAAAGATTTTAGTTACAGGCGGAGCGGGATTTATCGGTTCGCACATTGTTACGGAATTGGTTCAAAAAGGGTTTGAGCCTGTCATCTTGGATAATTTTTCCAATGCGGATCGCGGCATAATTCCCGTTTTACAAAAAATTACGGGTAAAAATATAAGTGTATTCGATATTGACTTAAAAGAGAAAGAGGCCGTTTTTTCTTTTTTTTCCGAAAACAAAATAGATGCGGTCATTCATCTTGCCGCCTATAAGGCCGTAGGCGAATCCGTTGAAAATCCCTTAAAATATTACGAAAACAATATTGCAGGCTTTGTCAATCTTTTATCCGCAATGAAAAAATATAAGGTGTTTACACTTATTTTCAGTTCTTCGGCAACCGTTTACGGCGATTCTGAGATTATGCCCATCCCTGAGTCGGCACCGACCTTTGCGGCTAACCCCTACGGCAGAACAAAAATTATTTCCGAAGAAATATTGCAAGACCTTGCCGCATCGGATAAAAGCTGGAGCATAATCGCCTTACGGTATTTTAATCCCATCGGGGCACATAAAAGTGCGGATATAGGCGAACTTCCAAGCGGCATACCGAATAACCTCTTTCCGTATATCGCTCAAGTCGCCTTGGGTAAGCTCCCCTGCCTGAACGTTTTCGGAAACGATTACGATACGGAAGACGGAACGTGTATCCGCGATTATATTCATATCTGTGATTTGGCTTTGGGGCATATTGCCGCCCTCGAAAAAATAAAAACGGGCTTTACAGGGCTCGACTTTTTTAATTTGGGCACGGGTAAAGGCTATTCGGTTTTGGAAGTTATTGCAGCCTTTAATAAGGCGGCCGGTACGGATATTCCCGTAAAAATGGCAGAGCGCAGGGCCGGAGATGTTCCCGTGTGCTGCGCAAACGCCGATAAGGCGCGTAAGGAGCTGCAATGGTCTGCACGGTACGGTTTGGAAGAAATGTGCAAGGACGGCTGGGCCTGGTATAAAAAGCATCCTGAAGGGTTTCGGCCGTAACGGCAGCAGTTTACACGGAAAGCTTTCGTAAGGCGTGTTTATCGATATGAATATATCGGTCTTTTAGGCCTGCACCGGATTTCCGCAAAGCAAAAGAATGCCGTTATTTTAAGATAATGAGAAAAAAAATTGTTCTACCGCTTTTTTTAAGCGCTGCCATATCACTTTATTCTCAAACGCTTGACGCCTTTTGGACATTGGTCTTTGCAGGAAAAAACATAACTACGCCGGTTTTTTGGAAGGGAAACATCTATACGGCAGGAGAGGACCGGGCTTTAAACTGTATTACCTCGCGCGGGAAATTTTTGTGGCGGCGCAATACGGCAGAATATGCAAGCAATCTTTTGTCCGTTTCCAACTCAGGTATCTTGTATATGATTACCGCCAAGGGAAATCTTGAGGTGTTTTCTTCTCAAGGAATGCCCCTGTGGTCGTACACGCTTAAAAAAAAGCCGATTTTCCCTGTGCATACGGCCAAAGACGGCCGCATTTTTATCATTCAAAGCGATAATATCATATGTCTGACTCCTACGGGCAAACTGAAATGGGCACTGCCGCTCTCTTCCGCGCCCATAAGTACGCCTGCGGAAACCGGTTCGCGGGATATAGTTTTGATTTTAACCTCAGGCGATTTTATCCGCATTTCCATTTTCGGCTCGATTGTAGAGCAGCGCCGCTTAAAAAAAGGCATTTCAGCTATCGGAGAAGCCCCGGACGGGTATATTTTAGCATTCTCCGACGGAAACATTCTCTATTTTAAAACGGGCGGCGGTTCGGAGCCCGTATGGCAGATGAAAGAGGCCGGCATCTGTAAGGGGATTTTTTACAAGGGCGGAAGGGTTTTATACCTTTTTGAAAGCGGCAGGCTCCTTTTTAAAACCCTCCATTCAAACGAGCCTTTGTGGGAACAGAAAACGGGCGGCAATTTTGCAGGCGGAGTAAAGTGCTACGCGCTTGGCAACGAATTTAATATCACAGCCAAAGGCTACGGCTGCCTTATCACCGATTCCGGAAAAATAAAATGGGAAAAAAGTATTCCCGAAAACCGTTTTTTTCCCATCATAACCGAAAACGGGCTTTTAATCGGCATAACCGAAGAAGTTTTAAATGCATACCGGGTAGAAACAAAATTGATACGGGACAATGAAAAACGGACGGCTCCGAAAACCTTTTATTCCATTATTGACGGTAATACCGGACCCGATTCAAAAGAAGATTATCCTTTTTTTATAGAATATGCAACGGTTTCAGAACTTTTAAATGTAATAAAAAAAGATATTGATAACGGTACCGTAGGTGAAAAAGAGCCGCAGTATGCTTTTCAGCTTAAAACCATCTTTCAAAACTCAAAGCGGGCATCCTACTTTTCGCAAGATTTTAATTCTTTTGACCGTGCCTTTGCAGCAGAACTTTTAGGCAGGCTCGGCTCCTACGAGTACCGCGACATCCTTATTTCCGAAATCAAAAAAGGGATCGCCGCCGATATAGGGGCAGGCATCGCACGGGGGCTTTCACACCTTGCATACGATCCGGACGGTAAAACGATGGACGGTATAGAGTTTTTGATGCACAAGGCTGCCTATAACGATACCGAGCTTATGACGGCTGTCTGCGATTGCCTTTTTCAAATGATAAAATTCGGTGATGAGGCAACGGCAAAACGCGCCGTTTCTTCTCTTTTTTATGTAACAGACGGCCCGTATTCTTATATTATTCGAAATTATGCAAGACAAAAAGTAAAAAATATAGTAGAATAGAAGTTAAGTGGAGGATTATGTTATGAAAAAAATTGTCGGTTTTTGTTTTTTAATAATGATAGTTTTTTCGGGTTTTGCCATCGAAGTGGACCGCCCTGAAATAGACACAATTAAAGACAGATCTCTTGAATTTATCAACTATACCGGAACACACGACAGGGTAGACAGTGTCCAAACTATCCGCGGGATAGGTTCCGCGCTCGGTTCTGCAGCAAAAACAGGGCGCTCAGGCGATTTAAACCGTTATGCCGTTATTCACTGTGTAGACCCTTCCGTCAAAGAAGGGCTGGATGCGGATATTTTTATCATAGGCCGGAATGCAGGAGTTGATCACATTGATAACGTCCGCTTGATGATTGCAGGATATTTAAGCGCCGCTTACGGCTATTCCCAAAAGGATGCGGCAACCATAGCTCATTTTGTTACCATATACAACGCTGTGTACCGCAATCAGATGAGCTTTTTTAACCGAAAATACAAGGCCGTGGTTACAAATAATTTAACGGAAGGCAAGGCTGGAATTGCCTTACGATACAGTGAATGGGCCGGCAATACACAGATTATCATTCCATTAAGCGATCCGAAATATGCCGGAACCGTCAGCACGGTCGACACAAAAACCATTTCCGATAAAAAAGTCATCGATAAAATGCGGGAAGAAAGCGATAAGGACATCGGCGCACGGAAAGATATGGTCGACTTAAAAGAAAAGGAAAGCGCCGCCGCACGTGATCGGGCAAAGAATAAACAAAAAGAAGCTGCCGCAAAGCAAAAAGCGGCCGATAAAAAACAAAAAGAAGCGGATTCCAAACAAAAAACAGCCGATAAAAAGCAAAAAGAAGCTGAAAAGGCCAGACAAAAAGCCGAACAATCGGGTGATGCAAAGGCTAAGGAAGCCGCCGATAAAAAGCAGCGGGATGCCGAAAAGGCCCAAGCGGAGGCCGACAAAAAGCAAAAAGAGGCTGAAAAGGCTCAAACGGAAGTAGAGCAAAAAAAGGAAGAAGCAAAAGAAGAAAATGAATTTGCCGACCAAAAATCCGATGAAGCACAAAGCGACAGAAAGGATATAGCGGCAGACACACAAAGAATTATAGAAGATAAAAAGGCCGAAAAAAAAGCCGAAAGCGACGCTATCATAGCTTCCGCAATTCCGGGCTACGGCTTAAAAGTTATAGATACGGATAAGTTCCTTTCAAAACTGGTACTGCTCGACTTAAAAACCGAAGCAGAATTAAGAACATCTTCAATCGATACCATTCGCGGAAGAACGCTTTATCTGGCAGGAAATAACCTTCTTGCCATTGCAGGCTCAAAATCGGGAAATGCCGTAATAGCCTTGGTTTTAATAGACCCGCGCTCCCTTGAAATCGTAAAGCAAAGTAATGAAAACATTGCAGCCGAAAGCCTTTTGGTAAAAAACGGCAACGATTATTATGCCGTCATAGACAGTAACGGGACATACTACCTTGGCAGGTTTAACGAAAAACTTGAAATTCAAGCGCGCTCCGCTGTACAGGTTTTACCGTACACCCCAATTACGATAGGCGATAAGGGATTATTGGTTCAAGACAGCAAAAACGCTATCCGCCTTTTGCGCCTTACCGATTTGACGAATATCGTCGTTACCGAAAATTCGGGCAAATAAGAGCTTATACGGACGCCGCTTATAAAAATTAGGCTGATGGCAAAAGGTGTACGCCTGCCGTTATACGGCCTGCACTTCCGTTCCGGCCGGTTTGCACTGCAAGCCGGTACCTGTTACGGGGGTGCCCATTACAGCAGGCAAATTGTCTCGCTTATACGCGGCAGAAGACGGCCTCTTTGTACATGTATTCGTATACACGAATGCTGCGGGGCGTATGCTCTTACCGATGCAGAAAAAAAGCGGGGACTGCCCTTCCCTTCCTTGCCTTGCATGGAAATAAAACTTCGCACCGTATAAACCAAAAAGCGGAGTCTTGAGCTCCGCCTGTGCCGCATGCTTTTTATTCATAAATCGCTTTCGTTTCTATTGAAATAAAGCCTTAAAATACGTATAATAGCCTTGAACTGAATAGATGAATGATTTTAAGATAATTTCATGGGACGAAATAGCGGAAGGTACGGCCTGTTTTTTTCCGGGGGGAACGGCAGTTACCATAGGCGGCTTTGACGGGCCGCACAGGGGGCATAAAGAGCTTTTCGGCTATGTACTCGGCAATTCCGCAAAGAACACAGTAACGCCCGGCATTATTACCTTTATAAGGCCACCTTCCGCCATACGGAATACTGCTTCATACTCAGGTGATGTTTCCACTTTAAGACTTAGATTAAAGAAGTTTCGGGAATTAGGTTTCAAGTTTATCGTACTTATTGACTTTTCTGCAGGTTTTGCTAAAATAGACGGAGTTGCGTTTCTCGATATGCTTGCAAAAACCATCCGTATAAAATATCTTGCTGTAGGAAACGATTTTTTTTGCGGGTATCAAAGAGGTTTGGGAACCGAGCAGTTAAAAGAACTGGCACCCCGAATGGGCTTTCGTTTTGATTCAGTCGGCTCCGTAAATGCACAAGATGGAAGCCGGATAAGCTCTACCGCCATACGGGAAGCCGTTGCTGCAGGGAATTTTGCCCGTGCAAAAGACCTTTTAGGCTATCCTTTTTTATTCGATATTACGGCACCGGCTTGGGCCGTAAGCGGAACCGATTCCATTTCGGCACCGAAAAGCCTTTTAACGCAGATTCTTCCACCGTGCGGAGCGTACAAGGTTTTCCTGTCTTCCTTTAACGGAGAGAAAAAAGAAGCCGTTTTTTATATGGAGCAGGATATGGTGCGGCTTGTTTTTAGCGGGCTTTCAAATCCGCTTACTATGGAAAATCTTAATAGGTTTGACACTATAGAGTTCATTTGTAAGGAGTAATAAATGGCAATTACAAAAGATCAAAAAGCATCGATCGTAAAAAAATTCGGTGCGGGCGAAAAAAACACAGGGGATGTTAAGGTACAGATTGCCCTATTAACTGAAAAAATTAATCAGTTAACAAATCACTGTAAGGCTAATCCCAAGGACGCAAGCAGCCGCAGGGGTCTGCTTGGTATGGTAGGTCATAGACGAAGTTTACTTAAATATTACCGCCGTACAAACATTGAAGGTTATAGAGCTATTCTTAAAGAGCTTAACCTTAGAAAGTAAATTTGATAGGGTACAAGGGGTTCCTTGCTCTTTGTGCCTTTTATCATGTATTATTACAATTTTTTATTTTATTTTAAGTGCAAAAACGGTCAAAAAAACGCAGGCCGTTTATTAAGAAAAAATTTTAAGTTGTAAGTTAGAAAAATCCTAAGACCAAAAGGTTTAAGCAAGCGCCGGTTACATGCAGTTTTAGCTTTTATCGGCGTTTCATTAGGTGCCGAAGCCGCATTACAAGGAAAAAGGCTTTTAGGCGAATGGAATGGAGATAAGTAAATGAAACAAAGAGTAACTTACAAGATCGGAGATTACGATTTAATTTTGGAAACGGGACGTATGGCAAAACAGGCCAACGGCTCCGTTTATGCGGAATATGCAGGTTCTGCCGTTTTGGCTACGGTCTGTGCTTCGAATTCGGCTCAAGAAGGGCTAGATTACGTGCCCCTCACCGTCGATTATAATGAAAAGTACTATGCGGCAGGAAAAATTCCTGGCGGCTTTATAAAGCGTGAAGGAAGGCCTAAGGACAAAGAGATTTTAGTCTCGCGTCTAATCGATAGACCTATGCGCCCTCTTTTTAATAAAGAATTCGGCCGCGACATTCAGCTGGTTCCGACCTGTATTTCCACCGATATGGTAAACCCGCCTGATATTATAGCCGTTATCGCAAGTTCTGCGGCCGTCTGTATTTCGGATATTCCTTTCGGCGGGCCTATTGCGGCCGCCCGCGTTGCGTTTAAGGACGGAAGCTACATCATAAACCCGACCTTTGCGCAAATAGAAGCGGCGGATATGGAAATCGTCGTTGCGGGAACCAAGGAAGGCATCACCATGGTCGAAGGCGGCGCAAACGAGGTTTCCGAAGAGGTAATGCTCACCGCCCTTGAAAAGGCGCACGAGGTTATAAAGGATCTGTGCCGCCTGCAGGAAGATTTGGCGAAACTTGCGGGAAAGGAAAAACTCCCCTTAGCACCGCTTGAAATCGAGCTGGAAAACAAAAAAGCCATTTACGATGAGGCCTACCCTCTTCTATCAAAAACCCTCTATCTTGCTACAAAATTCGAAAGACGGCAGGAAAGCGATAAGGTAAGAGATACAATCGCAGAAAAATATGCGGAACAGCTTGAAGATGAAATTCAGTTAAAGCTGTTTAAAGCCTTGTTCGAAGACATAGAATACGATATTTTACGGAAAAATATCTTGGATAAGGGCTTGCGCGTAGACGGAAGAGGCACGAAGGATATTAGGCCTATTACATGCGAAATAGGTGTGCTGCCGCGCCCGCACGGTTCGGCCCTGTTTACGCGGGGCGAAACCCAGTCTTTAGGCGTAGTTACGCTCGGCACCGTCTTCGATGAACAGATATACGACGATATCGAAGGCGACCGCAGGGAAAACTTTATTCTTCATTATAATTTTCCGCCCTTTTCCGTCGGCGAAGTAGGCAGAATGGGTACAGGCCGAAGAGAAATCGGGCACGGTCATTTGGCGCACCGCTCCCTTTACCCGATGATTCCGCCTAGAGACAAATTCCCGTATACGGTCAGGGTTGTTTCTGAGGTTTTGGAATCGAACGGCTCTTCTTCGATGGCGACGGTTTGTTCCGGAACCCTATCCCTTTTGCATGCAGGCGTTCCGATGAAAAAACCTGTAGCCGGCATTGCGATGGGGCTTATCACCGAAGGCAACGACCGGTATGCCATTCTTTCGGATATTTTAGGCGAAGAAGATCATCTCGGCGATATGGACTTTAAGGTTGCGGGTACTGCGGACGGCATTACCGGTTTTCAAATGGACATAAAAATTGCAGGTCTTTCCGTAGAAATTATGAAAAACGCATTGGCGCAGGCAAAAGAAGGGCGAATGCATATCCTCGGTATAATGAACAGCACAATTTCCGTGCCGAATTCTGAATTGTCTCAATATGCACCGCGGGTCGGTACCATGACTATCCCTGAAGACAAGATCGGTGCCTTAATAGGGCCGGGCGGTAAGAACATCAAGGCTATTTCTGAAAAATACAACGTAACAATCAACACCGAAAACAACGGTGCCGTAACCATTTACGGCAAGGACGGAACCTCTGACATAAAGGGTACATGCGCCATCATCAAGGGCATTACCAGCGACCCTGAAATAGGAATGATTTACGACGGAACCGTTAAAAAAATAATGGACTTCGGCGCCTTCATCGAAATTTTACCGGGAAAGGAAGGTCTTTGCCATATCTCAAAGCTTTCCAGAACAAGGGTTGAAAAAGTTACCGACATTTTAAAAGAAGGTCAGGAAATAAAGGTAAAACTCTTGGAAATCGATAAGCTCGGAAGGCTTAACCTTTCCTACATCGACGCTTTAGAAGCGAAATAACCCGCTTAAATGGGGTATTGGGGTAACGGTACTTAGGGGCAGCGAACGGCTGTTTTTTTAAGGCGGCAGATTGTACGCTCCGAACCGGCGCCCATCCCCGCACAGCTTTAAAAAGGTTTTGGGAATGGATATAGACGTTTTTATTAAACAAAAAGACGGCGCCGCAATTCCGGAATATAAAACGGCCGGTTCGGCGGGAGCCGATCTGCGGGCTTATATAAGCGCTCCGGTTATCTTAAAACCGATGCAGCGGACGCTTATTCCCACAGGGCTTTTTGTAGAGCTTCCGCCGGGAACGGAATTACAAGTACGTCCCCGCTCAGGACTTGCCTTAAAACACGGCATTACCGTTTTAAACACGCCAGGTACCGTCGACTCGGATTACCGCGGCGAACTATGTGTTCTTCTTATTAACCTTGGAACCGAAGACTTTACGGTAGAAAACGGCGACAGGATTGCGCAGGCAGTTATAACGCAGACAGGACGTGCCAGTTTTATACAAAAAGACGAACTTTCGGATACGGAGCGCGGTTCAGGCGGTTACGGTTCGACAGGCATTTCATAAGGCGTTTTTTTAAGACTGCCTTAAAATCCGCAGTTTTAAGCCGCCTTACAAAGACGGCATCTTTTATTTACAAACATTTACGGGAAACAAAAAGTGTTTAAAGACAAAGCTTTTTTTACGCATAAAATTATTTTTATGTACATCTTTAAAGAACTCCTTTTGTACTTTGCCGTCTGCTTTTTGTTTCTTTTTTTTATCTTCTTTGTAAACCAAATCCTTTTAATGGCCGAAGAAATTCTCTCAAAAAAAGCTCCGATAAAAGACGTTTTGCTGTTGCTTTTTTATTCTCTTCCCTTTATCATTGCAACAACAGCGCCCTATGCGGCCTTAATAGGAACCCTTATGTGTCTTGGAAGATTTTCTGCAGACCACGAACTTATTTCGATGGGAGCCTTGGGGGTTTCTTCATTCTTTATTTTAATTCCGGTCTTTACGCTGGGGCTCCTTATTTCTATCGGCTCTTTCATTACAAACGACATTTTAATTCCTTCAGGTACTATCAAATTCAACGAGGTGCTGTACAACATAGCGTCTTCCACACCGGCCTTAGAACTCGAATCTTACACCATTAAACGTAACGAAAATTCCGTCGTCGTTACCGGCCTTATAAAAGACAAAACGATACACAATCTGCTTATAATTGATAAGGGTCAGGGAAACGCAAAACGGTTTTTATCCGCCGAAAAAACAACCGTAGAAAAGTCGAACAGTACATCCATTATAATGCAGCTGGAGATGAAAAACCCGCGCCTTTTAAGCGTGAATGTAAACGAACCTTCAAATTTCGATGCAGTCTACGGCGAAAGCATTATCTACAACGTTTTGGCAAAGGATGTCGTACCCCGATTCGTTTCGAGCGAAGGGCCAGATAAGATGACATCCCGCGACCTGATAAAAGACATAAACGAAAAAAAGAAAGACGGCGAAACGAACACACGCCTTTTGGAGCTATATATTATGGAGCTGCATAAAAAATTCTCAATTCCGTTCGGGGCATTCTTTTTCGTGCTCCTTGCCTTTGCAATAAGCAAAACGGGAAGAACTTACGACCAAAGCGTCGGCTTAGTTATAGGCTTATTGATTTCGGTTGTGTACTGGGCATTTCTTATAGGCGGGCAAATGCTCAGCCTTGAATCGGAGCTAAACATAAACGGCCCCTTTATGATATGGCTGCCGAACATTTTGCTTATATCCGTTACGGCAATCCTTTCGGTAAAAAGGCTTTTAAAATGAAAATAGTACAGAAATATCTTTTACAATTATTTTTACCGGTTTTTATTACCGCCATGCTTTTTTTTATTCTGCTTTTACAGCTCGGCGACTTGTTTGCCCATATCGTCGAATACCTGCAAAACGGGGCGCCGTTTAAAAGCATTTTAAAAATGATGGCCCTGTACTTACCCAAATGCGTTTCGTATTCCATTCCGCTTGCAATCCTCTTTGCAGGCTCCTACACGATGGGCAACCTCTATGCAAAAAACGAATTAACTTCGATTTTTTCGGCAGGCATTTCTTTGGGAAAATTTACGGCACCCCTTCTTATCTTAGGTTTCTTGCTTTCTATCGGTATGATTATTTTTGAAGACACCGTCGTCATCAAATACTTTTACGAAAAGAACAGACTTTCAAAAGAGCTTTTAAAAAAAGAAGAAGATTTAAACGTTTCCAATGCCGTCATCTTATCGGAGCTTGGAAAAACAGTCTACATTGCCGATTATTACAACGCCGCCGAAAAAGTGCTGTACAACGCATCAATTATTATCAGAGACGAAGACGGAAAGCTCTCCCTTATCATCAATTCGCCGTACGTTAAATGGAGTGAAAACAGGTGGACATTTCAAGAAGGCTCCGTTTATCAATTTGAAAAAGATAACAGCGTCTCTCACCTTGCCGGCATACCTAAAAGCGTAATCTTAAATGAGGCGCCTGAAAATTTTCAGCACAATTTTAATTCTACCGAAGAAATGACGATTAAAGAAGCCCGCATCTTTATTGCAAACTTAAAAAAAAACGGCCTTCCCTACTATGAAGCCCTCTCTCAATATTACCGCAGGTTTTCCTTCCCATTTACCATTTTTATCGTGTTGTTTTTTTCGATTTCACTAGGCGGCAAATTCAAAAAAAACATCCTTTTAATGAGCATACTGCTAAGCTTAGGAATCGCTTCTCTTTTTTATATAACCGAAATGCTTACGATGATGAGCGCAAAGTGGGAAAACATTTCCCCGCTTGCAGGCGCATGGCTTCCGGTCATCGTGTTTTCAGGCTTTAGCCTTGTGCTGCTGCGCTATGCAAGAACCTAAGACGCTTGCAGCCGTTCCCTTCCGGTGGACACGGGACGGGTTTTTCATTATAATCGCTTTTATGGTAAATCCCGAAAACATAAGAAATTTCTGCATTGTGGCGCACATCGACCACGGAAAATCGACCCTTTCAGACCGGCTTATCGAAAAAACGAAGATAATAGACGTACGGTATCAGCGGAACCAGATGACCGACGATATGGATATAGAGCGGGAACGCGGTATAACCATCAAAAGCCACGCTGTCCGTATTCCGTATACGGCCGAAAACGGAAAGGACTATATTCTCAATTTTGTCGATACGCCCGGCCACGTTGACTTTTCCTACGAGGTTTCGCGGGCAATCGCCTCTTGTGAGGGGGCCATTCTCATCATCGATGCGACGCAGGGCGTAGAATCCCAAACCCTTTCAAATATGTATTTGGCGCTCGAACATGACCTTGAAATCCTGCCCGTCATCAATAAGATAGACTTACCCGCCGCAGACGTACCTGCCGTAAAAAAACAAATCGATCACGATCTGGGTCTTGACTCCGATACGGCCGTAGCGGTTTCGGCAAAGACGGGCGAAAATATAGACGCCCTTTTCGAAGCCATCGTACACCGGTTTCCGCCGCCGGCCGGCTTGAGTGCGAACCCCTTGCAGGCGCTTATCTTCGACTGCCATTACGACCCCTACCGCGGCGTTATCGTGCACGTGCGTATTTTTGAGGGCATCATAAAACCCGGTATGACTATCCGCTTTATGAACAATATGGCCGAATACAAGGTAGAAGAAACAGGCTGCTTTGTCCTTGACCTTGTAAAAAAGGATTCGCTTGAAGCAGGCGAGGTCGGCTACATCATTGCAGGGATAAAAACGGTTTCGGACGTCGGCGTCGGCGACACGATTACCAATGCGGCAGCTCCCTGTGCCGTGCCCTTGGCCGGGTTTAAACAGGTAAAACCCGTCGTTTTTTCTTCCGTATACCCGACCGATACAAACGACTACGAAGAACTGCGCGAATCGTTCGAAAAGCTGAAATTGAATGACGCCAGCTTGACGTGGGAAAAAGATTCATCGTTGGCGCTGGGGCACGGCTTTCGCTGCGGTTTTTTGGGGCTCCTTCACTTGGAAATAGTACAGGAGCGGCTGGAGCGTGAATTCGGCCAAGCCGTTATTTTTACGGCGCCCTCGGTTCAGTACAAGCTTGTTATGCGCTCAGGCGAAACCGTCATCTGCGACAACCCCGCCGACTATCCCGACGAGGGCCTTATTGCCGGGGCGGAGGAACCGTATATCAAGGCGACGGTCATTACGCCTGTCTCCTATCTGGGCAGCATTATGTCGCTTTGTATGGAAAAACGCGGTATCCAGTCGAATATGACCTATCTTGATGAAAAACGCGTAGAAATGATCTACGAAATGCCGCTTGCCGAGGTTCTGTTTGACTTTTACGACCGGCTTAAAAGCGTCAGCCGCGGGTATGCTTCCTTCGATTATGAGGTAACGGAAACCCGCCCGACCAGCCTTGCCAAAATCGATATTCTAATTAACGGAAAACCCGTTGACGCCCTTGCACAGCTGGCCTACCGCCCGCATGCCTACGACAAGGCACGGCACGTGTGCGAACAGTTAAAAGAAGAAATACCGCGCCAGCAGTTTAAAATACCCATTCAAGGGGCCATCGGCAGTCAGGTCATCGCGCGTGAAACCATTTCGGCTTTAAGGAAGGACGTTCTTGCAAAATGCTACGGCGGCGACATTACCCGTAAGCGCAAACTGCTGGAAAAGCAAAAAGAAGGAAAAAAACGAATGAAGATGATAGGCGATGTGGAATTACCGCAGTCCGCATTTTTAGCCGTTTTAAAAACGAAGGAAAATTAAAAACCTACGCACAAGGTGATAAGGCTAGCTATTTTCATACTTTGATTTAAGGGGGAAACCCAGCTGAAGAATGTACATCCTCAGTCCTTTTTCAGCTTCGAATATTTTTGCTTATGCAAAAAACTCAAACGATGTATTACGTGCGTATATCCTGTCAGCTTATTTTCCGCACAGGATTTGCGGTATTTTCACGCATACGATGTTTTAGGCTGTAAGCCCAAAACTCGAAGCCGAAAGTAGAAATCTTTATTTGGCGAAAAACCTTAATCCAAGGTTTTTAATTCTACCGAAACTTCAAAGCCCTTTTCGTTTTTTGTAATCTCGGCAAGAGCATAGCGGCCTTCCATCAGGGCACCGGGGTTTACCAAAACGGTTTCGCCGATTTTATCTACCGCAAAGGACTCGTGAATATGCCCGGACACAACCAAAAGAGGCTTATGCTTTTCGATAAAGGCAGTGATACCCTTTGAGCCCACATGCACCATGGGGGCAACCTTATCGACCCTGGCCCCATGCGGAGGATTATGACAAACCAAAACCAAGTTACCGGCTTCGGTAATATTTGCTTTTTCAAAGGCATCGGTTAAATCTTTTACAAGCTCTTCATCGGTTCTTTCGTATGGCGTAGTACCTGTAAATTTACTTCCGCCCCCTGAACCTGCAAAGATAAGCCCTTCAAAATTTTTTACCTCGCCCGTAATCGAAATACCGGCATCTTTTAATTTTTTTTCAAACTCAGGTTCATCGCAATTCCCCAACACGGCAAAAATATTTTTATGAATCTTTAAAAGCTCGTTTAAAAAAGGAGCCCCCGTTTCAATCTTTTTAAAAGCAGCAAAGTCCCCTCCGAAAACAAGGGCATCAACCCCATCGGCAACAGGTTTTATCCTTTTTAGTTTTTCAAGATCCCCATGCCCATCCGAGATAATCAATAACTTCATAAGTATTAAGCCCTCCTAAATTTGTTTGCGATGTTTTTCATAAGTCTTAAAGACTTATGAAAAACTCGACGGCATAATATAAAAATCCAATTTGATTTTTATATTATGCACATTATACATTATTTTGGGGAAATGGTATATGGGAAGGAAAAGGACGGTTTAGTATGCAATCAGCTATCCAGCTGACGCTGCACCTTATAAGATCCATACCGTTTTTTAGCCAAAAAAATTTCGAGCCTCTAAAGCGGCTGACACAGTGCAGGTCAATCTTATTTTCAAAAATTTACTGCAACCAACAACACATTTTGCCTGTTCGGTTTCACCGCTTTACCGCCACGGACGGCGGTGGTTACATTCTTGCGATGTTTTGCCGAAAGGCAAAACTCGAAACTCAAAATCGGACAAGGACGTCCGATTTTGAGTACCTCACCGGCAAAAGCGGCATGGATGCCGCTGATTCCATGCAGAAGCGACGTTTGAGGCTTCGCCTCAAACTCGACGATGAAAAATGTACAAGGACGTACATTTTTCATCAAGGCCGACAAGCCAAGCGGAAGCCAAGATAGAAGCTCCAGTAGTCAGGACTGTAGTAGCCCC
>CAUUSH010000013.1:0-58559 GCA_963547785.1 uncultured Treponema sp. | reverse complement strand
GCCGCAGGCTTTCCATCGACCTCATCCCCGAAATAAACTGCCTCGGCCATCAATCATGGAAAAACAAAACCTTTGCCCTGCTCAAAGCCTATCCCGAACTGGACGAAACGCCCGGACGCTACCCCGGCAATAAGGGTATTTATTGCCGAAGCCTCTGCTCTTCCAATGAAAAAGTCTACACGATTTTATTCGGTTTAATCGACGAGATTACCGAAGTCTTTTCGGTAAAAAAAATACATGTCGGTTTGGACGAGGTGTTTTTGATCGGCGAAGATGCCTGCCCCCTTTGCCGCGGAAAAGACAAGGCAGAACTATTTGCCGGTGCTGTGAACAGACTCTACGATCACTGTGTCAAAAAACGGGGACTTACAATGTATATGTGGGGCGACCGCCTCATCAATAGCGAGGATGAAGAAAGCGGTTATAAGGGCGAATACGAAAGTTCGTGTAACGGAACCGACCCCGCCGTCGACCTTATTCCTAAGGACATCATCATTTGCGACTGGCACTATGACGAGCTGGAGCGCTACGGCTCCATTCCGTTTTTTTTAAACAAGGGCTTTTGCGTCCTGCCGACAAGTTTCAAGGGCATTAAAGCAGTAAACGCTCTCATCGACTATTCGCTTTTATACAAGAATAACCCTGCTATGCTCGGGCACATGTACACGGCATGGGACAATTTTACAAACAAAAACCTCTCGCGCTATAAACCGATGGTCAAAACGATCGACCGCTTGATCCGCGGATTGTAGAACTTCAATTTAAAAGCAGGTTACCTTGACAAAGCCGTTAAAAAATATCATTATGCATTCGTGTCCTATAAATTCATCAACTGCAGCCTTTATCAAAATGCGAGGATTGATGAATTTCGCCGTTTCGAGAAAGCGAGAAACGGTATAAATAAAGCGGCGTTTGCGTAAGCGAACTCGCCGTGTTTTTAAGCTATGTGTTTAATTAATATACGGATATTTTTTAAGGAGTATTTAAGATGGCTGACTCTATAAAAAACTTTTTGGCTAAAAAGAGTATCGAAATATCGGCTAAGCGTTATTTCATCGATGCTATGAGCGCTATGGCAATGGGGCTTTTTTCTTCCCTTTTGGTCGGAACCGTCTTAAACACCATCGGCCTTAAGCTGCATATACATTTTTTGACCGAAACGGTTTGGCCCATCTGCCGCGATATGACAGGAGCTGCCATCGGCATAGCCATAGCCCATTCTCTGAAGGCTCATACCTTTGTGCTTTTTTCGGCAACGATAGTCGGCTTTGCCGGAAACAAATTGGGCGGCCCTGTCGGCGCCTTCATTGCAACGATAATTGCCGTCGAACTTGGAAAGGTTGTTTCCCGCGAAACAAAAATAGACCTTATCGTTACGCCCATGGTAACAATTATTTCCGGTACGCTCATTGCGGCATTGGCAGGGCCGGGTATGTCGGCCTGTATGCTCTGGCTCGGCAAAGCCATCATGGAAGCGACGAGACTGCAGCCGTTTTGGATGGGCGTGAGTGTTGCGGTTTTGGTCGGCGTTATCTTAACCCTGCCTATAAGCAGTGCCGCACTGTGTATGATGTTTTCGCTTGCAGGGCTTGCAGGCGGGGCGGCTGCAGCGGGCTGCTGTGCACAGATGATAGGCTTTGCGGTTATGAGTTACCGGGATAACGGAGCGGGCGGCGTCTTTGCTGTCGGTATAGGAACCAGCATGCTTCACATGCCGAATATAATAAAAAATCCTAAAATATGGATTCCTCCGACGCTGACAGCCGCTCTTTTAGGCCCGCTTTCGACTATGGTTTTTAAACTTGAAAATATTCCGCTCGGTTCCGGCATGGGAACCTGCGGGCTTGTGGGGCAGTTCGGCGCTCTTACCGCTATGGACTTGGCCGGAAAAGGCGGCTTTAGTGTATATGCGTCAATATTGATTTTGCATTTTATTCTTCCCGCTGTTTTAACTCTTTTATTCACATTTGTTTTAAGAAAGATAAATTGGATTAAGGACGGAGATTTAAAACTGGATATTTAACGAAAAAAGTCCAAGGTTTAACTTCGGCAGCTATAATAAGGCTGCCTCGTTAACTGTCGAATTCATAGGAAGGTGTTATGAAGTTAAAATTATTGTGTAGTGCCGCTGTTGGCGCATTGTTTCTTTTTGCAGCATGTTCGGATAACTCGGCCGGAAAAAAGGTTTTTATTGAAGACGGTGTTTATGAAGCGGATATGTATGAATCGAAAACCGCAGGATCGCCGGCGGATTCTTTTTCCGAATCATCCGGCAGTTTTACAGGGTTACCGCTTGAGCGGAAGCTCATCAAAACAGGGGACATCGAATTTAAAACCGCAGATTTAAAAGAGGAGCGCAGTGCGATTGACAGGCTGATAAAAAAACATAATGCGTACATACAAAGTGAAAATGAGCAGGCTTACGGGCGCAGAGTAGTTCATGAGCTTTCCATTCGTATTCCGAAGGATAAGTTTGATATGTTTTTAACGGAACTGCTCGGCGGTATAAAACGAATTGATAATAAAAATATTACTATTGAAGACGTTACGGAAGAATTTATTGATATTACCGCCCGTTTAAACGTAAAAAAGGCAGCCGAAAACCGGTATTTGCAGCTTTTAACACAAGCCAAAACGATAAAGGATATTCTTGAAATCGAAAATCAAATTCAGGCTTTACGCTCCGAAATTGAATCTATAGAAGGCAGATTAAAGTATTTAGAAAACTCGGTGCATTACAGCAGCTTAACAGTCAGAATGTACGAGGAAGATACTTCCGCTGTAGTTTTAACTTATCCGTCTTTTGTAGAAAAAATATTTGAAGCCTTAAGGGGAAGTATCGAAATACTGGAATCTCTTTTTATCGGATTGATATATCTTTGGCCATTTGTCATCTTGGCAGTGCTCGGAGTTGTTTTTTTTGTACGAAAAGCGAAAAAGAAGATTGCACAAAATGGTGCTGAAACTTCAGCATTTGATAAAGAATAATGGTATGGATAAGCGATCAGCTCAAATAGATGATAAATAAGGGCGCAGCTTGCACCGAGTACTTTTGCAAGATAATTACCGGAGTCGTAAAATGTGTAATATCGTAATGTATCTGCCGTACCCGTATTGTTTTACCGGCGCGGACTGTGTTATAATGCATTAAACAAAATACGGGCATGGTATGTTAAGGAGAATATATGAGTCGGCTGATTATATTTACGGGTAAAGGCGGTGTAGGAAAAACCAGTATTGCATCGGCGACGGCGCTTGCTTCGGCCGAAGAACATAAAAAAACACTCCTTGTCAGTACGGATATGGCGCATAATCTGGGCGATATTTTCGGTATACCTTCATGCCGCGGCATAACGCCCGTTTCTGAAAACCTTGATCTGCTTGAGCTTAATCCCGCCGAGCTGATGCGAAAAAGGTTTTCGGCCGTTCAAAAGACCGTATCAAGCCTGTCGGGAAATGCAGGGCTTGGTATAAACAACCTTGACCGTAATTTTATTATTCCGGGCTTTGAAAATCTGTTTTCGCTCCTTGAAATAAAAGAGCTTTATGAAAGCGGAAGCTATGAAAGAATTATTGTCGACAGTCCTCCTACTGGCGAAACGCTTTCTTTTTTAAAGTTGCCTGAACTTTTGGCATGGTATATGGAAAAATTTTTTCCGGTCGGTAAGGTTTTTATCAGAGTTCTTTCGCCGGTCTCAAAGTTGAAATACGGTATCAAACTGCCTAATAGAAAGGCTTTAAACGATGTAGAGAAAATACACGGAAACTTGCTCGACCTGCAGGACTTTCTTAAAAACAAGGACATTTGTACCGTCCGTCTGGTGTGTACGCCGGAAAAAATGGCTGTGGAAGAAACGAAGCGAAGTTTTATGTATCTGAATCTGTATGGGTACCTTGTTGACAGTCTTTTTATAAACCGTATTCTGCCCGGCAATACCGACATTCCGTTTATGGAAAACTGGAGGTCGATTCAGGAGAAATATATAGAAGAGCTGGAGGCGGTATTTGCCGGCATACCGGTTATACGGGCTCCGTGGTATCCTGAGGAAATACGGGGGAAAGAGGCGGTAGAAAAGCTTCGGCGGGAAGTTCTTTCCGCTCACGATTTGTTTGAGGTGAGTGCGGATATAAGCCGCGAAGAATATATTAAATGCGATGACGGATTCATATTGAGGATTGCGCTTCCGCAGGCGGAAAATTGTGCACTCGAGGTTTTAACCCACAGCACGGACATAAGTATAAAAATGAATAATTTTATACGCCGTATTCCGCTTCCCGGCGTGCTGTATTACAGCACTGTTGCAAGAACCGATTTTAATGACGGCATACTCGATATACATCTCCGCCGAAAAGATGCAGACAGCCATTCAGCTTTGGCAAGGTCTGAAGATCTGCAGGACAGGGAGACGATATGAGAATACTAGTATATACGGGTAAAGGCGGGGTTGGAAAAACAAGCATTGCCGCCGCTACCTCACTGCAGCTTGCAAAATCTGGAAAGCGCACACTGATTATGAGTACGGATCAGGCGCACAGTCTTTCCGATTCTTTTGGAACAAGATTAACAGGCTCACCTTTGAAAATTGAGAAAAACCTGTACGCAATGGAAGTTGACCCTGTAGAAGAAAGCCGCAGGGCATGGGGAAATTTCAGCGATTATTTAAGGCAGATAATATCGTCAAAGGCAAATAACAGTATAGAAACGGAGGAAGCCCTTCTTTTTCCGGGGCTTGATGAAGCTTTTGCCCTGCTTTGTATATTGGACGCCTATGAACAAAACGAATACGATGCGGTAATAGTAGATTGTGCGCCTACGGGTCAAACCCTCGCCCTGCTCAGCTATTCCGAAAAGCTTAACATGCTTTCACAGAGCCTTCTTCCGATGGTGCGTACCGTAAATTCGGCACTCGGCTCTCTTATTTCAAAAAAAACTTCCGTTCCCAAGCCGAAAGATGCTGTCTTTGAAGAATTTTCGAAACTGGTTGAAAGGCTTTCTATGCTTCAGGAAATATTGCGCAACCGCAGCATTTCGAGTGTCAGGATAGTAACGACTCCTGAACGCATCGTTCTTGAAGAAGCACGGCGAAGTTATACATGGCTTCAGCTGTACGATTTCGGCGTGGATGCCGTGTATATGAATAAGTTGTACCCAGAACAAGCGCTGCAGGGCCGTTTTAAAGGCTGGAAGGAAATACAGGAAGCAAGTCTTAAACATGCCCGCGAAAGTTTTTGCAGCCAGAAGTTTTTTATGCTGGAACTGCAAAAAAACGAACTTCTCGGAAAAAAGGCGCTTTATACGGCGGCAGATCTTCTTTATGGAGAAGCCGATCCTTCTGAAGTGTTTTGCAGTGAAAAGTCTTTCGACATAGAAGAAAAAAACGGCACACGCGTATTTACCGTAAGCCTTCCGTTTGCCGACGCGGATGACATCTTTCTTTTAAAAGAAAAATCGGATTTAGTACTGTCCTTCCGAAATGAAACAAGACGCTTTTGTCTGCCGGAGACCTTGAGCCGAAGAAACATATCCGGCTACGCATATCAAAACGGCCGCCTGTGCATAGACTTTGATTATTAGCATGGTAGGTAAATCTTTGCCTGAAAATAAAGTGTATTTAAAGATAGGCTGGATAACCGGTAACGGGCTTTGTCAACAGCTTTTTGTTATCGATTATATTGTCTATCCCTTTCGGCATCGGTTTTTATTCTATTACCTGTACCTTCAAAAGATTGGTAGAACCTGCCTTGCCGATCGGAATACCGGCCGTTATAATAACCGTTTCTCCCGTCTTTACATAGCCTGCGTCCTTTGCTGTTTTGGAACACACATCAAACATATTATCAGTCGACTTAATGGCCGGAGAAAGCACCGGATACACATCCCAGTCCAAAGAAAGTTTTCTCATAACACGCTGAGATTCGGTAACAACGATAATCGGCACCTTGGGCTTAAACTTAGCGATTGCCCGGGGGGTTAATCCTGAAGCGGAAGCTGTAATAATAGCATTGGCTTCAAGCGCCAAGGCCGTAGAACAGGTTGCCCGCGAAATGGCGTTGGTAATGGTCGGTTCATGCACGGAAATATTATCCGTAAAAAGTTTCCCGTAGTCCAGCGTTTTTTCCGTTGTACAGGCTATCGAATGCATCATCGCAACCGTTTCTACCGGATAATCCCCCGCTGCCGTTTCTCCGGAAAGCATAACCGCCGACGTCCCGTCTAAAATGGCATTTGCTACATCGGTTACCTCCGCACGGGTCGGGCGCAGGTGGTGGGTCATCGATTCGAGCATTTGGGTTGCAGTGATAACGGGCTTACCTGCGACGTTGGCCTTTTTAATCAGTATTTTTTGAACGTGAGGAATTCTTTCAGGTTCTATTTCAACGCCTAAATCGCCGCGGGCAACCATAAGTCCGTCGGCAACCTGTAAAATACCGTCAATATTATCAAGCCCTTCCTGATTTTCAATCTTGGCAATAATGCCGGCTGTGCTGCTGTGTTTTTCCAATATTTTTTTTATCTGTAAAATATCGTCGGCATTTTGCGTAAAAGAGGCGGCTATAAAATCTATATCGTTTTTTATGCCGAATTCTATATCGGCAATGTCTTTTTCGCTCATATAAGGCAGATTAACCTTTATACCCGGAATGTTTACTCCCTTTTTGCTGCTTAATACGCCCGAATTAACGGCAGTACACAGTACATCGGTTTCGTTTATCACCTGTGCCGCTTTCAGTTCTAAAAGTCCGTCGTTAATTAAAATCCGGTTGCCGGGTTTTATCTCTGCTGCAAGACTCCGGTAGGAAATACTACAGCCTGAAACTGTTCCCTTTATCTCGCGGGTGGTAAGCAAAAATTCCTGCCCCTTTACAATCTGCACGGGCTCATCGAAAATACCCAGCCGTATCTCAGGCCCCTTGGTATCCAGCATAATCCCGATAGGCAGACCTAAGGCTGCGCTTACTTTTTTTATCCGGTCGATTCTCTGTTGGTGCTCTTCGTGGGTACCATGCGAAAAATTAAGCCGGCACACATTTAAGCCGGCTTTAAACATTGCCGAAAGAACCTCTTCCGATTCGGATGAAGGTCCTATCGTACAGACTATTTTGGTTTTTTTCATAGACAGCCCCTTTTTTAAGATGAGCGCATGATACTACAAATCGGAAAAAAAATCAAACCCGATACAAAACGATTCTTGTAAGAGCGGCATAAAGCTTCTGCATTGTTCCTCGCTGAAGCGGTAAGGTTAAGCGGCCGTTTTTTTCCTTAATTGGGCGGCTGCAGGATTGCGCTGTTTTGACCTTACGGCTGTCCGCCTGCTATAAAGGCGGTACTGAACCACGGAATATAGGTAATAAGCAGTAATATTATAAACTGTACGGCAAGGTAGGGTAAAATGCTTTTTATTATGTTTGGGATGGGCTTTTTAAAGGTGTAGCTTGCAATAAAAAGATTCATACCGATAGGCGGTGTTAAAAAGCCTAAGGCAAGATTGGTTAAGAAGATGACGCCCGTGTGTACCGGATGAATGCCGAAGGTTTCGGCAACGGGGATGACAAGGGGCGAAACGACTAAAATAGCCGAATACAAATCCATTATACAGCCGACTAACAGTAAAAGAATGTTAAGCAGCAAAAGGAAGACGTATTTTGAGCTTACAAAGGTTAATACGAATTCCGAAAGGGCATCGGGCACGCCTGCATAGACAAGGAAGACGGCAAGGGCCTTTGCAGAACCGATTATAACCAGCACGCCGCCTGCAATCGGAATGCTTTCAAGAATGACGCGTGCAGCCTTTTTTAGCGAAAAATCTTTTCTGATAAGTACTTCCAACACAAAGGCGTATAAGACCGAAAAAGAAGCCGTTTCAAAAAGCGAAAAGCAGCCTGAAAAATACATAAGGACAATGGCGCCGGGCAACAAAAGCTCGAAAAAGCTGTTTTTAAAGCCGGAAAGGACGGCCTTGCCCGAAAATTTTTGTCTTTCTTTGTTTTTATCTTTTATAACACCGATAACAATCATCGAAAGCGCCAAAAGGATACCCGGAAAAAAAGCGCCTTTAAACAAATCGAAGATGTTTATGCTCATAAAATTGGTGGCGCCATAGACGATAACGGCCAAACTCGGCGGGAGCAAAAGACCTATGGAGCCTGAGGCGGTGATTAGTGCCTCAGAATCGTTTTCCGAATAGTCTGAGCCGGTCAAAATTACGCTTAAAATTCCGCCAAGTGCCAAAATAGTAACGCCTGAAGCTCCCGTAAAGGTGGTAAAAAAGGTTGCCACAAGCACCGCTGCAATTACAACCCCGCCGCGTATCCAGCCGACCGTTCCCTTTACGAATTCCAAAAGCCGCCCGCCCGCGCTGCCGCCTGCCAAAAGGTAGCCGGCTATCGTAAAAAGGGGAATTGCAGCGATTGAGGTATCGGTTAAAATACGGTAGGCTTCCATCGGCACCGACTCTATAAAGCCGCCTGCCTGCATAAAAGCGAAGTACGCAATTCCTGAAAGTGCAAGGTATAAGGGCATACCGAAGAGGGCAGCCGCGGAAAAAAGAAGGATAAAAAGCCAAATCAACTTTCCGGAAAGGCCTTGCATAAAAACAAAGGCGGCATCGAGAAAGCGGTAGACGGCACTCGCGTTTATTTCAGGATAAAAGTTTCCGAGGCATAAATCCATTATACCGGCCAAAGAGCCCGCGCTTATTATAATGCCTAAAACAAGGCCGGTAAGTACCGGCACAGCCTTTTTCGTTCTTTTTATTTCCAATGCAAGGATAGCGGCATACATAACCGGCAGGGCGGAAAAAAAGATGGTTACCGGAATGTGCAAGACGGAATCTTCGGAAGCGGAAAAGACGGTATAATTCGGAAAAACGGAAAAGAATAAGGCTGTCAGTAGCATAATATTAACCGAAGTAATTACAGCCTTAATAAGCATCTGTATCTTTGTACCGAATAAGGGAGTCAATATTTCGATACTAAGCTGCTTTTTACCGGCAGAAGTTATAATTCCCGAAAAACAAGCAAAGACGAATACGAGCTGCACGATAAGGCGTTCCGACTCGAATACCGTGCCGCCTAAAGCCGTAAAGAGCCGCAGTACAAACGCCAGCGCAACCAAGGCCGCCGCAAGAGTTAAAACAAAAACTTCAATTCCCTTCCGCATAGTGTATTTAAAAGCCCTTATTTTCGGTACGGTTCAAGCAGTTTGATAATTTTTTGATATATATCCACATTTACCACATGCGGAAGCTGCTTATAAACTGACGGCATGCTTGCCTGAAATTCCTTGTCCCATTCGGCTTTTTGCCCTGGTGTAAGCGGTATGAGCTTTATGCCATCGGCAGTCATCTTCCGTAAATATTCCTTCTCCTGTCGTTCAAGGTTATCGTTTAAATCCTTTCTTGTTTTTTCCAGGGCGGCAAGCATAGCAGGCTTATATTTTTCGGGTATCAGCGCCCAAGATTCGTCTGCCATGACAAAGCCGGCCATGACGGGGCCCATTCTAGCGTCGAGTATATAGTTGACATCCTTGTAAAGGCCTGTAACATACGAAAGCAGATGAACCGACAAAAAGCCTTTTTGGCCGCCTGCGCTCTTCAAGGCCTGATTGAATTTGGCAGGCGGTACGGCTTCCACATTAAAACTGTGTATTTTTAAAACATCGGTCATATCCTTAGTATCGTTGGAGCAAAATATCTTCATTTTTTTCAGACTGCCGAGTGAAGAATACGAATCTGTCGTATAAAAGGCAAGCCAGCCCACGTTTGACCATGTAAGCAGTTTACAGCCTGCATTTTGAATTTCTTTTTCAAAGGTTGAACCATATTTTTCCAAAACGGCATCAAGTTCCTTTTGGTTTTGAATTAAAAACGGAGCGGAAAGTGTGAAAATTTGAGCCTTTGGAGCCAGTTCGTTTAGGCCTACCGCACTTAAAATAGCACCATCAATCTGAGGCCTTTGACCGGAACGCGCCGGCTTCATCCTTTGAATTCCGGCCTTTTCGCCGCCTAAAACCGTCATATCGAAAAACTTGACACTAACTTCGCCGTTCGTAATTTTGTTCCATTCTTGGGCAAGTTTTTTCAATTCGATGTCCCACGGAGATCGGGCGGGCGCAACAGTTGCAACCTTTAAAAGAATTTTTTGTTGAGAAAAGCATACACTCATTACGATAAGTGAAAATACAATAAACGCAGCTACTTTTTTCATTTTACCATTTACCTCGTTAAAATAAAATCATTTTTATGTTTTTTAAGCCATTTTGCATAATTTTGAGCCAGCGTTACGGTCAGCTTGTTTGCATAGTCGGCTTCCGGGTCAATCGACAAGGCCTGCTCTATCGCCTTATCAAAAGCTTTGCCGTCCTGCTTGGGAATGCAAAAAGACTGGGCGTACGTTACATATACCGAAGGCCGTTTTCCCTGCGAAAGCTCCAGAGCCTTTTGGTACGCAGCTTCGGCCTTTTGTTCACTGCCGCCTAAATATTCCGGAGCGGAGGCGTAAAACTTTGTTAAAATTTCCCAAACGGTACCTTCCGCATATTCTGGGTTCAAGGTACACACCCTTTCAAGCATCAAAACGGCTCCCGGCACCATTTGCATAGAATCCGAATCGAGCGGATCGAGCGCAAAGGCGGCCAAAAAACCTGCTCCTGCCCAGTGAAGCGCCTCCGCATCGTAAACCTTGCATTGTGCGGTAAAAGCTGCCGCTTTTTTTGCATCGCCGGAAAAAACAGCCGCAGCAAACCCCGGATATGCGGTATCCAAGGCGGAAAGGGCCGCCTTTGCACCCCGCAGATAAAACTTTTTGGCCCTAAAAAAGGCCGTGTTTTTTTTGTCGAATTCGTTATCCGAAAGATATGCCGCAGGCGTTTCTACAAACACGTTTGAGTACATAATGTAAAGCTGCCCCGTCATAACGGCCAGCCCTCGGTGCTTGGGGTTTTGAATATACATAGCCTCGTATAGCTTTAATATTACAGGAAAAACGGCACCGACAAGCTCTATATCATCTTCACCCGTTAGGGCGGTAACCGGATTAGGCGCGTTAGGATCAATCTTTATTTTGATTTTTTGCTCAGGCAGCGGCGCCATTGCATTCACGGCAGATTTATAAGCCATTTGTTTTATGGAGCATGAGGATACGGCAAACAGCATTAAAAGAAGGACGGCTCGGTAAGGCCTTCGTCCCCCCTCTTTTTTATCAAGATTTTTCATTTTTAAGTTCTTTTTTCCATTCATCAATAAATTTTTCATAAGCTGCGATGGAAGCCGAAATGGCTATTTCGTGAACGCGGCTTCTGCCCTCCAAGTTGTTTCCTTCAAGAACGTATAAGGCATTTAGGGTACCTTCCAAATCCGCAACCGTACAATCAGAGTCATGCAAACGCCTGCGCTGCAAAACCCGTATTTCATCGTCAAAAAGTTCGCTGAATTTTTCTTCTTCCCAATCTTTGGTCTCCGCCATACCCAAAGACTATAAGACATTTTTAATGTTTTTTCAAGTGGAAATTAAACGAAATCCCTTTAAGCTATTGAAAAAAAGGCGTTATTTCGGACAATGATAAAAACGGACCGGTATCGGAGGAATAGAAGTTTGCCGTTTTTCTAAAAAAATTCGGATTATATCCGTTCGATCCACCCGCGTTCGGCACCGATTGTGGTGTTCGAACCGTGACCCGGGTATACGGTTGTTCGGTCAGGCAGGGTTAAAAGCCTTTTCAGCGAAGCTCGCATTTTTATTCCGTCTCCGCCGATCAAATCTATCCGTCCGTAGGAGCGGAAAAACAGGGTGTCGCCTGCAAACAGGATATTTTCATCTTTTTTCCAAAGACAAACGGAGCCTTCCGTGTGCCCCGGCGTATGAAGAACCGTAAAACCGTTTACGGTATCGCCCTCGTTTAAAAAGCCCGTCGGCTCGGGAAAGTCGTATTTCATTTCGGTGATGTACCTCTCGGCCCGCAGCGGCTTAAAACAGGCAATATGGGTTTCCTTACCCGTTTTGCCCAAATAACAGGCATCTGCTTTATGGATCAGTAAACTTGAATTGGGGTACCGTATCATAAGCTCAGGCACGCCGCCTACATGGTCGAAGTGTCCGTGCGTCAGCATAATTTCCAGCTTTTCGGGCTTTTTTTCGTCGAGGTAATCTAACAGTTCCGGATCGGCTCCGCCCGGATCGACGAGCAAAACCGTTTTTTCGTCGAGGGGTGCCGCCCACGTTTTTACAAAAAGCGGCCCCGTGTAAATTTCCGTAATCTCCATAATTTTTTATACTGTAACGGCAGAAAAAAGTCAAGCTTGTCCTGTATTGCAAGGCGGGGTAGAAAAAAAAGCCCTTTGCACCAAGTGATATTTTACATCAACCGGTAATCGGTGCAAGGGCTTCGGACAGGATATTAGTTTTTCATCACCGTAACATATAGTTTCACGGTAAATTTCTTATTCGGTTTTGATGTAAAAGTAATTGTATTTTTCTGGTTACCTTTAAGACCTCCGATGTTATGTGTGTTGACGGTAAAGCTGTTTCCGCCCAAAGATGCGGCAGCCCAATCGGTCAAATACGTGTAGTAATTGCCGTCGATATTTGTATTACCTTCTATTTTAGAATCGAATTCATACTGTTTTGCATATTCCGGTGTCATTTTTACGGTCCAGTTTGTTTGTTGACTGTTGCGCTTTATATTCAAAATATATTTACCGTTGGAATCTTTATCGCATTCGCTATGATCCGGTTTTAATATCTTTACTCCCGTCGGTTTTTCCCAAATGGTAAGCTCGAATGTTTTATACTTGTTTCGTACCGGATTACCGGTTTTGGGATCGATGGGCCTTATATAAAAGGTTTTCTTACTTCCGGAGGTGTGGTATTTCGGTTTGAGTTCATAACCGGAGCTGGCGGAATAATCCGAAGAGTCAAAAACGGCTTTTTCGAAAAAGACATCATCCGCAACAGGGTTGTTTTTATAGCTGCATATAGCAAATTTTTTGTGAATGCTGTTACCCGTTTTTAATTGTACGGTCAACGAAGGGTAGCTTCCGTGATCGCCTAGCTCACATTCGGCTTTATCGATACTTACGCTTTGTATCTCGGTTATGTTATCATAAACCGTTATTTCTTTTTCGGCCTGGACGGACGGTTTTAGTTTAGACTTTGCGGTAAGCCTTATTTTAGTTCCGTTTTGTATCAAATCTTTGTATATACTATTTACGGTTACCTTTCCGTCTTCGGTTACGGAAATAGCCCCGGACGGAATAGTCGATAAACCAGCACCCCTTACTTCCCAGTCCACCGAAGCGTCTGCCGTTTCAGGATAGGTCATATTGGTCGAGACGGTAATAGCTATTTCTTCATCCTTATACATTTTATCCGGTCCATTAAGTTCAAGAGACTTCGGAACGATGGTGCTGATATCGATCTCTGCTGTTTGTGCAGGAAGTTCCGGCTTTGCTTTTGCCTTTACCGTAATTTTGCTGAAAAGTTTTGTTTCGGCCTTTTTGTTTTTTACGGATACCGTAAACTTGTTGGGGTTTCCCGTAACGGGTGTAATTGCCAAATCGGGATTATCTGCGGTAACCTCAAAATTTCCCGATGTGTTTTCAGGATACGGACGTATGGTAAGCTCCGAATCTTGACCGTACCATATAGTATTTTCGGATAATCCCATAGTAAAGCTTGAAAATACGGCTTGAATTGTGACGTTCGCCGAGCCTTTTTTGCTTGAATCCGCTTCGGAAACGGCCATAATTACCGCATCGCCGCCGCTTTTTAAGGCGGTAATATTTCCGTTGCCGTCAACGCTGACCGTATCGGGTTTGCTGCTTTTCCATCTTACCGCGGCGGGTGCGCCATGCGGTAAAACCGTTGCCGTAAGCCGTTTTGTTTCTCCCTTGCCTAAGGTTACATTCTCAGGTTCGACGTTGACGCTTGCAACGAGCTCGGCGCTGACCGTAAGCGTTATTTTAAGTTGTATCGTGCTGTTGGCCTTTGATTTTGCGGTAAAAACCGCCGTACCCGTACCGAGAGCCGTAACCCTATATTTTCCGTCGGCTGTTTTTTCTATTTTGCCTACGGAAGGGCTGGAATTTTCCCAATCGGTAAGCTCGGTATCTCCGTCGGACGGCTCGGGTGTTACCGTTATTTCCCTGCTTTCACCCTGTTTTAAATTTACGGCACTTTCCGAAAGGGTCAGTGCCGACGGAGCGGGTTTACCGGTATCCGTAACCGTTACATTTACGGTTTTTTCTATCTTTTCATTATTTGCCTTAATTACCGAAACCGTAATTTTTGCCGTACCTGCCGTCTTGGCGGTAATTGTACCCGATGAGAAGTATTGGTGGGGGTTATCTTTCGAAACTGAGGCTACGCTTTCCGTATCCGACTTATACTCGACCCGTTTATAGACACCGTCTATAAAGTTTTCTGCAGGCCACCTACCGATCATCTCAGGTTCCGTAATTAATTCGGGATTCAGTTTAAAGGTTTGGTTTTTCTTTAGTCTTAATTCCGAAGGAATGCTTTTTATGCCGGTTACCGTAGGTTCCGGTAAAAGTATAAATGCATACGTGTATTCGGTTTTCGGCTCTTCGATCCAAAACCGTATTTTTACGGGTGTCGGTGCAGTTACCGAACTAAAGTTGATTTTAAAAGAATTACTGTCTGCCGGTTCCCGTGTCAATGTTACAGGCGGGCTCGATGCCGGGTCCGTAACTTCGGCCTCGATCCGTTTTCTGTCAAGGGCCGGATCTTTTGCCGAAGTGTGTAATTTTTCGAAAATCAAGCGCGAAATTGCCGTATATGGAATGCCCGAAGACGGAATAACGCTTTGAATGTCTTCCATTTCTCCGTTGTACAGTTCGACTTTAAGTACAATTGCTGCAGGCTGCGGGGGCTGTACGGGCGGGGCACTGCTGCGCCTTGCGCTTCTTTTTTTGCATCTGCGCCTTGCTTACAACCGGCTGCAAAAGCCGTCAAAACGATTGCCGCTGCGATAAGGAAAATCTTCCTTACACCATAATGTATTTTCATAAAATTCCTCCATAAATATAGAATAAAATAGGTGTGATATATAAAAAACGCACACCGGAACGCAATAGTCCCAATGCGCGTGTTTTATAAGAGGTATAAAAAAGGTTATTAATGTCTTATTTATAAAATAATATTTACTGGGGGGGGGTAGAGTTTATACTGTTGGTATACCGTGCGCTAAAACCTTGTAAGGCGATAGCAAAGAGGATTTTAAAATGCAGTAAATTCCCGTATTTGTCAAACATAATAATAAACGTTTCTATACTATACCAAAAATATCGGTTTGTCAACGGATAGAAGGCGGATATAACGCAAAAAACACATAAAATATTTCATACGGAAAATGCCGTCCGAACCACTCTTAACGTAACGGTTTTGTTCGCACAAGGCGCTTTCAGCCTGAGTGTTCCGCCGGCCGGCTCCTGCCGCCGGTGCGGAGCCGGTACCGCTATTGAAAAAAAACGCCTTATTTTGTAGAATATGCCAATAAAGAAAACAATGGTTGAAAAACGGGCGAACTGCCGGAAACTGCGCCTGACGTTTTATTCATTTTATTTTATGGAGGAAGTATGTCTGTGATTGATGTTACAAGTGAAATAGGAAACCTTAAAAAAGTATTGCTGCACCGTCCGGGAAAGGAGCTTTTAAACCTTACCCCCGACCGGCTTGACGAACTCTTGTTTGACGATATCCCCTTTTTGCGGGTTGCACAAGAGGAACACGACGCCTTTGCAAAAATTCTTTCGGATAACGGGGCCGAGGTTGTCTATCTTGAAGACCTTGCCGCTTCTGCCATTGCACAAAGTGCGGAAATCCGCGAACAATTCTTACGCCAATATATAGAAGAAGCCGACGTTTTTTCAAAATATTACCGCGAAGCCTTATTCGACTATCTTAACGGCATTAAAGACCCGAAGGAGCTTATTCTAAAAACGATGGAAGGGGTGAATATAAAAGAGCTGCCCGTAAAAAATGAGAATTCCCTTTCGCAGCACGTACTTTCGGACGATTCGATGATTATAGATCCGATGCCGAACCTGTATTTTACGCGCGACCCCTTTGCCTGCATCGGTTCGGGCGTCAGTTTGAACAAGATGTACTCGGTAACACGGCGGCGCGAAACCATCTACGGTGAATACATCTTTAATCATCACCCGGAATATAAGGGCAGGGTAGAAAAGCTCTATGACCGTTACGGCGAACCGCACATCGAAGGCGGCGATATTTTAAACATCAATAAAGAAACCCTTGCGGTCGGTCTTTCACAGCGGACTTCCGCAAATGCCATCGATGCGCTTGCAAATACCGTTTTTTACCGCTCTAACTCTTCCGTTAAAACGATTTTAGTCTTTCAAATACCTGCAATCAGGGCCTTTATGCACCTCGATACGGTTTTTACCCACATCGATTACGATAAATTTACGATTCATCTGGGCATTTTGGGGCCATTAAAGGTGTTTGAATTGACGCGCGGCAAAAAGGAAGGGGATTTGAACGTAAAAGAACTGGAGACGACCCTCGAAAAAACGCTTGGGAAATACACAGGGTCGGGCAGAGCCGATCTTATTCAATGCGCAGGCGGCGATAAAATAGCGGCCGAGCGGGAACAGTGGAACGACGGTTCCAACACCCTGTGCATAAGGCCCGGAACCATCGTTGTGTACGAACGGAATGATGTTACCAATGCTATTTTGAACAAAAAGGGCTTGAAAGTACTCGAAATGCCCTGCGGCGAATTATCCCGCGGCCGCGGCGGTCCGCGCTGTATGAGTATGCCCCTGCTTCGGGAACCGGTATAACGGTATTTGCCGCAAGCTCCGTTTAAATTCTTTTATACTCCGGCTTGAAAAAAAGAAGAAAAAATGATAGTATTTCATAAAAGCGGTGTTCCGCTTAAAAACACAACCGTATGGAGGTTTATTATTATGAAAAAGAGAATCTTTGCTGTCTGCATTGCGGCCGTACTGGCGGCTGCCGTTTTTGCCGTTACCGAAGTCAAGCCCAAAACCGTAAAATATCCGGTGCCGGGAAGATCGACTGCCACGTTTTATATGACGGAAATATATTCCGCCGAATTTTGGGCCGAATTTTATTTGACCTATGAGGAAAACAACGACGTTTACGATGAAGCCGAAGCCGAAAAGGCGATTTACGAGTTTATTTCCATGTATAAAGTCGAACATAAATTTTCGCTGGTCGAGGTTGAAGAATTAAAAGCCGCCACCATCGGCAAAAAGAACACCACAGTGTTGAAACGAATTATTTTTCGGCAGGTACGAAAATAGGTTTTCGGCGTTTTTTTGCCGCTTCCATTGAATGTTTTTCTCTTTTGGTGTATCATGTAAAGATACGTTTTAGGTATTGGAGTGTAATATGAGCGCTTTAAGCATTGTTTTGCTTATATTTTTTGTAATCGTTTGTGCGATAATCATCTTTTTGGTGTTATTGCAAAACGAAGAAGGCGACAGTCTCGGCGGCCTTTTTGCAGGCGGGAGCAATTCCGCCTTCGGTTCCCAGTCGGGAAACGTTTTAACGCGGGCCACATATACGGTGGTAACACTGTTTTTTATAACAGCCTTTTTGCTGGCCTTTCTTAACAAGGGATCTTCGAGCAGGGATTTGTCGGAAGAGGTCTTGAAACAGCAGACGGAAACTTCTACCCAATGGTGGAAAAAAACTTCAACGGAATCCGGCACTGCGGAACCCGCAACGGACGGGGCCGCCGTTCCTGCAACGGACGGTGCATCGCCGGCTCCTGCGGCAGACACTGAAAACGCTTCCGCAGCTGAGGGAAGCGCTCAGTAATGATTTTGGGACAACTTTTTTCGCCGGAAAACATCAAACTTAATCTTGAAAGCGAAGAAAAGGATGAGCTTTTTGAAGAATTGACGGATCTTTATGTTTCGAACGATACTTCAATAGGCAGGGAAGTTATTTTGACCGCCATACGGGCTCGGGAAGAAAAACTTTCTACCGGCATAAAAAAGGGAATCGCATTGCCGCACGCACGGATCATCGGGTTGCCGCAGCCTAAGGGTATTATAGGAATATCGAAAAAAGGTATAGAATATGAGGCCCTTGACGGCAACCCCGTGTATTTGGTGTTTATGATTTTGTCTACGGTTGAGGATTATTCGCTTCATTTAAAAATTTTAAATAGGCTAAGCGCACTGTTGCTTAATCCGAAACTGTTGGGAGATCTGTTTATGGAAACTTCCGAAAACGGGGTTTACGAAACTATTTGTAAGTACGAGAGTATGCTTCTCGGGGTTGTTTAAAACGAAAACGGAACATTTTGATCGCGAAGGTGCCGATAACGGCAGCACCGGTACCGGCGGAAAGCCGGATAAAGATGTCTTGGCGCATCTTTTGGACATAGAAAATTCCGTTGCCGGTTTTGTGCTTGAGGCTCAAACCGAAGCCGATAAAAGGATTGCGGCGGCAAAGGAAGAAGCCGAAAAAGAATACAAACTCGAATATAATAAAATTATCGCCGAATTTGAAGCCGAATTTTTAAAAGAAAAGAAAGCCGAAGACGCAAAACAGCAGGCTGTCTATAAAGAATTCGACGAGTATCTGTCCTCGTTAAAAAAAGATTATAAACGCTTTGGCGAATATATCGACTCTTGTTTTTTCGGAGTATAAAGATGGATAAATCGGCTGCATCGGCTTACGTTTATGCTAAGGCGTGCGGAATGTATGCCAAGTCTTTTATAGGTAAAAAGGCGCAAAAATTGTTCGAAGCCAAGACGATGGGCGGCTTGTGGACTGCGGTATTCGCGTCAGAGGTTCCCGTTTTGCCCGAAGGAAAACTGGCCGATTTACTGGAGCGGAGGGTAACCGAAAAGCTGGTCTTCGATTTTTTAAAACTGATTGCCGCCTATGATAAGCCCGACCTTCTTTCTCTTGCCCTCATTTCAAAATATGATTATATCAATGTAAAAACTGCTTTGTACGAAAGTGAAGCCGAAGTCTCTTCTTTTTTAATCGATATTTTCCCGTATTCTATTTTTAACTGGAAAAAATGGCCGGATCTTAAAGCTGTCATTAAAAGCTCGCCCGCCTTGCACGGTAAAACGCCGCCTTTGCACGGGGCTTCGGCCGATGAGCATGTTTTGTGGGATTCGGAGCTGGACGGTGCCTATTACCGGTCGGTGTGGGCCGGCTTTAATTCGCTTTCGCCTGCGGATAAACGCTCGTGCGGCCGGCTGGTGCATGACGAAATTATTTTGCAGAATATCGTGTGGGTTTTGCGCCTTAGGACCTATTACGGGCTGAAAGAAAGGGACATAAGGCCCCTGCTTGCGGGTGCGGATGATCCGGAAACGGAAGAATTGTTTTGCCGGCCTGCGTATTTTGCCCTCGATAAACCTTTGGACGACCGGCATGCATGGGAAAAATGGCAATATGCACGGTTTTTAAATCCGCATGAAGAGGGGATGCCGTGGACGCTGGATCCGCGGTATGTTCAGTTTGCAAGCGACGATTATCTTTACCGGCTTGCGATACGGCAGTTTCACACCAATGCATTTACCGTCGGCGCTTTGGCCGCTTTTTTTAAGATAAAACATTTGGAGGAATACATTATCCGATCCGCAGCGGAAAGTTTGCGGGTGGGAACGGACGATTTATTTAAAAGCGGTTTTTTGGGGGATAAATTGTATGTTGAAAAGTAAAAAAATGAAGCTGCTTGAATTGGCTGTGCTGGAAGAAGATATTAACGGCGTAATCGAATATCTTGGAAAAAAGGCTCATTTCGAGATGTACTCCGGTATTCAGCAAGAGGGAGCTGTTTCCAATTCATATAAGGAGCTTTTCGACAGGCTGCATACGGCTGCCGTTTATTTGGGTGTGGATGATGTACAGGAGCTCTCGGATTCGGCCGTTTTTCCGACCAAAGAAGATTATGCCGACGCCGAAAAAATTTTTGATAATATTGACGATATACGCAAGCGGGAAACAGCCCTTACCGAAAACCTTGACAGCATAACGGCCGCGTATAACGAGGCTGCGGCCTTTTCCGAGCTGAAAGTTCCGTACAGCGAAATAGATAATTTGACCTTTTTGACTATCCGTATAGGAAAAATTAACCCTGACGCCTTTGACGAGCTGCAATTTTCGGCGAGTAACCGGGTTTTGATTATGCCGCTTGGAAGCGATAAAAGCAGAATTCTGGCGGCTTCTTCCAAAAAGGGCCGTTTTGCCCTCGATTCGGAGCTGAAAAAATACGGGTTTGTCCCGATAGAAATTCCGAAAGATTTTAAGGGCATTCCCGACCATATTTTGGAATCCTTGCAGGAAAATATCGCACATGCAAAAAAGGCCATCGAAGACATAAAAAAAGAAAAAGCGGATTATGCCGTAACGGTACGGGAGCGCTTGTTGGGTATGCTGCAGGACTTTTCGCTCGGTGCCCAGATTATGCATGTCCGGCAAAATTTGGAATCGTCGCAATCGGTGTACCGGCTGCGCGGCTGGATTTCCGTACACGATCGGGACAAGATGATGCAGGAGCTCGATAATCTGACGGAAGGACGGATTGCCATCAGGCTGTATGATCCGGCCGAGGTGCCTTCCGTAAAAAGCGGTAAGGAGAAGGTTCCCGTTTTGTACCGGCATAACCGGTTTGTACAGAGCTTTGAGCGGATTATTTTCACTTATGGGGCGCCGCTGTACGGTACGGTTGACCCGGCTCCCGTCGTTTCGGTGTTTTTTACACTTTTGTTCGGCATAATGTTCGGCGATTTGGGGCAGGGCGCGGTGTTTTTGCTTTTAGGCCTTTTGCTTAATTCGGGAAAGGTTAAAGCTTTAAAAAAGTTTTCGAAATATGCCTTTGTGTTTATCGCAATCGGGGCAGCCAGTATGGTTATGGGCTTTTTGACGGGCGAATTTTTTGCAAACGGCAGGCTCCTTATTCCGGTAAGCCGGTTTATAACGGGGCTTTTCGGAACTCCGCACGATCATATTTTGCATTTGATGCCCGAAGGCGGTTCCATTAAAAAACTGCTGATGTTTTTTGTGTTTACGCTGGGCGTCGGGTTTATTATTAATTCCACGGGGCTTATTATCAACATCATCAATAATTTTAAGCTGAATAAGATGACTGCGGCCGTTTTTTCCAAAACGGGTGTGTGCGGCCTGTTTTTCTTTTGGTATGCGGTTTTTATGGGGATTCGGATAGCGGCCTTAAAAACGGGCTTTGCTCCGTCCGATGCGGTGCTTTTAGCTCTTCCCTTAATCGGTATCTTTTTTTCGCACCCGCTCGGAAGGCTTTTTTCGGGTAAAAGGCCGGTATTCGAAAACGGGCTTTTTACGGTGATTATCGAGGGCTTTGTGGAAATACTGGAAGTCCTTTCTTCCTACATTTCCAATTCCGTCAGCTTTTTGCGCGTAGGGGCCTTCGCCTTATCGCATGCGGTTTTAAGTTTTATCATTTTTACGATAACCGACGTTTTAGGCGGCTATCTTTCTTTTGGAATTCTAGCTTCCATCGCCGGTAACGTGCTTATTATCTTGCTGGAAGGGCTGATTGTTTCGATACAAACGATCAGGCTGCAATATTACGAGTTTTTTTCTAAATTCTTTACCGAAACGGGCAAAGAGTTTAAACCGTTCAGATTCACATATAAGGAGATGTAAATGAATCGCAAATTTGGTTTTGTTTTGTTTGTCTTTATGGTTTTGTCTTCAGGGTTTGTGTTTGCACAAGATGCCGCAAATAATCAGGCTGCCTTGGTAACCTCCGTCAAATACATATCGGCAGCCCTCGCTGTCGGTATAGCCTGTATTGCAGGCGGTTTGGCCGTCGGCAAAATCGGGGCTGCTGCGATGGGTGCTTTAAGCGAAAACCCGGAAGTTTCAGGGAAGGCCATTCCGTTTGCAGGTCTTGCGGAAGGTATTTGTCTTTGGGGCTTTATCGTAGCCTTTTTGATTCTCTTGATGTAAACGGTATTTAATGTCTTATTACATCATAGGTGAACGTGAATTGGTTATCGGGTTTTCGCTTGTCGGCGTAAACGGCTGTACGGCCAATTCGCGTGATGAAGCCCTCGTAGCCTTTAACAAGGTTACCGGCAGGGGAAACATTCTTGCAGGCAATGCGCCTTCATCGGAACAAGGGGCGAAAATTCTCATTATTACCGAGCAAATTGCGGAGTTTTTAAGCGATGAAATTAGAGACTGGCAGATGAAAGGCGATTATCCGCTAATCGTAGAAATTCCGTGTCTGCAAGGAAAAATGGAAGGAAAAAAGTCGCTGACCGATTCCATCAGGGAAGCGGTCGGCATTCATGTTTAGGGAAGAGAGGGTATGGAAGAGCTTCGTTCGACGGAAATTCTCGATAAGGAAATACGGGAAGACGCCCGCAAAAAGGCCGAACGCATATTGAAAAATGCGGAAACGGAAGCGGCCGGTATAAAAAACGGCGTTACAAGGCGTATAAAAGAAGTAAAGGCGGAAAGAGAGCGGTTTTACAGCGAAAAACTAAAAGCCTACAAGGATAATTGCAATGCGGCCGTCCCGCTTGAAAAACAGCGTAAGGAAATCCTTTTTTTCGATAGCGAAATACAAAGGGCCTTGGACACGTATTTTGGCGAAACGGGCAAAGAAAAAAAGCGCGGCATTATTGCAGGCTTTTTAAAAAAGTTTGAACCCGTCGTCGGCAGCAAAAAGATTATCGTCAAATATGCCGGTTTTTCAAAAAGCGAAACCGAGGCCCTTATCAAAGAATATTTTCCGAAAGCGGTGCCTGAAAAGTATGCTAAACTAACTGACGTCGAGGCGGAAATTGCAGGGCTGGATTACGGGCTTATCATCGAAGATACGGAACATACCTTTGCCTGCAAAACGGATATAAACAGGGCGCGCCGGTATCTGCTGACCGAAAAAAGAGAAGATGTAAAAGCGGCACTGTTCGGAGGTCATCAAAATTGAATAAGGTTATAACGGGACAGATTACGCGGATTTCAGGTCCCATCGTGTATGCAGAAGGGCTTTCCGAATGCGGCTTGTACGATGTTGTCGATGTAGGCGAAAAGGCCTTAATAGGCGAAATTATCCGTTTAAACAACGGTATTGCCGTTATTCAGGTATACGAAGACGATACCGGAATGAAAATAGGCGAAAAGGTTGTTTGTAATAAACGGCCCCTTTCCGTACGGCTCGGTCCGGGCATAATCGGAACCATTTACGACGGGATTCAGCGCCCCTTACAAACCCTGTACGAGGCGGCAGGTTCCTTTTTGACACCCGGAGCCAGGACGGCTCCTATCCCGGAAGACAAAAAATGGCATTTTATGCCCGCACAGGACGAGGCGGGAAAGAGTGCAGGCGAGGGAATGGCCGTTTTCCCCGGTGCCGTCATCGGTACGGTACGGGAAACCGATTCGGTAGAACACAAGATAATGATTCCGCCCTTTATCAAAGGCCGTGTTCTACGCTTTTTTGCAGGTGAAGGCGATTATACGGTAAACGACGTCATCGCAAAAACGGAACTGGACGAGCCGATCTTTCTTGCGCATTACTGGCCGGTTAGAAAACCGCGCCCCTTTGCCCAAAAACTCACCGTTTCAGAGCCCCTTATTACAGGCCAGCGCGTCATCGACGTCTTTTTCCCCCTGTCAAAGGGCGGAACGGCGGCCATCCCCGGCGGCTTCGGCACGGGCAAAACGATGACCCAGCACGCCGTGGCGAAGTGGTGCGACGCCGACATCATCGTATACATCGGCTGCGGCGAGCGCGGAAACGAAATGACCGACGTTTTAACCGAATTTCCCAGCCTTATCGACCCTAGAACCAACCGCTCGCTAATGGAGCGCACGGTTTTAATTGCCAATACCTCGAATATGCCCGTCGCCGCCCGCGAAGTTTCCCTGTATTCAGGTATAACCCTTGCCGAATACTACCGCGATATGGGAATGGACGTCGCCATTATGGCCGACTCCACCAGCCGCTGGGCGGAGGCCTTGCGAGAGCTTTCCGGCCGTATGGAAGAAATGCCGGCCGAAGAAGGTTTTCCCGCCTATCTGCCTGCACGCCTTGCCGAATTCTACGAACGGGCGGGCCGCATTACAACTTACAACAAGGAAAACGGTTCAATCTCCATCATAGGAGCGGTTTCGCCGCCCGGCGGGGACTTTTCCGAGCCTGTAACCCAGCACACCAAGCGCTTTATCCGCTGCTTTTGGGCCTTGGATCGGGAACTTGCCAATGCACGCCATTATCCTGCAATCGGCTGGATAGAATCCTACTCCGAATATGCCGACGAAATCAAAGAATGGTGGGATAAACTGGACCCCGTATGGAGCACGATCAGGCTTGAAGCCTTAGAACTTTTAAAACGGGAACAGCGGCTTGAAGAAATCGTAAAACTCATCGGCCCCGATGCCCTGCCGGACACCGAACGCATTGTTCTTGTCGCCGCCGAAATGATAAAAAACGGCTTTTTGCAGCAAAGCGCCTTTGATAAAATCGATATGTTCTCGGTGCCCGAAAAACAGCTTATCATCCTCGTTACGATGATGGACTTTTACGCCCGCTCTGCGGAAATCATCAAAAAAGGCTGCCCGCTGGTTAAAATAACGGCCCTGCCGTGCATCGAAGAAATTGTCAGAATGAAGAGCTCGTACGAAAATACGGATAGTGCGGGCCTTGCTTCGGTGCGGGATAAGATGCATAAACAGCTCGATGACTTGGAAAGACTCTATAGGATTGCGACCTAAGGACCTCAGGTTTTGACGGCACGGGCACACAGCCCTATACAGTACGGGTGCACAGCCTCACGAAGTACGGGTGCATAGCCCCATAAAGTATGGGTGCATAGACCCACACAGTATGGGCGCATAGACCCACACAGTACGGAGGGATAGCTCCACACAGTACGGAGGCATAGCTCCGCATAGTACGGAGGGATAGCTCCACACAGTATGGAAGCATAGCTCCGCACAGCAGGGAAGCATAATGGGGCGCACTCCCCCAGCGTAATGGTAGACAGTCCACCATTATAATGGTGTGCACCCTACCAGCATAATGGTAGCCGGTCTACCACGGTAATGGTGGATAGTCTACCGGCATAATGGCAGGCTGTTCACACCCATAGGGGTAAGCGCAAATAAAAGATGCCCTAAAAACAATCTACGCTTAAAAGCACTGTCCTTCTTGATTTTTTTTGATTTTTTCGTATAATAAGGGCTGTGAAGGCTTTATTTTTCACTTTTTTCTACCGATATACACTGAAAGGGCAGTCTATCAAAGACCGGATTTTTTTAAAAATAACCGAAATATTTCGATATATCAAAATGAAAAAGGTTCGTATTCTTTTTACAGGTATTTTTAGTTTTCTCTTTTTACTGGGCGTAATATTCTTTTATTTTAGTTATGGCTTTAAAGAAAAGATAAGCAATGATTTAGCCGATACCGGCGTAGGGGGCGGAGACAGCGCTCTTCCTACCTTTAGGCCTGACAGAGAAATTTCAGATATTTCCATTCCGGCGCTCGATTACGTAGTATACGCCGTAAAAAAAGGCGATATGGTCGGCGAAATTGCCGCAAAATACGGCGTAAGTCAGGATGCCATTATCAGTGTAAACAGGCTGAGAAATACGCGCTCGCTCCAGATAGGGCAGCTTTTAAAAATCCCATCTATAGACGGAATTACATACACGGTAAAAAAGGGCGACACGCCTGGAACCATTGCCGATGATTATAAAATATCGCTGGAAAAACTCGCTTTGGTCAACAATATCTCCGATGACAATGTTTTAAAGGCCGGCGCCGCGGTTTTTTTGCCGGACGCAAAGCTTGATTGGATGACCATTCAAGAGATTAACGGCGACCTTTTTAGAACTCCCATTCACGGGCGCTACAGAATTACGTCCAGATACGGCTGGCGGCGGGATCCGTTTAACGGAAGGCGCAGTTTTCATAACGGGATAGATTTGGCGACCTACCGGGGAGCACCCATTTATGCGGCTTTAGTCGGAACGGTTGTTGCGACCGGATACAGCAATGTATACGGTAATTATGTGATAATCCGGCACCATTCAGGCTATCAAACGCTTTACGGGCACATGCAGTCCATACTGACGTCGCGCGGAAGTTTTGTTACTCCGCAGACAAAAATCGGTACGGTCGGCACGACCGGAAGAAGTACCGGGCCGCATCTTCATTTTACCGTATACAAAAACGGGGCGACCATTAACCCTTCCGCCGTTTGGAACTTTTAAGACGAAAAAGACTGCCGGATTTTAAGGTTTTTGTCTTAACCGTGCCATGTCAGAATAGCTTAAATAAAAAGGGATTCTTGTTCTTGGTTTAAATCGAATTTTTTGATAAAAAAGTCCAAATTGCTGCCGACAAAAAGAGCAGAAAAGACGCTTACAAAAACCGCAAAAATAAGGGCAAAGGGAACCGTAAAGGCAAGCCCGAATATTTTTGCCGCCCATCTTCCGATAGACGTAAATGGAATTGAGGCAAACCCGATAATCATAACAGTGCCTGCAATAATCCATGGAAAAAGCCTTACCTCAGGCAGGCCGGTATCCGCTTTGACGTCTGCCTTCATAGCCGCAACGGCCTCGTTTATTTTAAGCATTGTTTTTTCTAAAAGCTTGCTGTCAAAGCCTGAGGACGCTTTGGCAGAATATAGGTTCGAGGCCTTAGTCATAGCCCTGATAAGGCTGCGGCATTTTTTGCACTGCAAAATATGCAGGGTAACTGCGGCGGGAACCATCTCATGTTTATCGAGGGCTATATATTTGTTTATAGTTTCATCGCAGGTCATAGGCAAAATTCAATTTAAAAAATACGGGATACACGGCGGTTTCCTGCCGGCTGCATATTCCCTGTTTTTCCAGCTCCGCTTTTAAAAGCTTTTTAGCCCTAAAAATATGCGACTTTACGGTGTTTAACGGGATTCCGGTAACGGTTTCAATATCGTTATACGGCATATCATAAAAAAAGTATAAATCGATACAGATTCTGTACTTTTCCGGAAGCTCGTTAATTGCTTTCCGTATGGAAGTCTGCGCACAATTTTGAAGATGCAGCTCTTCGGGCGTTAAATCGGCGGCACTTATTTCGAAGTCTTCAAAGGCGGAAACGAATTCCCTTTTACGTTTTACCGAATTGATTGCGGCATTGTACGCTATCCGCATCAGCCATGTGGAAAAAGAAGATTCGCCTCTAAATTGGGGCAAAGCGGAAAAAGCCTTTAGCATAATGTCCTGCACAAAATCTTCTGCATCATCATGGTTTTTAAAAAAACTTATGCCTAGCGCATACACTCTTTTTTGATACTTTGAAATGAGCTTACCGAAAGCATTACTGTCGCCTGCTAAAACGGCTTTGCATAAAATAAAATCTTTTACGGCTTCCGGTGTTTTTCGGTTTAAAAATCCTGCAAAATTAATCATCGGCTGATTCCTTTCGTCTTATCTTTACGGATACGGCATAAAACACCAAAAGGCCTATTCCGCAGCTTAAAGGGACTAGCCCGCCTAGAAGAATATAGCTTAGACCTTCAATAACGGCAAAAAGAACTGTCAGTACGGCCCCTATCATCAACAGTAAGATACCGGAAATAAGGCAAAACATACCTAAATTGAATTTTGACGGGATATAGGTTTTGGTTTGGATTTGTAAAATAATCTGTTTGTTTCTCCATAAAAGATAAAAGAAGATAAGAATCCCCACCATTACAATTCCTACGATGGGGATAACGGTAATAATAATTTGTGCTGCAGGAACAGGATTATTCATAAATATCCTCCAAATCCGTATTAATTTAAAATAACAAATTCCTTAAAGTAAATATTTTTTACTTTTGATAAATCCAATATGGAATTTATGTTTTCCAATAATTCTTTTTTTATAGCCGTGTCGGGTATTGTGTAAAGCTCGTACATCGATTGTTCCGAAAACCAGTTTAAAATAATATTCCTGATATCCTCTTTTTTTTGTACCAGCTCTTCCTGAAAGGCCTTATCATCCCCGTTATATTCCAAAACAGGAAAAATAACGGCAGTACCGGCTTGTTTGTCAGAAGTAAGCGCCCTAAGCCTTCCTAAATCGGTAAAAAGATTTTTTTCAATAGCATCGCGAAACTCCGTTTGTTCGGGTTTTGCGCCCTTGCTTCTTTTTATGCCTGCGGCCGTTCCGATAAGAAGCAGGAGCATTACCGCAGCAACAATAAAAAGAAGCGTATTATATACTCTCTTTAATTTTTTCTCTTTATTTCTCTGCATACTTATATTATAGTAAAAGAATTGAAATTTGGCAATAGGCCGGAAACATAAGGATCACGTAAACACGATTAAATGCACTCTTCCGCTTTAATAAGCGCTTGCCTAGACTAAAGATATTATTTATGCTAAAATAGTTTTTGTGCAAAAAGGATCAACTGACTCAGCGTTTTATGCTCAGGCGGTTGTCATTATAAAAGGGTATCTTTAAAACTTAAGGTTTTTAGATGCCCCAAAAGAGTGTGCCGGTGCATCTGCCCTGTACAGGAATAAAAGTATAAACTGTAATGAAGAATTTAAAACGCTTATTCTCATATATGAACGGACAGTGGCCGCTATACGGATCGGCCATTATTTTTACGCTGCTCTCTCAAATAATCGTAGCCTTGCAGCCGCAGCTGATTAAAATTACCATCGACTCGGTAATAGGAAACGACCCGCTTACAAATACCCTCATCGCAAAAGTTATCTCCTTTTCCAAGCTGCCCATAAAAGGCGCTGCAGGACTTTTAAGCATGGCCGGTTTTGTTTTCGTTTTTGCCTTATTGCGGGGGCTTTGTTCCTTTCTAAGAATCAATTTGGCAAGCGCTGCAACCGAGCGTTCCGTAAAAAACCTTCGAAACCGGTTGTATAATCATATTCAGCTTTTACCGTATGCCTATCATACACAGGCAAAAACCGGAAACTTAATTCAGCGGTGTACTTCCGATATAGAAACAATCCGACTTGCGCTGTATTCTCAAATGATGGATACGGTAAGCTCCGTGTTTTTAATTATATACACCGTCTTTTTAATGAGGCAGTCAAATAGTAAACTGACGCTGACATCATTTACCGTTATGCCTTGTATATTTTTGTTTTCGGTTATTTTTTTTAAGATAATCGGGAAACAATTTAAAATCGGTGCCGAAAGAGAGGCGGCAATGACAACGACCATTCAGGAAAATCTTACCGGCATACGGGTCGTAAAAGCCTTTATGCGGCAGCAATACGAAATTGAAAAATTCAATGCCAAAAGTGAAGCCTACCGGAATCAGAATTTAAAATTAGTAAGAAGCTTTGCACTGTTTTGGTCTATAGCCGATTTTCTATCTGCAACGCAAACTTTTATAATTATTCTTTACGGAAGCTTTTTGGCATACCGCTCGGAAATTTCGGTAGGAACCTTAGTGGCCTTTATTACCTACGTGGGAATGCTTGTGCAGCCTATTCGTAATTTAGGCAGAATTATCAGCAACATCGGAAAGGCCTTTGTTTCGGCTAACCGTATCGAAGAAATATTAAAAGAAAAACCGGAAGAATTATTTCCTTCAAATGAAAGGCCTGAAATTAAAGGTAACATCGTTTTCGATTCCGTTTCATTTGCTTATCCCGGCGAAGAAAACAGCCCTGCACTGAAAAATATTTCGTTTAGTATAAAACAGGGACAAACGGTCGCTATCTTAGGCCCGACCGGTTCGGGAAAAAGCTCGCTTGTTCATCTGCTTGCCAGGCTTTACGAATACAGCTCCGGTTCAATAAAAATAGACGGTATAGAATTAAACACTATAGACAAGGGCTGGATACGCTCGAAAATCGGACTTGTTTTACAAGAGCCGTTTTTATACGGTAAAACGATTATGGAAAACATCAAGCTTGCTGTTCCCGAAACAAGCGATTCGGAAGCCGAGCGTTATTCTAAAACGGCATCCTTGGACAGGGAAATTGCGTACTTTGCAGACGGGTATTCTACCATTGTAGGCGAACGCGGTGTTTCTCTTTCAGGCGGACAAAAGCAGCGGCTTGCAATTGCGCGGACGCTGATAAAAAATTCGCCTATTCTTATATTCGACGATTCCTTGTCGGCTGTCGATATGAAAACGGATACACAAATCAGAGCGGCCTTAAAAGAAGAAGGAAAAAATAAAACGGTCATTATTATTTCGCATAGAATTGCTACAATAAAAGATGCGGATATGATTATCGTTTTGGAAGACGGAAAAATCAGTGCGCAGGGAACGCATGATGAACTTGCGCGCAGGGATGGTTTATATAAGCGCATTTACGACATTCAAAGTACGCAATAGGAAAGTGTATGGGAAATATAGAAAACATAAACGATTACGGCGAAAAATTTAAAAGCAGCGTTTGGAAACAGGTTTTAAAAGAATTTTATTTTTTTAAATTTTTATTTATAAGCGGTTTAATTCTTGCAAGCTTTTCCGGCGTAATTAATATTGTGCAGCCTAAACTTATCAACTATGTAATAGACACCTTCGTAAAAGAGAAGGATATAAGCCGCTTTGTTCCGATTACGGTTTTTTCCGTCTTTTATTTAATTACCCTTGCTGCCGGAACATTTTTATTTATAAGGACAATCGGTGCTATCGAAGTGAAAATGTGTCACCGGTTGAGAACAAAATGTTTTAATAAGTTGCAAACCCTTTCGCTTTCTTTTTACGATAAAAATTCGGTAGGCTCTTTAATGTCCAGAATGACATCGGATATAAATAAGCTTACGGGTCTTGTGGTATGGGGAATGTCGGATATTTTGTGGGGTATTTTTTTAATACTTGTAATAATTTTTACCATGTTTAAAGACAATATCAAGCTTGCTCTTATATCACTTATAACGCTTCCGCTTATTTTATTGTTAAGCGGTTATCTGCGCAAAAAAATATTAAAAGCACAAAGAAGAGTCCGTAAAATAAATGCGCAGCTTACTTCCGAATACAATGAAGATATTCAAGGTGCAAAAACGACAAAGACGCTAGTTCGGGAAGCACTTAATGCAAAGGAGTTTTTATCGAAGACGGAAGAAATGAAATCGGCTTCCATTCGGGCTATTTTAATTTCTTCGGCTTTAATGCCGTCGGTTCAACTTATCGGCTCCTTAGGTACGGGCTTAATTATATTTTTCGGCGGAAGTGCGGCAGCAGCAAATTTAATTACGCTTGGTATGCTGGTAGCGTTTCTTTCGTACATAAGGGAATTTAATATTCCGCTCATGGAAGCGGCCGATTTATTTGCAGAATTTATTTCGGCCCAAGCGGCGGCGGAAAGGATTTTTACGCTGCTTGCGGAAACGCCTGAAATACGGGATAAAGAAGCTGTAATAGAAAAATACGGAACGGCGCTTAAGCCCGGTTTAAAAGCCCGCCCAAAAATAAAAGGCCTAGTACAATTTGAAAATGTTTCTTTTTGGTACAAAGAAAATGAGCCTGTTTTAAGCGGCTTTAATTTAACCGTAAACGCAGGAGAAACCGTTGCCTTGGTAGGCGCAACCGGAGCCGGTAAGTCTACAATAGTTAATTTGTTTTGTCGGTTTTATGAACCTAAAGCAGGCCGCATTTTTATCGATGGAATCGATTATACCGATATGCCTGAAACGTGGATTCATGAAAACCTCGGCTATGTTTTGCAGTCGCCTTATTTATTTTCAGGTACGATTGAAGAAAATATAAGGTACGGAAAGCTAGATGCGACGGAAGAAGAAATAGTTGAAGCGGCAAAACTGGTTGATGCTCACGGGTTTATTACCGCAATGAAAAACGGGTATCAAACACAGGTAGGCGAAGGAGGCGGATTACTTTCAACAGGGCAAAAACAACTGATTTCATTTGCAAGAACCTTGGTACGCAATCCCAGCCTTTTTGTTTTGGATGAAGCAACGTCTTCAATCGATACCGAAACCGAACAAAAAATTCAAAACGCAATTGCCGCCGTACTTAAAAATAGGACATCCTTTGTAGTCGCACACAGACTTTCTACAATACGGAACGCCGATAAAATAATCGTAATCGAAAAGGGAAAAATGATAGAGGAAGGCCGTCATGAAGAATTGTTAAAACAAAAAGGAGTGTATCATGACTTGTATTCTATGCAATTTGTCAACGCTAGTTTATCAACGGCTCCTCATTAATACCATTTAAGCCGCGAAGGAAATAATTTGTAACGGCGAAAAAAAACATTATTCAAATTATTTCCCTGTTTTTTTACTGTTTATAAGTTTTACCAAAGCCGTATTATCTTATTGTATTTATTCAAGGTCATTTTATAAAAAAATAAATAGAAGATCAAGGTAAATGCACTGCTCATCAAAAGTGTTGCAAAGAACACGGTTTTATTAAAAAGGCCGAATGCAAGCAAAAGATCCGTAAAAATTGGAGATGCAAAAAGGCAGTGGATAAGTGAAACAAAAACAGTTAAAACAAAAAGCAAAATCAGCTGGGAGCGCGATGTTTTTTTTATTAAAGAATAATCCGTTCCGAGCTTGAGCATAATCTGCCAACGCTTTCTGTCTTCCAAGCCTTCTGAAATTTGTTTAAAATACATGATCAAGATTAGCCACATTAAAAATGTAATGCTTAAAAAAATACCCAAAAATAAAAAACTTCCATCAAATTCTCTGTGGGATTTAATAGCTTGAAATTTGTTATCGTAAGAAAGCGATTCTTCGGAAGACGCTGCAAAAGCTTTTAAAGCTTTACTATAGGCTGAAGGTGTTTTCTTTGAAGCATCGGCTGAAGTATTCCAAAAAAATGCTTGTTCAAGCATAAGCGGTTTTTGTTTTGTAAGCTGTCCATCCTGTGCATTTTCATGTAACAAGTTTAGTCCTGTTTCGATATCTGCAAGTGTTTTTGTATCTTTACATATTAGTATACTATAGAGTTGCGCGGCATAGGGAATATAAGGCGAATCTTTTATTATTTTTATAAATTGCGTACTAGGCTTCTTAAATTTAAATTGTTTTGCACCGATTGTTACATGTTTTGAAGAATCAAAACTATTTCGGCTGCAATAAACAAGCAGTTCATCATCGTCTAAGTTCAAGTCCGCATCGGATATATCTTGAGAGAGAAGACCTTTAACATTTCCGGTATCCGTTACAATAAGGCGGATTACCGGTGCCGAAAAGAAAGAAGCAGTTTTATAAAAGGAATTATTTTGAATATTAAAATCTCCGTAAAAATACCGCAGATAAAATACATCATCAATTTCAATTCCGTTTTTAGCGCTTATATCCTGTATATTTTTAATTATGGTATCTTTGTTTTTTATTTCGCCGTCCGTTTGTTTCAACACTTGGAATATATGATTTTTAATAAATGCTTTTGAAGCTATTTTTTCACTGCATTGATAAATGCTCGCTACTGACGCAATGATAAGCAAAATCATCGTAAGCAAAATACAAATGCTTGCCAAGCCTTTTGATTGCTGTCCCACTCGGTATATCATTCCTGAAACTGAAATAAAGCGGGTTGGTTTGTAATAAGAACTGCGTTTTTTCATTTGCGTTAAGATAAAGACAACAAGGCTTTCAAAAAGGAAAAAAGTTCCGGCGATGACGAATAATACGGCAGGCAAAAACAATTTAACAGCAGAAACCGTATCAGAGCTGAGAAAGGAAAGCGTATAACCAGCTCCTAGAAAAAGAGCTGCAAGCAATGTTTTTATGACTGAATATTTTCCTCTTTTTTCTCCGCTTCTGTTTTCCGTTAAAAACTGAATAGGATTTAAAAGACTTATCTTTTTTAAGTTATATACATAATTTACTGAAAAAAAACAAAAGAATACAATGCTTGCCGCTTTAAAAAAAGAGAATGAAAAAACATATTGTATTTTAGCCGGTATACCGCTTACTTTATATAAAATTAAAAAGCAGAGTTTTCCGAACACTAAAGAACCTGCTGAACCTAGCAGCAGACTTACAATATAACAAATAAAAAATTCAAAAAACAAAACACCTGCAATATGCTTTTTTTCCAAGCCTAAAATAGTATATAAACCTATTTCTTTCATCCTGTTTTTAATTAAAAATTTATTTCCGTAAAAAATAAATATCATAGAGAAAAAAGCCGTGATTATAGCGCCGAATTCCATTAATGTTTTTACGCCGAGAAAAGATTGAACAAAAGCTTCTTTTGAAATAGTATATATAATCGAAAACATCATAACCGATAACGAGCAGGCAAAAATATACGGAATATACGTTTGAGCACCCGTGCCGATATTCTTTTTGGCAAGTCTAAAATAAAGATTACACATCATAATTACACCTCTCCTTTATTTATTATAAAAAGGCCGTTGTTTATCTTTTCTCTAAATGCCGTTTGACTTGCGGTGCCTCTATATATTTCATAATAAATAATTCCATCGCGCAAAAACAATACCCGCTTTGCATAGCTTGCAGCCTTTGCGCTGTGCGTTACCATTATAATGGTTTGCCTGCCGTCATTCATCTGCGTAAATGTTTTCAAAAGCATATCGGAAGATTTTGAATCGAGGGCGCCGGTAGGTTCATCGGCTAAAATAAGCTGCGGCCTTGTAATAAAAGCCCGTGCAGCCGCCGCTCGTTGGCACTGCCCTCCTGAAATTTCGTAAGGATATTTTTCAAGAGCATCCGATATGTTTAATTTTTCCGCAAGCGGTGAAAGCCTTGTATGCATTTCTTCTATGGAGTAATTTGAAAGCACAAGCGGAAGTAAAATATTATCTTTTACGGAAAATTGATCTAACAGGTTATAATTCTGAAATACAAACCCAAGTTTATCCCGTCTAAATGCTGAAATATTTTTTCCCTTGATTTTGGAAAGCGGTATTCCGTTTAAAAAAATTTCACCCGAACTTGGCTTATCCAATGTTGCAAGTAAATTAAGCAAAGTCGTTTTCCCTGAACCGGATTCTCCCATAACGGCTGTAAACTCTCCGGCCATTACCGAAAAACTGACATCTCGCAAAGCGACGGTTTTTGTTGCCGAAAAACGGGATTTATACATTTTTTGAATATTTTTAACGGTTAAAAGTTCATTCATATAAATTCTCCTCGTTTAAACAATACAGGGATATTGCTAAAAACTTCAGTTTTTAAAGGCTCCCGTAAAATTGCCGGTATTTTATCATAAAAAGGAGAATCGTGCATTGACGGTATCTTACATTTTAATTTTTTAACTTACATTTTTGTAAGGAAACATCCGATTAATCGTGATAAGTAAATTAATCCCTAATTACTTTCGACGGTATGATCTTAATGACGGCTTTTGTCCATTCGTTTTGTGCGGAATCAATTGAAATGGTACAGTTAACTCTTTCGGCTATTGTTTTTGCAAGGTAAAGACCGAGACCGGTCGTTTTTTCGCTAAGGCGGCCGTTTAAGCCGGAATATCCTTTATCAAAAATTTTAGGTAAATCGGAAGCCGCTATACCGATACCATTATCTTCTATTATAAGGCTTATCGGAGTGCGCGCTTCAGCGTAAACGGTTATAATTCCTTTTTTGCCGTCTATTCCACAGTACTTTAAACTGTTTGAAATAAGCTGCTCTATCATCACTTCAAACAAAACCGGATCGCCGACAATCTTCAGATTGCAGTCCGTATAACGCAGCTCGACTGCTTTATAAATAAAAATACTCCGATATTTACGAAAAATATTTTGTAAAATATCGTTTAGATTACATTCGATCAAATGTAAATTCGTATCTGAATTTTGCAGTTTTAAATAATGCAAAGCCATCTGTGTATAGTTGTCGATATTTAAAAGTGCTCTTTGTATTTGAAAAATCTTATCATCATAAAAATTCATGTTTTGTAATAAGACATTTATTGAAGTAATTGGCGTTTTTATTTGATGAATCCAAAGTGAAAAGTAATCGTTTTGCTCGATAATTCTTTTGCGGTTTTCATAAATGGCGCTCTCTTTTTCTAAATTTATTTTTTCTATTCTTTCTATAGAAATCATTTGCGGCAATGAAAGACTATTCTCATAGTATGAATATTCATCACAAAAAGGTATATTCTCGGAATGTATTTCAATATATTCTAAGAAATTACAGTAGCGGACATTTTCCCGATAATAAAAAATAAACTTTACTATAAAAAAGATAATCAGAAAAGTGCAGCTTACTATACCCATATATAATACCGATTCTGTTTCCGTAACACCTAAATACAGAATCAATAATTGTAAAAAAATAAATGCCGGTAAAAGGAAGAGAGAAAAGCAGTTTTCTTTAAAAAAATATTTTACGATTATTCGTTTTTTTAACCGGTTATTTTCCGTGATGTTCATTTAATTTATATCCCAGCCCTTTTTTATTTTCAATAAAATTCAAGAGCCCTATTCCTGCAAGTTTTTTTCTTAAACGAGTAATGTTTACCGAAAGCGTATTATCATCCACAAATTGATTATTTTGCCATAAAATATCCATTATTTTTTCTCTTGTAACAAAGCCGCCTTGGGCTAAATAAAGAGTTTTTAAAATTTTAATTTCATTGGCAGTAAGAAGAACCGTTTTATTTTCATAGGAAAGCATAAGGGTGTTTACGTTTAAAAGAGTCCCTGCAAAATCAATTTCACCCATTGAAGCGGTAAATCGATATGCTCTTCGGATAACGGCTTGTATTTTTGCAACGGTTATATCGATATCAAATGGCTTTTCGATATAATCATCTCCGCCCATCTGCATCGCCATGACAATGTCCATTTTATCGTTATGTGAAGACAAAAATATAATCGGAATGTGCGACAGAGCTCTTATTTCAGAGCACCAATGGTATCCATTAAAAAAGGGTAAGCCTATATCCATGATAACAAGCTTTGGTTTATATTCTTTAAATTCTTCAATGATATTCGAGAAATTTCGTGTACAGCGTACGGCAAAGCACCATTGCTCCAAACTCTTTTTTAAAACCGCAGCGATTGATTCATCATCTTCTACAATTAAAATTTTTATTTTACCGGCGTGCTCTTTCATAATTATACGTTTTTATTATAACATATAACTTAAATAAATAAAAGCCTTTTACCGGCGGTCTATTTTAGACAACCCTTCTGCCGTAATTATTTTTTATAAACACGAAAGGTTTTTAGAAATTGATAAGAGGCTTGATATTTTTGAAAAAATCATTTATATACAATATGAAGATAAAAGAAATATATCGTTTTGCCATTTCAAAAAAATGGATATGCAGGCAGCGGCTGTTTTTGAATATATAGATAAAGGTATCTTGATAAAATTTACGGAGATAAGAGTGAACATAATAGAAAAAATAATAAGAGAACATGGAAATAATTTAAATAATGTTTTTGTATTCCCTTCAAGAATTGCGTCGATGCTTTGGTTTCAAAAATCGCTGCCTATTACCGGTTTAAAAACAATTCCCGCCGAAAATTATATTTCATGGGATGTCTTTAAAGAACAAAACCTTGTTTCTGATTTAGGAGGATTAACCGCCGTTTCGCAGATTGTACGGAGTATATTTGCCGCATATATGTGCAAAAAAAATTCGGAAGCAGCCGATGGGGGGGCGCCTTTATTTAAGACTATTATTCCTGCCGAATATGCAAAAAACGGCTCTATTTTTTCCGAATGGCTTGCTGGTGTTTTGCCTCAGTTGGATCATTTCGAAAAACGCTGTATAAAGGCGGCTGAATTATCAAATGATGAGGAAACGGCCGATTATCTTTTGTTAAAAGAACACTATGGCGAATTTTTACAAAATAATTCTTTATTTGAACCATCGTGGTTTTCATCGGATTTTTTTTCACACGGGAAAAAATATTTTATCATTTATCCTGAGCTTATGGAGGACTTTTCAGAACATGCAGAGCTGCTTAATTCATGCAAAGAAGTTACATATATACAGTGCCCGCAATTTAAAAATAGAAACATAACCACGGATATTTATAGCAATGCACGAAGCGAGCTGCGCAGTACTGTTTTACAGATAGAAAAATTACTTTCTGAAAATGTTTCTGCTGATGAAATAGCCGTCAGTGTTCCTGATATAGATAATTATTCTGCATACATTAAACGGGAATTTGAACTTAGAAATATACCTATAGAATTCCGCTCCGGTTTTAATCTCGGTAAAGAACAAGCCGGAAAATTATTTTCACTTATTTATGACTGCGTACAAAACAATTATTCATTTGAATTTCTTAAACCGGTTATTCTGAGCAATCATATTCCGTGGAAAAACAAATCGGGTATACAGGCGTTGATAGAATACGGAGTAAAAAATAATTGTGCCGTTTCATGGAAAGAAAAATCGGAGGATATACAATATAAGAATATTTGGATAGAATCTTTTAAAATAAATTATGAATATACCGAAGAAGAAATATTTGAAAAAGAAAAAGCAAAAGAATGGTTTTATAATTTTTATTATGCCGCAAATAAAATGTGTGCTTCCAAAACATTCGATGAATTACAAAAAAATTATTTTATTTTTAGAGAATTGTGCATAAACTCAAATGAATTTTCGGAAAAAGATAATGCTATTTTAGGAAGATGTATTTCTGTATTACAGGAGCTTTTATATCTTGAAAAAAAAATTAAAGAATACATGCCGAAAGATATATTTAAGTTTTTTGTTTCACAGCTGGAAAAAGAAATTTACGTTCCTAAAAATACGGGCTGTGCAGTAAGTGTTTTTCCGTACAGAGTTGCTGCAGGAACTCCATTTCACTATCACTTTGTTTTAAATTGCAGTCAAAAGTATACCGGTATTATTTATGATAAGCTTTCGTTTTTAAGAAAGGATAAGCGCGAGGTTTTGGGCGTTTTTGAAACTGATGCATCATCATATTTTTTTCACGCTTATTCTGAAGCTGCACATTGTATTTTCAGTTTTACAGAACATTCTTTTGACGGTTATTTAATTATAAACAGTCTTTTGGAAAATGAAGAGGAACATAAAAACAATACAGAAGAAAAAATAGCATCATTAAAAATATATGATTCTTTTTATAATGAAGAAGCGGCGGAAGAAAAAATGAAAATATATAAAATGCAAAAAATAGGAGCAGATACTGAGAATGATTTTAAATATATAAAATATTTTTCTTATATTAAAGATAAATATGAAAACAGATGCGGGCTTTTAAGCGAATACATCACGGAAAATCAATTTAAAAATGCATTGGTGAAGGTTAGTCAAACTGATTTAAAAGATTTTTATATCTGTCCTTCATTCTGGCTGTTAAAAAAAATATTAAAAATAACTTCTGAAGAATATGACGCATCCATTTTCAATGTACGGAATATCGGTATTTTATGTCACGAAGTCCTAAAATCGCTTTATAGTAAAATACAAAAAGAAGATGTGTATTTTAATGCATGCAATATCGAAAAATATAAAACAACTGCAGAAGATGAATTTAATAATATTATAAATATAAAATCATTATTTAAAGGGGCTTTGGCAAAGCCGTTTATTCAATCTTTAAAACAGAGAGTCCTTGATGTGGTTAATTATGTTTTACAAACCGATGCACTCTTGTTAAACGGTTATACGCCTAAATGGGTTGAAGAAAAAATAGAATTTGAAGATGCGGAAAACAATATATATTATAACGGACAGATAGACAGGGTTTCGTTCCCGGCCGCTGGAGACACATGTGTTATCATAGATTATAAAACAAATAATATGCCGGCCTACAACGTTTACGGAAATAAAAAGAGCTGTGAAGCGATATTAAGCGATTTTCAAATACCGATGTATGTATTTTTAACCGAAAAAAAACTAAAAACTGAAAGAGTTGAACATGCATGGTTTTTAAGTTTTGTACAGCAAAAAATAAACATGATAATAAACGATAAAAACGTCATATCGGCATGTTTTAGTTCATCTACTAAAACCAGAGAAGAATTCCAGCCTGCAATAGATGCTCTTATTTTATATGCAAAATATTTTGCAGAATGCGTGCGGAAAGAAAATTTTACAAAATCTAAGGATATTACGTTTAAAGACTGTTCGGTTTGTACATTTAAAAATATTTGCAGAGAAACTTATTCGGTAAAATAAAAATGAAACTTACGATAAAAGATTTATTAAACGATTTAAATGCAGAACAAAAAGATGCGGTAAAAACGGAAAAAAATGCGGTGATAGGTGCCGGCGCAGGCTCAGGTAAAACAAAGGCTCTTGCCGCACGGTATGTTTATTTTATTGTAGAAAAAAATATCGACGTTGAAAATATTATCGCCTTAACCTTTACCGAAAAAGCAGCAGCTGAAATGCATAAGCGTATCTATAGTACGTTAAAAAAAATCCAACACCCGAATGCGGAGAAGGCAATCGAAAAATTTCATCTTGCAAGAATTTCTACGCTCGATTCTTTTTGCAATTCGATTGTCCGTCTTGCCTGTAAAAAATTCGGTATAGCGCCTAACTTTACTATAGACAATGACGAATCTGAAAAGCTTGCATACAGAATTTCGCTGGACTTTTTTTTAAAATATAGAGCAGATAAAGCAATGCAGTTTTTTTTAGCGGAACACACAATAGAAGATTTTGTAAAAAAGCTATTCGTAAAAATTTTAACGCAATATGTCTGCATTTCAAGACCATTGGACTTTATGGCGGGGCTTTATGAGCAGATAAAAACGTATAACGACACTGTAAAAAAGACTCTCAGCCGCGTTTCGTCAATATTTGCATTAGCAAAGGAATATTCGGGAACAAATGCAAACATAAACGAAGCTAAAAAAATAATTGAAGGAACGGAAATACCGGAATCATTTCATGATAAAAATTTTAATGCGTTTATAACTCAAATTATAAAAATTACAACGGAAACCTTCAAGGGAAACAATGGCGGAGCGGAAGCGAAGGAAATAAAGGTTCCTTTACAGGAAATACGTGACACACTTTTAAGTGTTTATAATTTTGAGTATGCAAAGGATCATTTTAAACATTTATTTAAACTGTTAACCGAGCTGCAAAATGAATATATTTTGCAAAAAAAACAAAACGGTATTTTAACCTTTGCAGATGTTTCTAGGCTTGCAGTGGATGCTTTAATTACAGATCCTGACTTGCGGAGTTTTTATAAAAAAGATTCGCGCATAATAATGATAGATGAATTTCAAGATAATAACAGACTGCAGCGGGATTTACTTTTTTTAATTGCAGAAAAACTTGAGCGTAATGAAAAATCGGTTCCCAAATCGGAGGAACTTTGTCCCGACAAGCTTTTTTTTGTAGGAGATGAAAAACAATCTATTTATGCTTTTAGAGGTGCCGAAGTTTCGGTATTTAGGAAATTGGCTAATGAAATAAATCCTGCAGAACAAAACGGAGGAGCGCGTCTTTCAGTCAATTACAGAACGGAGCCGCAGCTAATTGATTTATTCAATATAATTTTCAGCAAGGTGTTTTATTCGGAAACAAACATGCCATTAAAAAAAGATCCTAATGGTAACGCCGTAGTTCCTTCCTATGAGGCGGAATATTTTCCTGCAGGAAAACGGGAAGCGGTGCAAGGTTTACACCCAAAGCTCGAAATTATGTTTTTAGATGATACACGTTTGAAAAATGCTGAAGACAAAAATGTGTATATTTCCAAAACTGAAACGGAAGCTTTTTATATCGCAAAAAGAATTCGCGAAATGTATGATTCCAAGATTATGGTAGGCAAGGATAAAAAAACACAACCTTGCACATGGAACGATTTTGCGGTCTTGATGAAAGCTTCGACACATCAAGGCGTTTATGAACGAGTGTTCCGCCATTTCGGTATTCCATATAAAAGCATTCAACAAAAGGGATTATTTAATGACGCTCCAATTAACGATATATATGCACTACTGAAACTATCTGTTTACCCTGCCGATAAAAAAAGCTATGCGCAAGTACTCCGCTCTCCTTTTGTCAATATTGATGATGACGCATTCGCAATTCTGTTGCTGGATTTTAAAACAGCCTTCGATATTCAAGCGGCAGAAAAACTGATTGGTAAAAATAAAGCGGCCTATATTCGCGGCTGCGATTTATTCGAGAGGCTGCAACAAAACGCCATGGTAATGAATTGCTCAGAGCTGATTACGCATATTTGGTATGTCGAAGGTTATCGCTATTTTATTTTGAGCAAAGAGGAAAATTGCCGCTACATGGAACTATATGATTATCTTTTTGAATTGGCGCGTCAAGCCGATATACAAGGCCTAACCCTTTCGCAGTTTATCGATGAGCTTTCCACATATATCGAAGACGGAGAGCGGCTTGATGATATGGAAATTCCTTTGGAGAGAAACACGGATGCGGTTTCTTTTTTAACCGTTCATAAAAGCAAGGGGCTCGAATTTCCGATTGTCGTTATTCCGAATTGCGGCAGCAAGGGAAAAAGTACAATAAAAGAAGACCTTGTATTCTACGATGAAAATTTCCGTGCTGTTATTTTCTGTCCGCAAATAAAAAACATGCCGGAACAAAAAAATATGATCTTTGAAACACTGCGTGAAGAGGCAAATCAAAAGTTAATTGCAGAAACAAAACGCTTATTGTATGTGGCTGTAACGCGGGCGGAAAGTTATTTGATTATAAGCGGCACCGATACAGCGGCAGCTGAAAGCGGCAATGAAAACTTAAAAGACACAGGCATAGACGGACAGCGAGTGCAAAATGCCCGCACTCTTTCTGAAATAAAAAAAATATTTTTGCAAAAAGAAGCAAAAAAGCAAGGCTCTTCATCAAAAAGTTTTTTTCAATTACTTATACCGGCGCTTCCCGACGAACACGCAGATATTATTTTTACGGAAATCATGCCGCAGAAAAGAATAGCGCTGAGCGCAAAAAAGGAAGACGCAGCCGAACGGCGAAATTTTGCAGAGCTGTATGCACATTCCAAAATTAAAGAATTCACCCTTGCAGAAAAAAAAATTATTGCCGCAACAAAGCTTGCAAAAAATGAATTTAAGCCGTCGGAAGAAAGGGCTTACTCATTTATACCTGCAAACGCGGAATTAACTGCACGGAATCAAACCGAGAACTTTACGCCTGCGGAATTGGGAACTATTGCGCATCAGGCAATAGAAGCGCGGTTTTTACATAAAGAATTTATCTACCCTGAGGACACCGAAAGAAAAATAAAGGCGTGGGTTGAAAACTTTTTTAACTCCGAACTTTATAGGCTTGCCTTTAATGCGGAAAAACTAAAACCCGAATATGCATTTTTAACGGAATATAGCGGGAAAACCGTAAGCGGGCAAATTGACTTACTGTTTAAAACAGGCGAGACTATATACATTGTCGATTATAAAACCGATGAAACCGAAGAACCCGAGCGGCACAGTGGTCAGCTTTCGATATATAAAAAGGCGGCATCGGATTTAGCCGCCGCTTATGGAGCGCCGTGTGAAGTTAAGGCCTTTGTGTTCTATTTAAAAACTGGACATTATTTTGAATTGTAAAGAAGGAAGGCAGCAGCTAATGCCGGTAAACCAAATTAAACGGCACCCTTCCGGTATACGGGATTTTAAGCGAATAACCGTGATCCTTTTAAAAGTTTCGTTGCCGTTTATCTTTTATCAAAATGGGCAATACTGGAATCGAACCAGTGACCCCAAGCGTGTCATGCTTGTACTCTAACCATCTGAGCTAATTGCCCTCATTTTTATCGCTTTCGATAATAGCAAATTTATCGTTTTACGTCAAGCGCTTTTGCGGTGTATGTCATCAAGGCCTTAGCTGTTAGAAAAGGAGTGTTCTAAATCGATATATAAAGGCAGGCCATAGCGTGGCAGCCCCATAGGGTTTATGCTCAAGGGTGTATTCGGCTTTATTGAAGTTTTTCATTTATTGCGGTGCCGATTTTTAAAAGCCGCTCTTTTGTGTTTTGGGCAGGGTCTTCTAAAACCGTTTCCAGCAGTTTTTTTAAAATAATGCCGATCTTTTGTCCTTTAGGAATTCCAAGTGCAATTAAATCGTTGCCGTTTACGGCCAAGTCTTTTAACGTAAGGGCATTTTTTTCTGCCAGAACGGCATCTATCCTTTTTTGCAGGCTTAAAAGGCGGAAGGGGTCGGCTTTCGTACCGGTTATGGCAAAGCTGTCCGCTTTCCGCAGGGCAAAAAGCTGCGGAATGTTTTCGGTTCCTGCATTTGCCATAAAGCGTCGAACGGCCGAATCGCTCCAATCTTCGGTATAATGAAACATGTGAAGGCGCACCAGACGGCACACCGCTTCCGTTTCCTTATTGGAGAATTTTAGTCTTTTCATAATTTTTTCCGTAAGCGCAGCGGAGACTTGTTCGTGCTTATAAAAGGTATAATCGCCGTATTCGTTTACGCTGCGGACAGAGGGTTTTCCTATATCGTGAAAAAGGGCGGCAAGCCGAACGGTTAGATCGTCTTTGGGAGCTGCGCTGCAGGCAAGCAGGTTGTGATCTAAGACATCAAAGCGGTGCCGTCCTTTTTGCTCTACGCAGCGGCATTTGGCCAGTTCCGGCAAAAAGAGGGAAAGAAGACCTGTGGTTTCCATAAGCGTAAAGGCATGCACCGGATTTTCCGTTTGAAGGATTTTAACAAATTCGTCCCGAAAGCGTTCTATAGATATTTTTTTACAGACATTTAAGGTTTCGGAAATTGCCTTAAAAGTGTTTTCTTCTATAGAAAAGCCGAGTTGTGCCGAAAAGCGGATGCAGCGGATAGGGCGCAGTCCGTCTTCGGTAAAACGCAAAACAGGGTTGCCGACAGCCCGTATCTGCTTAGCCTTAATCGCCTTTACGCCGCCGAACGGGTCTATAACCGAACCGTCTTTAAGAGAAACAGCTGCCGCATTCATTGTAAAATCTCTGCGGCTTAAATCTTCTTCGATGGTACGCACATACTGCACCGAATCGGGGCGGCGTCCGTCGGTGTAATCGGACTCGCAGCGGAAGGTTGTGCATTCTATTTTTTCGCCCTTGTATAAAATGGTAACTGTGCCGTGTTCAATACCGGTTGGAATGGTCTTTTTAAAAAGCCTTTGTACCTGCTCCGGCAGGGCATCCGTTGCAATGTCTATATCCGTGCCCTGTTTTCCCAAAAGCCAGTCTCTGACGGCTCCTCCCACCAGATAGGCGGAAAAGCCCGCTTCGTAAAAAATTGCGGCAACTTCTTTTAACCTTTTATCCGCTTTGTATTTCAGCATTGGAAAAAAGTACACGAAAACCGAAAAAAAGTAAATGTCTTATTAAAAATATCGTCTTAATTTTCAAGATAAAATTGCCGAAAGCGCATAAAAAATAGTACATAGTAAATAAGGGGCGTTTGGAAAAATTTCAGCTTTTTGCGGAGGGCCTTGCTAATCGGTTTTTCCAAATATTTTTTTGCGGTGTTCTAAAGACATGCGTTTTTAAATATGCAAAAACTTTTGCCTTAAGGAGGTTTTATGAAAGTTTTTACAAAAGCAGCAATCGGATTAAAGCAGATCTTCGTTTTATGTTTTTTGGCTATGCTTGCGGTTTTGTGTACGGCGTGTTCAAACCCCATGTTAAACATGCATGGAAAAGAGCGTATTTCCATCGTAAGCTATAATGCGCAAACCTTTTTCGATTCGGTTGAAGATGGAACCGAATTTAAAGAATTTAAGGGCACAAAAACGAAGTGGTCGAAGGAGAAGTATGCCGAAAGGCTTAGCCGGTTAAAGGAAGCGGTAAGTCTTGCGTGTGTGCAGTTGGGTTTTAAAAGCGACGATATTCCCGATATCTTGGTTTTACAGGAGATTGAAAGCCGTACCGTCGTTGAAGATTTTTGCAAACAGCTGCCGTTCCGCAATTCCTATAAGGAGGCCGTATTTATTCAGCCTGTACACGGAAGTGCCTTCAGTACGGCGGTACTTTCAAAATTTCCCATAACGGATACATCAGTATTTGAGGTTTATCATAAAACCGCCAAATTAAGGCCATTAGTAGAAACTAGAATAAAAATTTCCGATGATGATGACGGTGGAGAATTAGCCTTATTGAATGTTCATTGGAAGTCCAAGGTTGGAACATCGGATTCCGAAGAAATCCGTGACTTACAAGAAAGGCATGTTTACGAAAGACTTAAAAAACTGCAAAGCGAAGAACCTGACTTGCCTTTTATCGTATGCGGTGATTTTAACCAAACCTTATCTGAATTTTCACTTTTAACTGAATTCGATAATTGCTGGAATTTAAGTGAATACATTGAAGCCGTAAAACGGGGCAGCCAAAAAGCTGGTTCTTATTTTTTTAAAGGCGAGTGGGAGGGGATAGATCACTTTTTTTATTCGGATACCTTATCCGATGGAAAATATTATGATGTTTCCTTTTACAGTGTTATCGGCCAAGAACCGCTTATTGATAAAAACGGTATTCCGTATAAGTATTCAGTGTTTTCGGGGAAAGGCTATTCCGATCATCTGCCGGTGGGGATGGTTTTGGAAAGACAGCTGCAATAAGCGCAAGGCGCTTACGGTTTTAATAGCTTATTGCCCGTTTTGCGGCTTTATGCTGCCGGACGTCAGGATAAAGCCTTACCTGTAAAGATTTTACTTGGTTTCGGCTCAAAGCCCCTTATGCCACCTTGCCTGTGCCGCTTTTAAGCAGCCTCCGGCGTTGCATAAAACACCAATCACGGCGCAAAGCATACCCGCAACAGGGTATTAAAGCTTTGGCACGAATAAAATTTGATACCGGCGAAGGGACTTGAACCCTTACGGAGTTGCCCCCAATAGATTTTGAGTCTATCGTGTATACCATTTCACCACGCCGGCTCCCACGCCTTGAGACTATAGCACAAAACGTATATTTTGTAAAGCCCTTGCTCAAGGGGCAGGTTACGCATAAAACCTATTGCAGGAGGATTCTTCAAAGGTAAAAGATATTTCTCTCCGAAAGGTACCCTAAAAGCCGTTTTTATTTTTGAGTAAGTGTACCGGTAACGCTTAAAACATCGTCTTTTAATTCAAATTTTAAAGAGCCTTCATAATGGTACTTTGCTTCGGGGTTATATTTATCCGCTTCAAAAGAAACCTTCTTCCAATCAAGGTCGGCCATTTTTGAAGGGTCTCCGCCTTCTTTTACAAATTCTTCCTTTAAGGTAAATTTATTGTCATTATTGACGGTGATGCCCTTTGCAACCTTTGCTCCCGTTAAGGGATCGAAATTTCCTTCTTTATCGGTCATAAGCTCATAGGCTGTTCCACGGTGCACATAGCGCACGGTGATAACGCCGTTTTCTTCCAAAACGTGCAGATTATCCGTTTCTGACATGGTACGGTTTGCACCGGCAAATAAAAAAAGCCCTCTAAGCCCGGACGGCAGCGCAGCTTTTTTTTCTTCCGCAGGCTCGCTGTATCTGACAGCATTAAACTTTACCGCTGAACCTTTAAGGCTTGCGTTGGATACTGCGTCAAACCTGTCCTCTATCGTTTCCTTGCCGTACGTCCAATTAAACCGGTTCGTATCATATGCCTCGTTAACCGTGTTCATCTTATAATCCACCGTTACGGATTTTTTTTCCTTCTCGGTTGTACAAGAAACCGTTAGCGCAAAAACAACCGCCGAAAACAAAATAAGCCCTGAGTTTACACATTTTTTATTCATTTGAAATTCTCCTAATAATAATCGATATTATATCATTTATTGACGAATGTAAAGCGGTCTACCTCTTCTGATACACCTTATTTAGATATTTTTATATTTTTTATATGGTACTGCCTAATGCTAAAATGAGCGGTAAGTCTTTTCCCTTCCGATGCCTGAATTGACTTCTTATATGTATTATGATATAAGTTTTATGTCAATTAAGATATTCTTAGGAGAAGGAATTATGTATCTGAATAGTGTTGCAATACGTACATGCGAAATGGAAAAATCCATTGCATTTTATGAAAAGATTTTAGGATTTACCTTTAACTATATGATGTCTGCCGCTCCCGATAAAAAAATAGCCTTTTTAACCGATCCGGAAAGCGGAATGAACCTTGAATTGATTTGCAATGAAAGGTCTAAGCCGAAATCGGAAAGCCGTATTTCGCTGACCGTAAAGGTAGACCAAATAGGCGAAACGGAAAAATATCTAAAAGCGGAAGGCGTCCATATCACTGCTCCGCCTAAAACCGTAAAAGACGGAAAAAAAATGCTTACGGCTGTTGACCCGAACGGGGTTGAAATAGACTTTATAGAATTTAAAAAAGAATAATAAAAAAGGTACTGCCCTGCAAGGCTTTTATGGGAGATTTTAAATATGATTAAAACCGTAAAGGATATCGATTTGAAGGATAAGCGTATTATAATGCGCGTGGATTTTAATGTTCCGATGAAGGACGGAACAATTCAAGACGACACGAGAATAACGGCAGCCTTACCGACTATTACCTATATTTTGGAACAAAACCCGCGTTCATTGGTGTTGATGAGCCATTTGGGAGACCCTGCAAAGGATTCTAAAAAAGCAAAAGAAAAGGCCGAAAAAGACGGCAAGCCCTTCGATATGGAAGTCTATATTAACGGAAAACACCGGATGAAACCTGTAGCGGAATATCTTGCAAAGCTTTTACATAAGCCCGTAACCTTTGCCTCTTCGTGTTTCGGTCAGCTTGAAACGGTTAATGCACTTCCTCGCGGCGGCATTTTAATGCTGGAAAACACCCGCTTTCACAAAGAGGAAACCTCAAAAGACGCCGCAGAGCAGGCTGTTTTGGCGCGGGAACTTGCCTCCTACGGTGATATTTTTGTAAACGACGCCTTCGGCACGGCGCACCGCTCGCATGCTTCCACTGCGGAAATTGCAAAATTCGTAAAAGAAAGGGTAGGCGGCTTTTTAATGGAAAAAGAAGTAAAATATCTTGCCCCCCTTTTACATGACCCCGAAAAACCAATGACGGCCATTATCGGCGGGGCAAAGGTTTCTTCCAAAATAGACGTTTTGGAAAGCCTTTTAAAAAGCGCTTCAAATATCATTATAGGCGGCGGAATGGCGTACACTTTTTTGAAGACTCAAGGGTTTGAAATTGGAAAATCCCTTTTTGAAGCGGACTATCTTGAAACGGCAAAAAAACTCTTGGATAAGGCAGGTGAGGAAGACGTAAAAATAATTTTGCCAGCCGACCACGTCTGTGCGGAAAGCTTTTCGCCGGATGCGGCTCCCGTTCTAATAGATTCTGAAAATATCCCCGATAATATGATGGGAATGGATGTGGGACCTAAAACACTTACAGCGTACAAAGAAGTTATTACCTCGTCTAAAACCGTTGTGTGGAACGGTCCCGTCGGTGTTTTCGAGTTTGAAGCCTTTTCTAAGGGCACCGCTGAAACTGCCCGCCTTGTTGCCGAGTCGTCGGAAAAAGGGGCTCTAACCGTTGTCGGCGGCGGTGATTCGGTTGCGGCCGTAAACAAATTCGGTCTTACGGCTAAAATGAGCCATGTTTCCACCGGCGGCGGCGCTTCGCTGGAATTCCTTGAAGGCAAACCCCTTCCGGGTATCGCCTGTCTTGACATAAAATAAAAGCTTTAAGGAAATGCCGATTAAATGCACTCCTTGTTTTGGCGCTTTCTTAAAAAGCTGCCTTAGGTTTTGTGTAAAAAGGCTTGCTTAAAAATGAATGGAAAAATAAAACTTTTTTACGGTATCTTATTTCTTCTCCTTATAAACCTTTTGTGTTTTGCTGCGGAAAACTATGTTTCCGCAACGGATACGGCGCAAAAGTTGAAGCTCGAATTATGGTGGGAGCCGCTTTCAGAAGAGCTTGTTTTTAAAAAGAATGACTTACAAGCGAGCTGCAAGGTAGGACAGAATTTAATGCTGTTCGGCAATAACTCGGCGGATTTTGCCGAAGCCCCTTATAAAGAAAACGGTCTTACATACCTCGGCCCCGAAATGTATAAAAAACTGGAAGCCTTTTTTACGGTTCCTAAAAATGAACAGGCATATAGGGTAGGGGTTATCTTAATAGATCCGGGGCACGGCGGAAAAGACCCCGGAACCGTAGGCTCCTACGTCGAAAAGGGTAAAACTATAGTAGTAAAAGAAAAAGATATTGCCTTAAAAGTCGGGCTTGACTTGTATGCCATGCTGAAAAAAGCCTATCCCGGCAAAAAGATACTGCTTACAAGGGATAAGGACATCTATCCGAGGCTTGAAGACCGGGTAAATATGGCAAATTCGGTTAAATTAAAAGAAAAAGAAAGCATCCTTTACGTATCGATACACGTAAACGCCTCGTTTAACGCAAAGGCGTCGGGGTTTGAGGTCTGGTATCTTCCGCCCGAATACCGAAGACAGGTACTCGGAGAGAATGAAGCGCCCAAAGAGATTCATTCCATACTCAATTCAATGCTGGAAGAAGAATTTACCACCGAAAGCATTTTGATGGCAAACAGCATCTTAAACAGCCTTGACTCTCAAATCGGCGCCCAAAGCAGAAACCGCGGCATACGCGAAAACCAATATTTTGTCGTCCGCAACGTAAGTATGCCTAGCGTCCTAATAGAACTCGGTTTTATCACCAATAAATCGGAAATTAAACTCTTAAATTCCCCCGCATACCTTAAAAAATGCACCTTGGGAATATACAATGGCTTATCAGCCTTTATTACAGATTTTGAAAACACAGGAGAAAAAAAAATATAACCTTAAATTATATTTTAAAACGGAAAAATGGATTACATTAAAACAAAAATATTTTCAATGTTGACGATTATCGCAGTTTTTGCCGCCGTAATCTTTTTTGTCCTTCTTGAGGACAGGCATGAAAGATACGTCTTTTTCTTTAAAAATTCCTTAAATTCCAAAATAGAAACAGAAGTACGCTATCTGCCCAAGCAGGATATAAAGCCTAAAGAGCAGGCCTTTATGGAAGATTTGATACTCGGACCGGTCAATCACGATTGCTATCCGTTTTTAGTGCCGGATATGAAACTGCGCTCGTGCTTTTCAAGAAACGGCGTGCTGTACATAGATTTTCCCGGCACGGTTATGGAGCGCATCGGGCAGGGCTTTGATTCGGAAGACATCGCGATTCTTTTACGCAAAAATATTTTTACCAATTTTAAAGACATAAATAAGGTCTCCGTATTCATTGAAGGCAAAGAAATTTACGAATTATTGAAAAAATAATGCCGAAATATAGGAAAAACGGTTGACAAAATTGAAATATTACGTATACTTGTATGTATAACAGGGCATAATAAGTGCATATAAAGGAGTTTTTAAATGAAAAAAACATTGATACTTGTAGCGATGGCCTTCCTTGTAATGGGTGCCGTTGCAGTTGCTGATGAGGCCGTAGTTATCGACTTCGCATTGTTAAATGCGGACATTATGGCTGCGGACGGCGGTCAAATGACTCAAAACCGCAGAACCATCATGGATTACGGTGCAGTTGCCAGTGCTTCTTATACCGAAGAACAAAAAGCCTTGATGAAAACATCTTTGGCTATCGGTCAATGGGAAGTTAAGCTCAACTCATCCGCTCAAAATCCTGTGGCTGTGGCGACTTCTACAGTTAAAGAATCCGAAGTAAGCGGCGAAGCGAAGAATTTTGCAGGTCAAAGACTTATGGGCGTACGCGTTTTGTTTCCCGAATGGGCTAATAACGCAAATGCTCAGATAAAACCCGCTTTTTTAATCCCCGCTTATGAAATGATGGCTCAAGTTGACGATAACGGAAACATTCAAGAGCCTACTGCAGAAGAAAAAGCTTCCGGTAAAGGCAGATTTGAAGACGGATACGGTGTTGTTAGAAATACCGGCGTTATTAAATCCATCGCTGTAAATACCTACGGCCTTAACTTCCCGCACGGGTTGTATGTTCTTCTTCGCGACCAAAACAACGAAGTAAAACGCTACTTTATGGGATATCTTTTGTTCGAAAACTGGAGAGAATTGGTTTGGAACAATCCTGCTTACATTTCTCAGGTAAAAGCAAGAGAAATCAGACTGTATCCCGTTTATCCGCAGGCTCTTCCCTTTGTTGCTTTTGAAGGCTTCCTTGTTACAAGGGATGCCGCTCACGACGGAGGAGACTTTGTAGGTTATTTTAAAGACGTTAAAATTATCTACGACAAAGCCGTTTTAACCACGATTCGCGATTTTGCCGATGAAGATATCTGGGGTATCCAGGCCGAAAGAGAAACGAGGCGCAGAAAGCTTGAAGTTGAAAAATTCGGTACAAAGCAGGTATTGGAATTCCTTGAAAAGGAAAAGATGGCTGCTGAAACCGGATTTAAACCTTCAACCGGCGCTGCAGGCGATACGGGTAACGCAAATAATGAAGCACAATAATTAGTTATTGACTTTATTTGTAAAGGTAAAAATAAAGGCGGGGCGAATTACGATTCGTACCGCTTTTATTTTATTTTAACGCAAATTATCCGGTAGTACCTTTTTTAAGATCAAAGAATCGTTTTAAAAGAAGGTATGTTTTTTGTTGTTTAAGTTAAAATATGTCTGAAGAATTACAGTGGCTTCCCAAAAAGGATAAACTAAAAGAAATATATGCTTCTTACCATCCGCATCTTGAGGTTATAATTACCCGTTTGGAAGAATATCTGCGTTCTATTGTAAAAGTATCTTCTACCCCCGCCTATAAGGGCAGGGTAAAAAGTTTTGACAGTTATTATGCAAAGCTTTTAAAATTCCCCCCTAAAGAAAAAAATGATAACTTACCGATGCTGACCGATGTTGTCGGTATGCGTATTATTTGTGCTTTTTTGCAGGATTTATCCGAAGTTGAGGCCATATTAAAAAACAAGTTTGAGGTTATAGAGGTTGAACGCAAGGGGGCTGGCAGGACATTTATGGAATTCGGATACGAATCTATTCATTTTTTGCTGCAGATCCCCGAAGAGTTTAAGGTCGGTTTAATGCTGCCGAAAGACTTGATTTTTGAGATACAGCTTAGAACTATTTTGCAGGACGCATGGGCAGAAGTGGAGCACGAGCTTGTTTATAAACAAGAATTTTCTCCGTTCGATATGCCTTTACGGCGCAAATTAGCTTCTATCAACGCAAGTTTAAACCTTGCAGATATTATCTTTCAGGAAATAAGGGACTATCAAAATAAGCTGAACAGCGAGCTTGATAAAAGACGGGTTGGCTTTTATTCTATGGCCGATAAGTATACGGCTTCCGTTCTTCCGGACGGTAAAGCGGAGTTTGAAGATAAGGGTTCCACACAGGAAGAACAGATTTTGGCTTTGGAAACCATCGATGATCTAATATTGGCGGCAATCGAAGCCCATAATCAAAATTTGTTTGAAAAAGCGGAAAAAATTTATACGAAAATTATTGAACAAAAGCCCAATAATGTGGTATTATCCGTTGTCTTCAAACATAGGGGAATGGCGTATTTTGCGCAGGCAAACTATGAGGCCGCCTATAAGGATTTTATGGAAAGCTGTACGTATAACGCTTCCAATTTTAGGTCGTATTATTATGTGGGCATTGCGCTTACCATGTTGGACAGGGACGATGAGTCTATAGAGTACTTTACCCGTTCTTTGGAGATAAATAAGTTTCAAGCCCACGTTTATTTTAGGCGGGCGTTGTCTTATTTTAAATTAGGCTTATATCCTGAGGCTGGAAAGGATTTGGATATGGCTGTTGATTTGGGTTTAAGCAAAGACGAGGAAAAAAAATTTCGGGCGGCTATTGCAAAAAAAATAGATATGATATAGCCTGTAAGGCCGCGGTTAAAAATAAATTACGGAGGTAAACACAAGTGAAAAACCGATCTGCGATTAAACGGCATAAGCAAAGTGAAGTCAGAAGAATGCGAAACCGCATGGCAAAAAGTACGGTGCGCACAACTGCAAAGAAATATACCGAAGCAGTTCACTCAGGCGAAGCCGAAAAAGCAAGTGCTTTGTTTAAAGAACTTGCAAGCCAGTTGGATTCGGCTGCCAGAAAGGGGATTTTAACCAAAAATTCTGCGGCGCGTAAGAAGTCACGAATGCAGTTATTGTATAACGCTTCATTTGCGGCAAAATAAGATGTAAAAATACCGTACAGGCGCCTTGCTTGCGGTATTTTTTCATTTAGGGAAGCGCCGGTTAATGGTTAATCACGGTAAGCGGCATTTCCTCACTGCCGTATCTCGATAAAAATATCCTATAATTGTTTTATAAAATAGAAAATCTTAGTAGTATAATGTTTTGAGTATTTTAATATATGAAAATGAAGCAAACGAAAATTTCAATTACCGATTCTATTTATAGAAATAATGCTGCTTACCGCCTAAAACTGGTAAAAAGCATAGTAGATGATTTTTTAACGGCTCTTGCCGATTCTTTAAAAAACGGGGATACTGTGGAGCTGCGGGGACTTGGAACCTTTGAAATAACGGCGGTTAAGGGGAAAAAAAATGCCCGTAATCCTAAAACAGGGGAGGCCGTTGCCGTCGGCCGACATTGTAAGATACGGTTTAGGCCTTCCAAAGAGCTGCAAAATGCGGTAAAGGGGTTGGACATAAAAGGGTTTAAAGATGAAGAATAAAGCTTCTTCTTTTAAAAGCGGTAATTCGTCTGCCGCCGTCAAATCTTTTTTTTTAGGTAATTTGTTTTTAAGTTGTGCAGGCAGCTCCCTGTTTGCGCTTTCTCATTCAAATTACTTTTTTTTAAAGGGGCTTCCGCCTTTGGCCTTTATCGCTTTAATTCCTTTTTTTCTTTTGATTAAAAGGTCGAGCCTTAGGTTTTCGTTTTTGTGGGGTGCTTTTTCGGGTGCGCTTTCTTATCTTTGTTTTAATTTTTGGATCATCTTTTTTCATCCGCTTGCCGTTTATGTACTCCTTTTTCAATATGCGGTACTGTACGCTCTTCTTTTTTTTATATTGAAGGTTATGGATTTGGCTTTTCCTAAGTACGGTTTTTTCTTTCAAACCATTGCGTGGGTTGCTTACGAATATGTAAAAACGTGCGGCTTTACCGGCTATGCCTACGGTATTATGGGCTATACCCAGTGGCCGGTTCAGGTTTTGGTCAGAAGTGCTTCGCTTTTCGGAGTGTGGGGGCTTTCGTTTTTAACTGTTTCGCTTTCGGCGATTTTGGCTCACATTATATTTGAGGTATTTTTTCAAACCGAAAAAAAAAGGATAAAGGCCGTTTTTTTGTCTTACCGATTTTCTTTTTTTGTATGGCTTTTTATTTTTGCAGGGTTTATACTCTACGGCATTTTTTTGTATGAAGATTATCAGGATTTTCCTAGGGCAAAAATAGCCTTAATTCAGCCCGACAAGGATCCGTGGATAGGCAATATTGAAGTCTATAAGCGGGATTTTGAAGAGCTGCAACGCTTGAGCAAAGAGGCGATTCGGAAGAATAGGGGCTTGGATTTAATTGTATGGCCCGAAACGGCTTTTATTCCGAGAATTAAATGGCATTATAAATATGCATCCGATTCGGCGTCCTTTTTACTTGTAAGAACGCTCCTTCAATTTATCGATGGGCAAAAAACGCCTTTTTTAATTGGGAATGATGACGCTGTTTTAGTTAATGATAAACAGCCGCCTTCAGAGGATAACAGAAAAGATTATAATGCGGCTATGCTTTTTATTCCAAAGCAAAATGTTCTTCCTCCTGAACCCGTAACGTACCGTAAAATGCGTTTGGTGCCCTTTACGGAATATTTTCCTTACAAAAAGGCTTTCCCATTTATTTACGATTTTTTGGAGCGTCATGATACGCATTTTTGGGAAAGGGGGAAGGATCCTTCCGTTTTCAGTTTAAGGGGAATGCAATTCGGAACACCCATATGCTTTGAAGATACCTTCGGCTATATTTCTGCAGATTTTGTAAGAAACGGGGCGAATATGATTATCAATCTTACAAACGATTCATGGGCAAAAAGCCGGACTGCCCAGTATCAGCATTTGGGAATGGCCGTGTTTAGAGCGGCGGAAAACAGGGTGCCGGTTTTGCGTTCCGCCATATCGGGGCAGACGGCGTACATAGACCCGAACGGCACAGTGCAGGCAATGCTTGAACCCTTTGTTTCAGACAATCTGATTGTGCATGTTCCCATATTGACAAAGCATAGAAAAACGGTTTACACTCGATTAGGCGATTATTTAGCTGTTTCGGCTCTTGGTATTATCTTTGTTATTTCGATTATTATTTTTGCAAAAAAGATAAAAGAAATTATTTTTCGCCGCAGCCTGTTGTTTTTTACGCGCGGTAAAGCGGAAACGGCTGAAACCGGCGAGCTTTAGGATATTTTAGGAACTGCCTGATGTTATGGCAAAAAGTCATGCCGGCGGTTCTTTAAATCTTTTTTATGTGGAGCTTTACGAACAAATGAAAAGAAAGAATAAGGGCAGAGAAAAGCCCGTTACCATTTTAGGAAAAGAAACCGTTTTTGACGGGATATTGAAATTTTCGGATACACTTCGGATTGATGGGAAATTCACCGGAGCCATTGATGCACAAGGCGCCTTAATTGTTTCTAAAGGGGCGGAGTGCAGGGTTCAATATGCGCGGGCAGATTCGGTCATAGTTGAAGGTTCCGTCGTCGGCTCCATTGCGGCAGCGGATAAGATAGAGCTTCGCTCTGAAAGTTCTGTACGGGGCGATATAAGCGCCGGCCGGATAAAGATAGCTGATAAGGTTTTGTTTGAAGGCTCCGTTAAGATGATTCAAAATAACAGCTTTGCAGAAAAAAATATTTTTTCCATACAGACGGAGCAATTAAAAGACCAATTAAGACGGAAATAAAATGGACTGTTTCGATTCGGCTTTTTCAGTTTTCTTCGAATTGAAAAAGCAAAGAAAACGGCTTATTACCGCAGAATCACTGACCGGCGGTTTGATTGCCGCCGAATTTACCCGCGTTCCCGGCGCATCTGAAGTGTTTTGGGGTAGTTTTGCCGCCTATACCCCCGAAGCGAAAATCAGCCTTTTGTCGGTTGCGCCTTCCATCATCGAAAAATATGGTGTGGTGAGCGTTCAAACAGCCGAGGCCATGGCGCAAGGTGCCTTACAAGCCTTTTTGAATACAGCCCCTGCAGAGCCGGCCTGTGCCGTTGCCGTTACTGGGCTTGCAGGGCCTGGCGGAGGCAGTGCAGACTGTCCTGTCGGCACGGTGTGTTTTGCCCTTGCCTGCACCGGTTCAAGCGGCCTCAAGATTGTCTCGGACCGGCGCATTTTTTCAGGCGCCAGAGACGAGGTGCGGAAAAAAACCGTTTCTTATGCCTTCTCTTTTATTTTAAAAGAACTTCGGTAATTGTGTTGCAGAACAGGTATTGTTATGCTTTATGATCCTTATGATTACCCGCTCTATCGTCCGCCGAGTGAGGCTTATTCTTTAATACTGCAAGTTACAATCGGCTGCTCATATAACCGCTGCGTATTTTGCGGCATGTACCAAACAAAACAATTTCGTATTAAGCCTCTCGAAACGATTCGGCAGGAATTGACGGTATTTGCACAGCGGTATGGGCATATTGATAAGGTGTTTTTAGCGGATGGCGATGCTTTAGCTGCCCCCGTTGATTTTTTGACGGAAGTACTGGACGCCATTGCCGCAATTCTTCCGCAATGCCGAAGGGTGTCCTGTTATGCAACGCACCTTAATATCAAAAAGAAAACTCCTGATGAATTAAAGCGGCTTGCTTCAAAGGGCTTAAAACTCTTGTATCTCGGTGTTGAAAGCGGAGATGATGAAACGCTTAAGTTTATTGGAAAAGGGACGACTGCAGCGGAAATTATCAAGCTTTCTTACAAAGTGAAAGAGGCCGAAATGGAACTCTCGGCAACCTTCATTTTGGGCATTAACGGGCAAGAGCGGGATTATACGCAGCATGCCGTTAAAACCGGAGAAATCATCTCTAAAATGTATTTAACATATGCAGGACTTTTGACCTTGCAGCTGGAAGACGGAAGCCGTTTAACCGAAGCTGCGGCTCTAGGAAAATTTACGGCTGTCAATATTGAAGAAATTGTTAAAGAGTTAAAACTGATTTTAGAAAATATCCGCACCAATGAGATGTCTGGGCCGGTCATTTTCCGCTCCAACCATGCATCCAATTTTCTTACGCTTAAAGGTACTCTTCCGCAGGATCGGGATACGATGCTCAACCAGGTAAACAGCGTATTGGAAAAAGGGGTTTTTCTTACGAATCGGCTGTATCATCTATAAAAAATAATAATGTATATTATCATATATGTTTTTTTATATTTGTAGTACCGCTATTCTCTTGACAAAAATATTAATATATGCTAACATAACAACGTTATAACATGCATAGAGATTTGGAGGATTTGTGATAGATGAATGACGATATAAAACAAAACCGGTCTGAAAAAGATCCCGCACAGCAAAAGGCTGAACGAAACCCTGCAAAACAGCAGACTATCAAGCGGCTTTTAAGCTACGCGGGAAAAAGCAGAGGCCTTCTGCCCCTGTCGCTGATACTTTCCGGCCTGAGTGCCCTCGTCGGCTTTGTGCCGTACATAATGGTGTTCTTTGTAATGCGCGATGTGATTTCCGCAGTTGCTGCAAAAGAGGCGGTGAACGCTGCCGCCCTAGCGCGTTATGGACTGTGGGCCGTCGGTTCGGCTGCGGCGGGCTTTGTGCTGTATTATGCGGCGC
>CAUUSH010000012.1:0-66186 GCA_963547785.1 uncultured Treponema sp. | reverse complement strand
GCACCTGAAAAATGCAACAATCGTTTAAACATAGTAATCATACAATTTCTCCTAATAAACCGTTCTCCTTTTTGTCGCTTACGCTGATATGCGCATTCCACAGTGTGCGATATAGTTCGCACGATTCCAACAGCGCTTGATGCCTACCCTCCGCTTCAATGTGTCCGTGATTCATAACGATAATTTTATCTGCCATCGTGATAGTCGAAAGCCGATGCGCAATGACGATCAATGTTTTTCCTGCGACCAGTTCTCCGATGGAACGCTGAATGACTGCTTCGTTTTCGGGGTCGGTAAAAGCGGTCGCTTCATCCAGCACAATGATGGGGCTGTCTTTTAGTATTGCGCGCGCGATTGCAATGCGCTGCTTCTCTCCGCCGGAAAGATTATTCCCTCCGTCTCCTGCGACCGTATCATACCCTTGAGGAAGTGCCCTGATAAAATCGTGGCAGCTTGCTTTCTTTGCAGCCTGTTCTATCTCAGCATCCGTAGCGTCCGGTTTCCCAATCCGTATATTTTCCCGAATGGATAAATGGAATAAATAATTATCCTGTGAAACATAGCCAACCCGCTCCATCACTTGCGAAAGCGGAATGTTCCGTACATCGCAGCCGCCTATCATAACCGAACCATTGCTTGCTTCCCAAAACGAGGCTATTAAGCGGGCAATGGTAGATTTTCCCGAACCGGACGGACCGACAAATGCAGTCATCCCATTCGGAACCGCTTGAAATGAAATGTCATGCAAAACTTCCGTATCGCTATATGCAAACGATACATGAGAAAACGCAATAGTATTTTCTTTAATGGGCACAGCATTTTTCGGACGGTTCATTTCTTCCGCTTCCAACAGTTTCGCAATTTCTTTTACGGTAGAGTCTACCATTGCAAGACTGTCCGTGTAACGCAGCGCCTGAATGAGCGGTGCAATAAGACCGAGCGACAAGATGATACACGATATAAAACTTCCGGCGGATATACTCCCGTGTATGAAAAACCAACAGCCGAGCGGCAGCACACCTAATAAACTGGAAGGAGCAATTGCAATTCCCGCAGCGTAGTAGGGATTGGTCTTTTTAAACCATTCCGCTTTCGCATTCTCATTTTCCGCTATTGCCTCAGTATATTTCCGATATGATACGGTGCTTTGATTAAAGGCTTTTATCACTTCAATGCCGCCGATGTATTCAACCGTTGCGGCATCCATATTTTTACTTGCTGTAAGAACTTTTGCATACCGTTTTTCGTAGTCCTTCATCATCCCCATATAACAAATAAGACCGAGCGGAAAAGTTGCAAAAGCGGTAAGCGCTAAGCGCCAATCAAGATAAAAGAAATAGACTAACATTAAAAAGGGAATCAACAGGTTTGCCGTCAGTTCCGGTATGATATGAGCAAGCGGCAATTCCAGTTTTTCAACCGTATCGACCAGCATTGTTTTGAATTTACCGGAAGGGGTGTCCAATATAAAACCCATCGGAACGCGGGAGAGCTTTGCCGTCAGCTGCATACGGATGTTTCTCAGCACGGTAAACGCCGCACGGTGAGAACGTATCGTAGAAAGTGTAGACAGACAGAGCTGTCCAAGATACCCGCCAAGCGCAATAAGAGCCGTTACAAAAATTGCCTGTAAGGTATAATTTTGTGCGCATATCCGAATGATAAGGCGGGATACGGCAAGGTATGGAACAATTCCAGCCGCTGCTCCCAATACGGCAAAAATCACGGAAGTGACGAGAAGCCTCTTACATGGCTTTGCAAGCTCCAATAGATACTGTAAAGCGGTTTTCTCCGCAGTATGTTCACCGATTTTTGACAATTTTTCCATCCTTTCATCATTGCTTTATATCAATGATATATATCAGTGATATAAAACAACAAAGAGGCGGCTTTGTCAAGGGGGCAGCCGGCAATAGAAAAGTAATACTTATGAACATGGATTCAAACGGCATATTTTAAGAATGAAAATTGATTTCCGTAACATAGTTGTTTACGAACCGTCATGTATAAAAACGGTTCGAATATTGGTTTCAATAAAAACAGTATGTTCTTCGCAGGCAAAGGCAGCGACGGCGGCTGCAGTATACGTCACTATCCACGGCAGCGTTTACAGCACGGCAGGCTCAGAAGGCATAGTGCCGTTATACTCCCATATAATTTTTTTTTGCGCATTCGTGTAAAAAATGTGTGAAAATTTAAAAAATATCAAATCATAAGTTTAAATTATGTTACTTTTATAAATCGCAGGTGTTAAATAAGACGATATGAAAACAACAAAACTTTTTTTTAGATTAAACCTTATGCTTTTCGCGGCAGTTTTATCTTTTTTAAGCTGCAACAAGGCAGAAGCACAGGGGCAGGGCAGACAGGTGCCGTATGGAGGTTCGAAAATGACAAAATCGGCAAAAGAAATTTACTTTGCAGGCGGCTGCTTTTGGGGTGTTGAAGGATACTTTAAAAAGGTTCCCGGTGTGTTGGAAACGGATACGGGTTATGCGAACGGTAAAACGCAGGATACCAGTTACAGACAGATAGATGCCACCGATCACGCTGAGACGGTAAAAATAAAATATGACGCTTCCATAGTAAGCTTGCAGGAACTGCTTGCACGTTATTTTAAAATTATCGATCCTACTTCCGTAAACAAACAGGGAAACGATCGCGGCCGGCAATACAGAACGGGTATTTACTATACTGACAGTGCGGTAAAGCCTGAAATTACCGACTTTATCCAATTTATGCAGAAAAAATATGCAAAGCCGATTGTTGTTGAAGTCGGATCATTGCAGAATTTTATTCTTGCCGAAGATTATCATCAAGATTATCTTGATAAAAATCCGGGCGGCTATTGCCATATCGATTTAACATTGGCAAGAAAACCGCTTTATGATGAAAGCCGTTTTAAAGCGCCTTCAAAGGCGGAACTTAAAAAGAAACTGACTGACGAACAGTATCGGGTAACGCAGGAAAAGGCTACAGAACGCCCCTTTACCAGCCGCTACGATCAGTTCGAGGGTAAAGGCATTTATGTAGACATTGTAACCGGAAAACCGCTTTTTTCTTCTACCGATAAATACGACGCAGGCTGCGGCTGGCCGAGCTTTACAAAGCCCATTACCACGCAGGCCCTTCAGTATTTGGATGATAAAAGCCACGGCATGCAAAGAACCGAAGTGGTTTCCTTAACCGGCGGCGCTCATTTGGGCCACGTTTTTGATGACGGTCCGCAGGACAAGGGCGGAAAAAGATATTGCATCAACGGTGCCTCGTTGAAATTCATTGCCTTAGAAAATATGGAAGCGGAGGGCTATGGCGACTATATTCCTTACGTAAGATAAGTGTTTACATATAGAAATTCTCCTTGTAAAAAAACTATGTTATAGTTTTTGCAGGATTGCGCAAAAAGTGCAGTCCTGCCTTTTTTTGCCCGCATGTAAAAAACAAAATCTTTTTAACTATTGCCGTTTTTCCCTCGTTTTGTTATAATAAAATTATGGAAAGAAAATATGCCGTTTTAATTGACGGAGATAATATACCGCCTTCTTTTTTGGAATCAATCATTTCGGAGGTTTTAAAAGAAGGCGATGTTTTGATAAAAAGGCTTTACGGTGATTGGACAACGCCGAATATGAACGGTTGGAAAACATGGCTTGAAAAAGTGCCTATCCGTCCGGTTCAACAGTTTAGAAACGGCCCGAATGCAACCGATAACACCATTATAATGGATGCTATAGAGCTTGCAAACACCAATCAGGGTATAAACGCCGTGTGCATTGTTTCGACCGACTCGGATTATTACAGTCTTGCGTTAAAGCTGCGGGAATATGGGCTTTACGTGCTGGGAATTGGACGCTCGAATGCAAAGGCTATTTGGGTAAATGCCTGCAACGAATTCAAATTCATCGAAAATTTTGATGAAAGCGACGGTTATCAAACCGATTCAAGTTCGGATAAAAAATTCGATTCTCTTGAAACGCTTATACTGCACGCATACAGAAATTCGCGGATGACGGAAGAAGGCTGGGTCAGCCTTTCGGACTTAGGTAAATCCATAAGGAGCTTTATGCCGGGCTTTGACCCGCGTTCTTACAGCCACAACACCCTGCGCGAAATAGTGGAAGCACTTCCAGACGATTTTCAGCTTAACTCTGACGACAGGATTCCGCCTAACTATTGGCTAAAATCGATTGAACGTTCAAACACGACACAAAAGCTGACTGGAAAGGTAAAACGCCTCATGAACCGCTATGGAATAATCGAAAACAATCAGGGTGATTTTTTCTTCTCTTTTACAAATATAGAAAAAAAATCGCGGGATAAGCTGATAACGGAAGGTACTCCGGTTAAGTTTAAGGTTTTTAAAATGCCGAACCCGCAAGGGGAAGATTCCACCGATAGGAACGGCAAGGCCGCCGAAATCGAAATCTTATAGCTGAAAGAAAACGGAAGACTCCTTTAGCGTTTTTTCAATGTTTTGATTGCCGCTTACAATCTAAAACGGTGTAATCAATGAAAAGAGAAAAAGATGTAACAGAAAAAAAGATACGGTTTATCACGCTTAAACCGTGGCTTAGGATTTTTACCTGCGGTTTTTCGATTTTAGTTTTTTCCGTAAACGCCGCCTCTATAAAAACAGGCCTTTATTCAATCCCCATAATGACGGCAAGCCTCCTTTTTTTGCTTGCAGGCTTATACGAAAATACTTGGGAATTCGATTTAACTAAAAGGCGGGCAGTGCGGAAAACGGGCCTCATTTTTTTAACGAAAAAACGGATTATCAATTTTTCCGCCATATACAAAATAAACACCGAAACGTTCAGTCTTCCGATGAGAAGGGATTCCTACACGGAAATTACAATGTATTTGTCGGACGGAGAAAAAGTTATAATCGAAAAAGATAAAACGCATAATTTGCAAATGCAGCTTGAAGGGCTTGCCGAAGTTCGCCGGCTTATCAAAGCAGGCGGAAAGTAATTCGTTCTAACTTTTTAATGCTGTTGCAACAGATATATTAAACGCCGACAGTCCTACCTAGACCGGTGTAACCTTTTAAGAAGATTTTCAAGCTTTTTTCCATATTCCAAATCTGCAGCCCATGTACCGGCAAGTTGATGAATTTTTGGAGCCTTCCCTTTCGGGTTAACGTATTTGTAGCGCGGATCGGCAAGCGGCTTAACCGGAGGCTTATCGGTGGCGTAAGCTTTTAAATGCTGGATATGGGCCAAAACGCCTGCCTGCTCCGTTTCAAAAACCTCCCCCTTTTTGTTTTCATCGATGGAACCCAGCCCGCAAAAATTGTTCATTTCTGCCGTTACAAGCCCGCCGAACCGCAAAAAACCGGTTTCAAGACACATCTGCAAAAAAGCAATATCGGAATTTATCCCCTCGATAAGCCCTTCTTCAATATAATACAGCGCAAGCCGTTTAACCTTTTCTTTATCGGCGCTATTATTTTGTCTCATAAAAAAAGATGTCAGCTCGTCGGCGGAACAAGCTCCAAGGCTTTCTAATTCCCTCGTCCCTGAAATAAAAAGACTTTTACACGAAAAAAACATAAAAATAAGTGAAAAACCGATAACTTTAAGCAGGATTTTCATTTATTTATTTTCGGAAATTCTGAGCCAAAAATTGAATTATTGTATAAAATATTAATATGAAAGAAAGACAAACATCGATGCAGCTACGGATAAAAGAAACGATATATCATCAAAAACCGGATATGCGGGAAAAACTTTTGGAAAAGGGGCCTGAAAATTTAACGGATGCGGAGTTGGTCGCTGTGCTGCTTAGGACCGGTTTAAAGGATAAGCCGGTTAAGGCCTTGGCCGAGGATATTGTAGTCCATATCGATAAATCCAAACCGGAAAAAATCGAAGGCTATCTGCGCTCAATAAGGGGAATGGGCGATTCCAAAATATCTACGGTGCTGGCAGCAATGGAACTGGGCAGAAGGTATTACAACACGCAAAATAGAACGATAACCAACCCTGCAGAAGCGGTACCGATGTTGCAGCATTACGCCTGCAGAAACCAAGAACATTTTATATGTATCTCGTTGAACGGAGCGAACGAGATAATAGCCGTACGGGTGGTAAGCGTGGGCACGTTAAACAGGACGATTGTTCATCCGCGGGAAGTTTATTCCGATCCCCTCAAAGACAGGGCAGCCGCAATAATCGTAGCTCATAATCATCCTTCAGGAAATGCGTCTCCTTCAAATGAAGACGTTCTTCTTACCAATAGGCTTTACGAAGCCGGAAATATTTTGGGAATAAAGCTTTTAGACCATATTATTTTAGTACCCAAGGGGGAGTATTTTAGTTTTATTCAAAATGGAGTAAAGCTTGGCTAACTAAAAAGGCAGGCAATAACTGCGGTTTTTTTAAGTTTTAAATATGAGTATTTTTTACTGCACCGGATGCAATAGACTAAAATTAAAATTTATGCTATTATGCCTCACATGAGTAAGAAATTCGCTTTTTCTTTAAAAGAAGCTGTTGTCTATCCGGGTCAGGGCGTCGGTATTATCACGGAAATAACTGAAAAAGAAATAGACGGCGAAGTTATCGAATACTACGTTATATATTTAGCAGAATCGGATATGACGGTACTTTTCCCCGTTACAGGAATTAAAAATCTTGAAATAAGACGCATCGTTACAAAGACGGAAGCGGAAGAAGCTCTTAAATACCTCTCCGAAGAATTCGATCCTATGCCCGTCGACTGGAAGGCGCGGTATCAGATGAATATGGACCTTTTTAAAAGCGGAAGAATTTTGGATACGGCTTCAGTTGTCCGCTCCCTTTATCAGCGGAGCAAAACGAAGGAATTGCCTATTCAAGAAAGAAAACTATACGATTCGGCTTATAGAATTTTTCACGATGAAATTGCGGCTGCAATGGAGATGACAAAATCCGAAGTGGAAACTTTAATTCATTCACATTTAGAACCGTTTGGAAGTGCCGCCCCGATAGAAAAATTCGCTCCTTCCTACGATGAAGATATGGATTCAGGCGACGAGCTTATGGCTGATGAGGAATTGGACGAGTCCGATTTGGATGATGATGAGGATTCCGATATGTACGATGAAGACGAATAAAGAGGGTGTGTTTGCGGCCGTGATAACAGCGGCGGGTAAATCCCGCAGAATGAAAACTTCGATAAAAAAAGAATATTTGCCGTTACCGGGCAGAGAAACAGGTGTAACGGTGCTTTCCGAAGCCTTATTCAAATTTCTTCAATCAAACCTTTTTTCCATAATTGTTATAACTGTGCCTAAAACCGGCATACGGAAGGCTGCTGAAACGGTCTTTTTTGACACACGTATAAAAAAAGCCCTTCAAGGCAGCGGCACGGATTTGGTTTTTGTGCACGGCGGAAAAGAACGAAGGGCTTCCGTTTTTAATGCCCTTTTGAAGCTTGAGGAACTGTCGAAAAAAAGGGCCGTTACCGTAAACTATGTTTTAGTGCATGACGGGGCGCGTCCCTTTGTTTCGGTAAACCTTATAAAAGCAGTTTGCTCCGGCGTAAAAAAACGCGGGGCAGTAATACCCGGCTTCGGGGCCGTTGATACCCAAAAAATTGCAGAACCTTCCGGCAAAATCGTTACCCATTTAAAAAGAAGCGCAGTTTATGCGGTGCAGACCCCGCAGGCCTTCCGGTTTAAGGAGCTGGTGGAAGCCCATAAAAAAGCAGCGCTGGCAAAAAAGGTATACACCGACGACAGCGAAATTTATTCCGAATTTATAGCGCCCGTTTTTATCTGTGAAGGAGAGATTGAAAACAAAAAAATAACATTTCAAGGAGACCTTTAGTGCGAACCGGACTGGGATACGATTTACACAGATTAAAAAGAGGCAGAAAACTGATGATCGGCGGGGTTTTTATTCCGTTTAAAAAAGGCGAAGCGGCGCATTCGGATGGCGACGTTCTTCTTCACGCAATTACGGATTCGCTTTTGGGCGCCTGCGGTATGGGAGACATAGGCGAATTTTTCCCGCCGGATGATAAAAGATGGAAGGACTCAAATTCCGCAGAACTTTTAAAAAGCGTATGGAAAAAGATTCAGGCGCAAGGCTGGATTATTCATAACATAGACTGCGTTGTCATTATAGAAGAACCTAAAATCCTGCCTTACCGCGATTCGATATGCGCTTCAATTGCCGAGATCCTTATGATAAAACCCTCTCAGGTTTTCGTAAAAGCAAAAACCGGAGAGGGTTTGGGTATTATCGGAAGAGGAAAAGCCGTTGCAGCCTTTGCTTCCGCTCTTATATCTTGTCCGAATATTCGAGAATAAGGTCGACTTCGCCGAGGGACAGGTTAAGCGCTTTTGCGATTTCCGCGCTCTTCCAACCCTGCCGGGAAAGTTTTAAAACATTTTCCTGCACACTGACGGACGGGCCGCCGTTCTCATTGCGTTCGGGAAGTTCCGATTTAAACAGATCTGACATAAGCTTAAGCTGGGCTTGGGATTCTTTTGAAATTTCTTGTAACCGCGTTTCGGTCGCAGCAAGCCATTCCCTCGCGCTTTTTAAATTATCGATTTTAGCGTTCAGTTCTGCCGCCATAGAATCAATCGACTCTATTTTTTCGCAGATACTATCCGCCCGATCCTTATTTATTAAAAGGCTATCTACCGTCAATTTTATCTTTTCGATTTCTGACGGGAAGGTGGTTATCTCATCTTTAAAGTTTTTTATGTCGGCTTCCAGCGTTTTTAAATTCTCAAAGGCGGAATCTATGCTCTCTAACGTTTGATCCAAAACGGAACCTTTTTTCTCAAGCCGCTCGTAACGGGTATTTACATCGCCTATGCCTTCTTCAATACGTCTTATTTGCACCTGATACTGCTGCAAATCGTCGTTTACGGCCGTCAGTTCTATGACCTTTTTTTCCATAGAATCGGAGAGGGCTGTCAGTTTGACAAATTCGGCTTCAAGGAATTCGATATTTTTCCTTTCGTTCATAAAGCGGGCTATTTTTTGGTTTGCCTCATCTTCAAGATGGGTAACCTTATCATATTGAAGGGTCAAATCGTCTATAGCCTTTCTGTGAACTTCAAAACGCGTTATTTCGCTTTTGATTTCTTCAATGTCTTTTTCAAGACCGGATTTTAATTCGTCTGCTCGTTCAAAAACCTTGGTTTGTGCGATAAAGTCGTTTTGCTTTCTATCGATTTCTTCCAAAACGGAATTAAGCCGGCCGGCTTCCGCCTGTATGTTTTCCCGCACCTTATCTTGCGCCTCACTGAGTTCCAGTCTTACGGCATGAATCATTTCATTTATTTTTTGAACTGAGGATTCCGCATTGGAGTCGGCATCTTTTATTTTTTTATCCAGGGCTTCCTCTACCTTTTCCATTTCGGCCTTAAACTGCAAAACGGCATTATCAGCGTGTACCTTAAGCTCATTGTCCGCGGCGGTAACTTTGGAACCAAAGGAATTTATTTTCGCTTGTAAAGTTCCAAAGGCTTCGTCGGTCTTTGCTACAAAATCTTTGTATTGCGCGCTGTATCTTGTGTTTAAGTTCTTTATGGCATTTTCGGTTAGACCTGCCAAACTCGTAATTTTATCATCAAAAAGAGAGCGCGCGTCGGTAAATTGCTGATCCGTTCTTACTTTCCATGTTTCAAAATCTTTTTTTATCATTTCGAATTTTTCGTCGGCATCTTCGCGGATTACGTTAAGTTTTTCCTGTATTTCCCGTGAACCTTCTTCAATACCCTCGTTTTGTTGATTCACAGTATCCTGTAACTGAGCTTTATAAGCAATAAATTCGTTTTCTACACTCTGCGTCGTTTTTTCCTGCAATTCGCTGACATATTCCCTAAACCGGTCGGTGTAGCCCTGAATGTTATCGTCGGCTGCAGTTAACCGGCTGCTTAAATTATTTTCTATTTCGCTTACCTTTTCATCCAGTTTGGAAAAATGAACCTTATATTCTTCGGCAATCTGCGAAATTCTTACACGCAAATCGTGTTTATACTGAAATTCGATGTCTTTCCGCGCCGATTCGTTTTCCGAAGCCAGCAAAGCCATATTTGCCGAAATGTCGCTTTTCCACTGTTCAAAGTCTGTGTTGATGGCATCGTTCCTTTTGGCAAGGTCTGCAAAGAGGCTGTCCTCAAACGATTGCAGTTTTTCGGAAACATTCGTATAGGATTTAGCTTTTAATTCTTCTATGGCGGCTTCTATTTCTTTCATTTTTTCTCTGACAGTCTCCGATCTCTCTTCAAATTCGGCAAGAAAATCACGCTGATCTTGCTTTACGGATTCGGCATAGGAAGAAAGATCCCGCATTGCATTTTCTTTTGCGCTGTTTTGGGATTTTTCGATTTCTTCCTTTATAAGATCAACATTTGCAATGGTTTCTTCAAACTTGTTAAAACGCACTTCGGTTTGCAATCTAAAATCGTTTAATTTTTTGTCGGTGAATTTTGCAAATGAATTCATATTTTCCTGAAAATTGGAGGCAATCGAATTAAACTGAGAGCGCAGAGTCGATTCGGTTTGGCTTAAATCTGCGGAAATAGAATCGGAACGAAGTGAAACCGAATCTTCGATTTCGCTTAAACGGCTTATAATTTCCGTCATTTTTCGGGCTATGCCGCTTTCTGATTCGGAAAAGCGGGTGTGCATTTCATCAAGGTATTGGTTTGCCTTCGTTTGCCATTCGTTTTTAAAATCTTCGGCAAGGCTTCTTGTTTCTCTCAGGTTCCTGCTTATCCTCTCTTCAATTTGGGTTGACGCTTCTTCAAGCTCTTTGCGATAATTTTGAACCTTTTCGGAAGCTTGATCTTTTAGGTTTTCAAAAACATTATCCTGTGTGGTTTCCATTTCTTTTACCCGCTCCTCAATTTCATCCATCTTTTGAGAAATATTGTTTTCGGATTCGGAAAAACGGTTTTGCATTTCATCAAGATAATATTTTATTTGCGTTTGCCATTCGGTTTTAAAATCTTCGGCCAAGGTTTTTGTTTCGCTTAAATTCCGGCCCATCTGTTCTTCGATTTGTGCCGAAACCTCTTCGAACTCTTTTCGGTAGTTTTGCAGTTTTTCTACCGTACGCTCCCTTAATTCATCAAGCTCCGAATTTTGCGCAGCTTCCGTTTCGTTTACTCTGTTCATTATATCTTCCATTTTTTGAGCGATGGTTTCTTCAGATTCGGAAAAGCGGGTTTCCATTTCGTCAAGATAGTATTTTGCCTGCGTCTGCCATTCGGTTTTAAAGTCTTCGGCCAAGGTTTTTGTTTCGCCTAAATTTTTGTTTATTTGTTCTTCTATTTTGACAGACATTGCTTCAAATTCTTTGCGATAGTTTTCAACTTTTTCAGCCGTTTGGTCTTTTAGTTTTGTAAAGGCGGCTTCCTGTAAAGCTCCGGCCTTATCAGCTGCATCGGAGTAGGCCTTTTTATAAATATCCTGTAATTTGACGGATGCATCGTCCAGCAAATCGTTGGTGCTTTTTTGAGCCGAAGAAAGGCGGTTTTCTACGTCTTCGATTACAAGCCGCATTTCTTCAAGGATTTTAGCTTTATATGCTTCGAGTTTGTTGTCCGCTTCCTGGGCAAAACGGCTGTGCATTTCCGGAATGCTTGCGGTTACTTCGTTTAATTCCGCCTTTGCGGCGTTAATCGATTTTGCCAAGGATTCTACGAAGTCTGCTTCCCTTGTTATTTGTGTCAAATTTTTTTCGGCAAGGCTGGTCATATCCATCAGTTTTTGAATGGTTTGGTCGGATTTTACAATGTACTGATCTATTTCTTGAATAGCTGCGGAACGGTCTTCTAAAATACCGGCATTATTCATAAATTGACTGTAAATTTCATCCAGCTTTTTTACTGCGGCTATGGCTCTAGTCTGCTGAACTCCCAGTTCCGTCGCTACCTCGCTTAAACCCGCTTGTTTTTCGTTGATAAAAGTCTCAAGGTCTTCTTTTATTCTCTCTCCATACCGTTTGGCCTTTTCGATTGACCTGTTGTTTTTATCGCTTTGCCGAAAAATCATAATCATTCCCATGCAAACAGCCAATGTTACAATATTTAAAACTACATAATTCATTAAATGTCCCACCCTTTAAAACACGCACAGCCTATGCGTATTTAGTATTTAAAACGGTTTTACGGCACACGTAAACCGTTAATATACTTTGTTAACCTTTATATCATATTATAGCATAAATTTCAATAATTGACGATAATTTGAAAAATAAATGTCCGGTTTGACCGTTTTTTTTGATAAAAAGGATAAAAAACGATTTTTGATACAGGCTGTGCGCATACCGACCGCCTTTGCTCCGGCTACATCGTATTTTATGTTATTTCCCACGTATAAAATTTTTGTGCACGGTACGCCCAGAATATCCGCAAGGGCCTTAAACGGAACCGGAGACGGTTTTAGGGCGCCTACCTCCTCCGAACCTAAAACAGCATCACAGTAAGGCAAAATTCCCCAAATATCGTTTTTTTGTTCGGGAATAAAGTCTGAAAGAATCCCTATTTTTAAACCTCTTTTTTTAAATTCGATCACGGCTTCTTTTGCAAACCGATACGGTTTGATGGATTTAAACATATCCTTCCAGCCGCTATAAATAGTCTTTTCCAAAAAAGCCTTTACCTGTCCGGGCGGTTTTTTTAGATATTTGGAAATGAGCTCCGTTTGAAAATCAAAAAAACCGCCATATTTTCCGCCCGGCATTTCCCCCTGATGCAGCCGGATTTCGGTTCTTGCCCGATTAAATGCCCGCATAAACCGAAGATGCCGTACAACAAAGGGTAGAATCCTAATATTTAACCGCCATGCGGGATAAAGCGTACCGTCAATATCGAAAGCTACAGCAGAAATATCGAACTTCATCCTAACCTTATACAATAATTTGTATGATTTGTCTATACTGGAACACCGGAACCGGAGCACTGGAGCGGATAGGGAGCAAAATATTTTTGGGCAGGTTACACAATTAAACCGTGATATTGACAAAAAGACGGCTGCGGATTATCATCTTTTTATTTTCTATGAAAGGTGCCGCTTAAAAAGGGCGGATAATTTTTTAGGATTTAAAATGAAGATATTGGGAATAGAAACTTCCTGCGACGAAACGGCTGCGGCCGTAGTCGAGGACGGAAAGGCCATTTTAAGCAACGTCGTTGCAACGCAAATCCCTTTTCACACACAGTATATGGGCGTTGTTCCGGAAATTGCAAGCCGCAAGCACATTGAATGGATATTGCCCGTTGTAAAACAGGCGCTTGATGAGGCGGGGCTGCGTATAACAGAGATCGACGGCATTGCCGCAACTGCAAGACCCGGTCTTATGGGCTCTCTTTTGGTTGGTCTTACCTTTGCAAAAACGCTTGCCCGAACCGCCGGCAAACCCTTTATTGCCGTAAACCACATGCTAGGGCACCTGTACGCGGCTCATCTCCAACAAGATATACAATATCCTTACATGGGGCTTTTGGTGTCAGGCGGCCACTGCATAATCTGTAAAGTAAACAATTTTGATGATATTGAAGTTTTGGGAACGACTATTGACGATGCGCCAGGCGAAGCCTTCGACAAGATTGCAAAATTTTATAACTTAGGGTATCCGGGCGGGGCGGTTATCGACGAGTTGGCGAAAAACGGCAGCGCAAAGGCCGCAAACTTTCCGATGCCCATCATCCATAAAGAAGGCCATAAATACGATGTTTCGTATTCGGGACTGAAAACCGCTGTCATAAATCAGCTTGACCGATTTTGGAACGAAGATTATAAAAAAACGCCTGAAAACATAGCCGCGGCTTTTCAGGAGCGGGCTGTTAAAATTCTGCTTAAACCCCTTCTTGCAGCCCTAAAAGATACAGGCCTTAAAACGCTCGTTGCAGGCGGCGGCGTTGCGGCTAATTCCAGATTGCGTGCAAAATTGGCAGAACACAAGGAGATGACCTGTGTCTTTCCGCCTTTAAAATTGTGTACCGATAACGCCGCGATGATTGCAGGGCTAGGCTATCAATATTTAAAACGGGGAGAGACAAGCCCCTTTACGGTTGAAGCTTCCGCCCGCGTAGAAGGCTTTAGCAAAAAAGGTAAGCAGTAAGCCTCACCTGTTTTATACGGGGCTATGCCCATATAAGTTAAACTGCATAAAAATAAAGGCAGGGCATAAGGTTTAAAAATTAGGGGCTTCGAGCATTCCTTCCACTAGAAGTTTTTCGAACCAAAGGAAGGAGCCTACCGTAACAGTCAGCGTTCCGGAAGGACACGGTGTTCCTTTTTTTACGTATACGGTAATTCCATTGTTTTCGAACCTATCAAAATCGGCGGCTCGGGCCGGCATTCCGACTCGCACGGTCGGATCAAGGTGTGTACCGCCTCACGAAGCACACATAAACAAAAAGCAGTGTACCGTATCGGCGTTTTTCGCTTCGATTTTTCTTTTTGCGTTATCGTCAACTATCACATTCATTTTATATCCTCCATAATGTTTTGCAAGGACTATCGGTTCAGGGCGTGTTTAAAAACCGCATATTCGGCGTAACGCTTGACGGTTTTAAACGGCATATTCAATCCTTTGTATAAAAACACTTTAAGCACGGAATAATTACGCTTGACGCGGGTGTTTTACTTGTTTATCGCTTCTTTTATGAGTTTTTGCAGTTCATGAATTGTTGTTTCCAGTGAGGGGTCTGCAATTATTTCTTTTTCGATTTTCCCAAAGCCGTGTAAAATCGTCGTGTGGTCGCGCCCGCCGAATTCCGCCCCTATTTCCGTAGTAGAGCTTTCAGTCATTTCCCGGCACAGGTACATTGCAATCTGGCGCGGAAAGGAGTAGCTTTTTGAGCGTTTTTTTCCCTTTATATCCGAAAGCGAAATATTAAAGTAATTAGCTACATTTTTTTGAATGGTGTCGATACTGATATTCCGCTGGCGGGTAGAACCGAAAACATCCCGCAATAAATCCTTTGCAATTTCGATGTTCATCGCTTTTTTGGTAAGCTCCGTATAGGCTAAAAGCTTTTTAAGTGCGGCCTCCAAGTCGCGGACATTTGAAGAGATGTTTTTTGCAACCATACGCAAAACGTCTTCAGGAATGTGTATGTTCTGCTGTTCTATTTTTTTAAAAAGAATTGCACAGCGGGTTTCGTAGCCCGGCGTTTGCAGGTCTACGTTTATGCCCATTTCAAACCGAGATTTTAGGCGCTGCGAAAGGTTTTTAAGCTCAGCCGGCGAACGGTCGCAGGTAAAGACAATCTGCTTTTTTTTCTCGTACAGCTCGTTAAAGGTATGAAAAAGCTCTTCCTGCGTTTCGGGCTTGCCTTGAAAAAAGTGAATATCGTCAATTAAAAGGATATCCGCCTTGCGGTATTTGTTTTTAAAGGAAGGCATTGCCCTTTTATTAAGGCAGTCTATAAACTCATTGGTAAAATTTTCAGCCGTTATATAAATAAGCTTTAAATTCGTTTCTGCCCAAATTTGGTTTCCTATGGCCTGCATCAAATGGGTTTTCCCTAAGCCGACGCCGCCGTAAATTAAAACGGGGTTATATGATTTTCCGGGATTCTTAGCGGCAACGCCGGCTACGTTTGCGGCAAAGGTGTTGTTTGCGCCGACAACAAAATTATCGAAGGTATATTCGGCATTCAAACTGGGGTGCGGCTCTTTTTTCGTATTGTTTTTTTGCGTTTTAGCGGCGCCGGCGTCTTTTTCCGCCTCTTTTGTCTCCGCTTCTTCATTTTTCTTTTGTTTAACGACGAATTCCAAGATTAAATTCTTGCCCGACAGCTCGAAAAACTTCTTTTCGATGGCTTTTTTATATCTTTGTTTAATCTGGTCTTCGGCAAACTGCGACGGTACAGCCACAACAACCGAGTTTTCGGAGGATTTTTCATATTCCATAAGGCCTATCCACATGGAAAAGGCCGTGGTGTTTAACTCATCCTTAAATTGCCTTATGACTTCGTCCCAAAAAACCTTATAATCCCATTCTGTCATGGCGGGTATTATACTACTTCTTTACTTTTTTTGGCAATAATGGTATAGTGAAAAAACGATAAAAATCATCAAATTTATTGTAATTTTAAGGAAATGTAAGGAAGGCGAATGACAACCTCAAATTATTCCGCACATAATATTACCGTTTTAAAGGGTTTGGAAGCTGTCAGGAAAAGACCCGGTATGTATATAGGCTCGACGGGGCCGGACGGATTACATCATCTTGTATATGAAGTTGTGGATAACTGTATAGACGAAGCGATGGCAGGCGTCTGCGATAAGATTTTGGTCGTTTTGGAGCCGAATAATACGGTTCGGGTTGAAGATAACGGCCGCGGTATTCCGGTGGACATTCATCCGGTAGAAAAGGTGAGCGCCTTGGAGCTTGTTTTGACGCGGCTGCATGCCGGCGGAAAGTTCGATAAGGGCTCGTACAAGGTCTCTGGCGGTTTGCACGGTGTCGGCGTTTCGGTTGTAAATGCGCTTTCGGTTTGGATGGAAGCGCGGGTTTTTAAGGACGGTTTTGAGCATTTTGCAAAGTTTGAAAAAGGGGCTGTTACGGAACCGGTAAAAAAGCTGAATACGACGGAGCGGCACGGTACGGTCATACGTTGGGCTGCAGATGCTTCTATTTTTACCGAAACGACGACCTATAATTTTGACGTTTTGGCGACGCGATTGAGGGAACTCGCTTTTTTGAACAGCTCGGTTTCCATAACGCTCAGGGACGAACGCCTTTCTACGCCCAAAGAGGCCGATTTTGCCTTTGCAGGCGGTATTTCTCATTTTGTAAAATATTTGAACGAATCGAAACAGGTTATTCCCAAGGAGCCGGTGTTCATAGAAGGCGAAAAAAACGATGTCGTCTGTGAGGTTGCCCTTCAATATAACGACAGTTATAACGAAAATGTGCTTTCGTTCGTTAATAATATCAATACGCGCGAGGGCGGAACCCATCTTGACGGGTTTAAGACGGCTTTGACCCGCGTAATGAACGAATTTTTAAAAAAATATCCGAAGCTCGTAAAAAAGATGGATAAAGAAGAAAGGCTGACTGGAGAGGATGTGCGGGCAGGGCTTGCGGCCGTTGTTTCGGTAAAGGTTCCCGAACCGCAGTTTGAAGGTCAGACAAAGACAAAGCTGGGCAATAGCGATGTCCGCAGCATCGCCGATTCTTTAGTAAACGAAAAACTGACCCTCTTTTTCGAGCAAAACCCGAACGAGATAGAGCGTATTTTGGAAAAATGCGTTGCCGAAGCGTCTGCACGTATTGCTGCCCGGAAAGCGAAGGAGGCGACCCGCCGAAAAAGCGGTCTGGACAGTTTCGGTCTTCCGGGAAAGCTGGCGGACTGTTCGATGAAAGACCCTGAGGCTTGCGAGGTTTACATTGTCGAAGGAGATTCGGCCGGCGGTTCGGCTAAAAAAGGCCGCGACAGCAAAACGCAGGCTATTTTGCCCTTATGGGGAAAAATGCTGAATGTCGAAAAAACGCGCCTTGATAAGGTCATTAGTAACGAAAAGCTTCAGCCTATTATCGCGACGCTCGGCACGGGTATCGGGAAGGATTTCAATATAGAAAAAATCCGCTATCACAAGGTCATCATAATGGCCGATGCCGACGTCGACGGCTCGCATATCAGAACCCTGCTTCTGACATTCTTTTTTAGATATATGCCGCAGGTAATCGAACAAGGCTATGTGTATATCGCAATGCCGCCGCTTTATAAAATTTCGTACAACAAAAAAGAATGGTACGTTTACGACGACAATGAGCGCGATACTATTTTGAACGAAATAGGCCGCGGGAATAATGCGGCTGTACAACGGTATAAGGGTTTGGGTGAAATGGACGGGACCCAGCTGTGGGAAACGACGATGGATCCTGCGCGGCGGAAGATGATGCGGGTAACGCTGCCCGACGCTGTCGAAGCAGACCGTATTTTCAGCACTCTTATGGGCGAAGAAGTCGAACCGCGCAGAAAGTTTATCGAAGAAAATGCGGCGTATGCAAACCTCGATGTGTAAAGAACCTGCGGCCCCTGTGCCTGCGTTTAAGAAGAATTACGCCTTTGTGAACCTGCCTTAGACCGTACCATGATACCCGAAATGAGCCGGCTGCCGCAATGGGCATACTTTTTAATTCTCGCATTCTTGCTTTTTTTATCGATGGTTTTTTCTTCCGGGGAAACGGCTTTTTTATCGGTTAATAAATTGAAGATAAAATATCTGCGCGAAAAAAAGAATAAAAAAGCAGCCCGCGTGGAAAAAATCCTGCAAAACAAGCACCGGTTTTTAACGACCTCCTTAATCGGAAACAGTCTTGTCAATATTTTAATTTCGGTTATTTTGACGGCGCTTACAGTACGGTTTGCAGGTTCTGCCGGGCTCGGCATAGCTGTCGGTGCTGCGACCGTTGCGATCTTGATTTTCGGAGAAATTATTCCCAAATCCGCAGCCCTCGTTTTTTCCGAACCTATCGCCTTACGGTTTTCCGCCTTTATTCTTTTTTTGATGCGCCTGCTTACGCCTGCCGTATGGCTCCTTTCCGGCTTTACCGGTCTTCTTTTAAAATTAGGCGGCATACATAATTTGAATGCAGGCGAAGCTCTCACCGATGCCGATTTAAAAGACTTTTTCGATTCCAGTCAGGAAGGCGGGGCACTTCATTCCGATGAACGGAATGTACTGGAAAAAATTTTGAATTACGGCGATATTACCGTAAAAAATATTATGACGCCCCGCCCCGATATTACGGCAATTCAAGTCGATGCTGCCCCTATGGAAATAATAGAATTGTCGCACGAATCCCGTTTTTCCCGATTTCCCGTTTATGGAAAAGACATCGATGACATAAAGGGTGTTTTGTACATAAAAGATTTTTTGTTTTCGGAAGACTCAAACAGCGGTATTTTAAAACAGCCGGAACAAAATTTCGATATAAAAAAGTATATGCGCAAGCCGGTACCGGTTTTCGAAAATACCGAGCTTTCCAAATTACAGGAAATTTTTAAAACCGAAAAACAAAATATGGTTGTGGTTATAGACGAATACGGCGGTACGTTGGGAATTGCGACGCTGGAAGATTTAAACGAAGAAATATTCGGAAACATCGCTGACGAATACGATACGGACGAAGCGGCGGCTGACGAATTGAATCTGCAAAATGTCAGTGAAGATTCAGGCGATACTTTTTCGTTTACCGTTTCGGGAAATACCCGCCTTACCGATTTAAACGGCGATCTCGGCACTTCTTTTTCCTCGGAATATTACGATACCGTAGGCGGGCTGATTATGGAGCGGTGCGGTGAGGTGCCTAAAGTAAACACTTCGATAAAAATAGAGAATTATACTTTTACGGTAAAAAAAACCGAGGGTAACAGAATTACCGAGCTTGAAATAGTGCTGAGCGGGGAAGACGAATGAATTCTGTTTTGATTATTTGCGAATTTGTTTTTTTGCTGATCTGTGCCGCTTTTTTTTCAGGAACCGAAACGGCGGTAACTGCAATTACACATACCCAGTATAAGATGATAAAAAAAAGCCGTTCTAAAAAAAACAAGCGGCTCGCCTTCATTATCGAAAAAAAAGATGAAATTGTAAGTGCAACCTTAATCGGTACGAATTTTGTAAATACGCTTTCGTCTGCTCTGGTAACCGCCTTTGTTATCAGCAATTACGGTGCCGCGTATATTCCTGCGGCAACGGCAATTACGGCCGTTTTGATTATTATCTTTGCGGAGATAGTTCCCAAGGCCTTTGCCGCTTACCGGCCGGTCGAAATAACGAAATGTTCCGCCCGCATTTTAACTGCCGTGCACATCATTTTAAAGCCGGCCGTTTTTGTTTTTTCGAAACTTTCTTCGTTTATCATCAAAGCCTTTTCGAAAAATAGGCCCGCAGAGCACAATTCCCTTTCTGAAGATTTTTTAAAAACGCTGATAAATATAAGTTTAGCCGATGGAACATTTCATACGGGCGAACACGATTTGATCAGGCGGGCAGTTCAATTACATGAATTAAAGCTGCATAATATAATGACAAAAAAAGAAAACATTGTGGGTTTCAATATTGATGCGTCTTTTGAAGGTATGATCGATACGTTTAAAACGAGTATGTTTTCAAGACTGCCGGTATTCGATTCGGAGAAAGACACTATCATCGGGTTGGTGCATTACAAGGACCTGCTTTTTTATCTTGCGCACACAAATAAGATTGATATTCGAAAAATTATCCGTCCTGCAATTTTTATTCCGGAAACGGCGAATATTTTTTCTGCAATAAGGACGATGAGCAAAAATAAGCGGAACATGGCCTTTGTAATCGATGAGTACGGTACAATCGAAGGCCTTGTTACAATCGACGATATTACCGCGGCTGTGTTCGGTGTTATTCAAGACGAGTATTCAAAGGTAAAGGTAAATCCGCTGCAAGGGCTCGGTATTGTTGACGGAACAAAAATGCGGATTCCGGCAGCGGTGCCCATCGGAAAAATCAATGAGATTTTAAATACCGATTTTCATTCCGAACACTGCGGTACGATAGGCGGTTTGATTTTGGAAAAAACCGAATATCTGCCGCAAGAGGGCGAAACCGTAAAAATAGACAAGATAACATTTACCGTCGAAAAAGTAAAAAACAGTAAAATTATTTCTTTAATCGCCGACGTGTCCGAGCTGGTTTTTCCGTAAGAGGTTCCTCATCCGGGCAGATTTAAGAACCGGCGCTTTTTGTTTTTGCGTTTAGCCGTTTACGGCTGCGGAACCAGATTCAATAATTTTTCGATAATATCGTCGGCGGTAAGGTTGTCGGCGGCGGCCTCGTAAGAAAGCTTTAGTCTGTGTCTGAGCGCCGGTGCGGCCACGGCTTTTACGTCTTCCGGAATTACGAAGTCGCGGCCCTCAAATAAGGCCTGCACCTTTGCGCATTTTTGAATTGCAATAGAAGCGCGCGGAGAGGCCCCGTAAGAAATATAGCCCAAATAACTTCCCTGTACGTAAGCGTCCTGTTTTATATTTGCGGCAGGCCGCGTGGCCGCTACCAGAGAAACGATGTATTTTGTTATTTCGCTGCTGCATTTTATGTTTTCGGCCGCCGTTCGGAGAAGAGCCAGATCGCTGCCCGTTATAACCGCGTTGGTTATTTCGGCTGCGAGAGGCGGTTTGTCGGCAAATCCCGAAAACCTATTTACGATGCCTATTTCCTGCTCCAAGGACGGATACGGAACAAAGAGCTTTAGCAAAAAGCGGTCGAGCTCGGCTTCGGGCAGCGGATAGGTTCCCTCCTGCTCGATAGGGTTTTGTGTTGCAAGGACGAAAAAAGGCGAGGGCAGGGGATAAGAGGTTTCGCCGATGGTAACTTGCCCCTCGGCCATGGCCTCGAGGAGGGCGGACTGGACCTTTGCCGGTGCACGGTTAATTTCGTCTGCCAGAATGATGTTTGCAAAAACGGGCCCTCGCCGTACGGAAAATTTTCCCATATTTTGCTGATAAATAAGCGTTCCTATCAGATCGGCCGGCAAAAGGTCGGGCGTAAACTGAATTCGTTTAAAAACCAGTCCCGACAATTCCGCGAAAACTTTTACGATCAAAGTCTTTGCAAGTCCCGGTACCCCTTCCAACAAAATATGCCCGCCTGCAATATATGCCGTCAAAATACCGTCAAGCAGTTCGCTTTGGCCGATGATTTTCCGCGACATTTTTTCCTTAAAATTATCGATGATAATTTTATAATTGCTTTCTTCCATAATACCGTATTTTACGCATTATACCGAAATTATACAAGAGGGCGGCCGTTTTTCCAAAAAAACAAATTCGGCTTTACCCTGCACCGAAGCGGCGGCATTGCAATGAGGCCGCTGTATTTAATGCCGTTAATACGGCCCTATTTTTGAATAATCTTAAAAAACCGCGGCCTTTGCTTCTTTTCGGTATCTTCTTTTGAAAAAGATTTGAAGGTATCCATAACCTTGGAAATAATATCCTGTTTGGAAATATCGACTAAAAAATAGGTTATATCGCCGATCGTGGAAAACACGGGCACAAAAACGATCTTGTCGCCCTGTTCTACGCTTTGCCGCGTTGCTCCGGCCTTTTTGAATGCCGCCCTTACATCTAAATCAGGAAAAACATCGGAAAGCATTGCGCCTTGTTTATTGCCTATTTCGGTTTGGGCCTTGGGAGAAGCTTCTATTATTTCGCCTGCAAGATTGACTAACAAAACGGGGGAATCGGTCATTTCGATTAATATTTTTACAAGCCCGTTCAAGCCTGCAATTTTTAAACTTTTTTGCATTGTTATGTTATGTGCCGCGTCCAGCGCCTTTTGCAGATCGAGTCCCGCGGTGCCCAATTTTTTTGCTTTTTTTTCGGAAAGCATTCCCGTCGATTTTATCGTTTCAAGCAGCATATAAAAATCGCCCCGCTTTTTCTCCGCGTATAAAATGATACTTATGGAAAGAATCAGCTGTAGACCTGCCCCGATAAAGCCGAAAAACAAAACGAGTTCGGAACCGCTTTTTAAACCGTGGTTAATGCCGACATTATAGGCCCATACGGAAGAAGCCGAAATCAGCACAAAGGATAAAATCAAAACAATTATAAGTTTTCGTTTTTCTATTATAAGCATTTTAAAGCTCTCTTTACATATTTACGAATTCGTTTAATTTCATATTGTTTCCGATTAAAAACAACTTGTCCCCGGCCTGTAATTCAAAGTCTGCTTCAGGATAGTACATTGTTTCTTTTTTTAAAGGGTTCCCCATCGAATCGATATCCAGTTCGAGCCTAACAAGCGCAATCAATTTGATATTGAATTTTTCTTTTAATGCGAGGCCTGCAACGGTCTTTCCTTCAAAAAATTTCGGCAGAATAATTTCGCGGATAGAAACTTCGTGCATTACGCTGATAGAATCCAAAATGTCGGGAGAAACAAGCCGCCTAGCAATCCGCGTTGCCGCCGCTATTTCTATATTTAAAACCTCATTTGCTCCCACCCGACGCAGTACCGTTGCATGCAGCGGCGATATTGCCCGTGCCACCACATACGGAACATCGCGCTGTTTTAAAAGGGTCGTCGTTAAAATGCCTGCTTCTATATTGTCGCCTATTGCAACAATAGCGACCTCTATATCGTCCAGCGGCGCTTTTAAAAAAGCTTCTTCGTTGGTCGCTTCGATCAGCAGCGCCGACGGTACGATTTTTTTTATCCGCTCGACGGCTTGCGGGTCGTGGTCTATCGCAACTACCGAAGCGCCGCCTTCTACCAGTACCTCGCAAATCCTCGAACCGAATTCGCCTAATCCTATTACCGCAAAATTACGTTTTACTTCCATACCGCCCTCCCGTTTAACCTATATTTATGTTTCCATACGAATACTCTATGTCGTTGTCTTTTTGCGTTTTTCCTGCGGCCGTTAAAATTGTAAGAGGGCCGACTCGTCCGATAAACATCAAAAAGATGATGACGATTTTCCCTGCGTTGCTCAGCGCTCCCGTTATGCCCGCCGACAATCCCACCGTTGCAAAGGCCGACACCGTTTCAAATACGAGCGGCAAGAACGGGAGTTTTTCGGTTATCGTTAATATAAAAATACCGGTGCAGATTATACCTAAACCGAATCCGAAAATCAAAAATGCTTTTTTAACTTGTTCTTCGGGAACCGCATTGTTTTTTATGACAACCGTTTTTTGGTTATTCAAAAAAGATTTAAAAAATGCAATGACAACTGCCGCCGTATTCAATTTTATTCCGCCTGCGGTACTGCCTGCTGCGCCGCCTATAAACATAATAAAAATCATAAAAAGCAAAGTGGAATTTCCGAGCGACGAAAAAGGAACGGTGGAAAACCCGGCAGTTCTCAGTGTAACGGCCTGAAAAAAAGACGCCAGATACTGGGTACCCAAAGAAAAGGTCTTCATCGTATTTGCATGTTCGAGCAAATAAAAGAAGCAAAACGAAATAGAAAAAATAACGGCGGTTAAAGACAGGACGACCTTGGTATTAAGCGACAAAAAACCCGCCGGTGTTTTTTTTCTTAAAAAAATATTTTTAAAACCGGCTTTTATTTTTTCCGTTAAATCGTATATGACTGCAAAACTTATTCCGCCTAAAAGAATCGTAAAACCGATCGTCAAGTTGATGACAGGATCGGCAGTAAAGGATTCAAGATTATCGGAGAATAAGGCGAACCCGGCATTACAAAAAGCGGACACCGAATGAAAGACGGCAAAACCTGCGGCCCTTATACCGAAGCCCATTTTGTGCGAAAAACCGATAAATAAAAACAGGGCGCTTACGGCTTCTATCAAAAAGGTGGAAAATACGATAACTTTTAAGGCTCCGAACAAGCCAGACATATCGTCTTCGCTTACCAGATATGAAACCGTCATTTTATCGGCGACGGATAATTTTTTTCTGAAAGCGAGCATTCCGAAAAAAGAAAAAACCATAATGCCGAGCCCGCCTGTTTGAATAAGCGAGATTAAAATAATTTTTCCCGTAAGCGTTAATTCGGTAGATACATCTATTATGCTTAAGCCCGTAACGCAGACAGCGGAGGCTGCTGTGAACAGGGCTTTTAAAAAAGTGAGCCGGCTGCCGTTTACGGACGCCTGCGGAAGCATCAGCAAAAGTGTTCCCGCAATGATAACCGTCAAAAATGAAAACATCAAAGTTTGTGCAGGATTTGAAACGATTTTTTTTGTAAGGTTTTTTCGATATGTTATGCGTCCGATTATTCTTCCGAACAAAAAGATATTTTTAAAAATGGAAAATACAAAATCGAAGTCCTGCGGTTCGCTTAAGCGGCCTGTTTTTATTTTAAAATATATGCACAGTATGCAGAAAACGAGGGTGGAAAAACAATCGGCTGCATTTTTTTGAAAATATTTACGAATATATTTTTCTTTTCGTACCGGCAAAAAAGTTTCGGCAATAATTAATGCTAAAATCGAAAAATCGATGATATGAATAAACGCGCTTACTGCGGCATATCGGTAAAATTGCTGTAAAAACAAACCCGATAAACCGAGTGCAAACGCAAGAAAAGAAAACCCGTTCCGTATTTTCATTTTATTCGCCGCCGATATTCAGTTTTTCGTTAAAAAGCTGCAATGCACGGCCTTCCAGTCCGCAGTTCTTTCCTTGCAGCAAATTCCGTAAAGCCTGCATTTCTTCCGAAGAAAAATGTACACCGTTTTTTTCGTGTCGCTCAAACGAGGCGGCCGCCAGCGGAACTACGGTTTTACAAATCCCGAAGATAACCTCCGCATAATCCCGTATTTCTTTTTGGGCATGTTTATCCAGCCGTAATCGTAAAAAGTGAAAAAGATTGTGCAGATCGATTTGCCAATACCATTCCGTGTAAGTTGAAAGCGGAAGGTTTATTCTTGCAAGTTCCCGTGCTATGTTTTTGTCCAAGAGATTCTGATAATTTTTATATGCGGCCGCCTGTTGCTCTTTTACAGATTCGATAACTTCGGTTTGCAGGCTTTCGGAAACCGCTTCGTTTTGGCGGCCCTGCTTGTTGTCGGTACTTTGAAAGGCAACGGCGTTTCCATCGGGCACATAAAATTCATTTTTTAAAACGGAATATCTTCCCGAAACCTCATTGAGCCGCGCCGTTCTATGCCGTATCCATTGGCGCGCGATAAACATCGGCAGTTTTATGTGAAAGGTCAGTACAACCTGTTCAAACGGCGAGGTATGTTTGTTGCGCAAAAGATAATCGATTAAAGCCGCATCTTCCCGAACCGTTTTTGTTCCCTTTCCGTAAGAAACGCGCGCCGATTGAACGATGCGTTCGTCGGAACCCATATAATCCACAAGGCGTACAAAGCCGTGGTTTAAAACCTTAAATTCTTTATCCAATATTTTTTCCGCTTCGGGAACAACACAATGAGCCATGCCGGTATGATAGCATATAGCTAAAAATTATGCAATGAGAAAGTTTAATGTAAGCAGTTGGAATAATACCGCCCGCCACGATTATCGCCACAAAAATTCTGGGTAATATTTGTCTTTAATCTTTTTTGCAAGTTCCGCTTTTACGATTTCTCTGTCTTCAGGATAAGTCATGCCGAACCAGCGTTCGGTCGTGGTGTATACCTTTATTCGGCCTAAGCCTTTTTGTATAATGGCGCCGGCAGTTTCGGGCAAAAGGCATTCGACCTTTTCGCTTTCTGCATATTTATGAATAAAGTTTTGAAAGTATTCTTCAAAAAAATCGAAGACCTTAGGCGTGAACCCAAAAAGGTTCATCGAGACCGTTTCATGTCCGGAAAGCTCCGTTTCGCCATTATCTATAACAGAAATAATTTTTTCTTGTCCGTCCCTTTTTTGATATGAAATATTTTTATTTTCTTTTATCGCGGCCAAATAACCGTCCGTAACCGAACACACCCCGCGCGAAACCGAACCGGCACGGCTCAAGGTTTTATTCAAAATATAGCCGACCATAGCGTGTTCTTCCGAATTATTTGACAAGGTTGAAAGATGAGTCGCTATCGTCCGGTAAGCAGCCTTGCCGTAATAATCATCGGCATTGATAACGGCAAAGGGTTCGTTGATCTTTTTTTTGGCGCAAAGCACCGCGTGAGTTGTACCCCACGGCTTTTTTCTTTTCGAAGCTCTTGCCAGATCTTCACTCGTAAGCAGGCTGTCCATCGATTGGAAAACATATTCGGCATTGCAGTTCCGTGCAATACGGTTAAAAAATCTCTCTCGAAAATCGGCTTCTATATCTTTTCTGATAACAAAAACGACCTTGCCGAAGCCGTTATTTACCGCATCATAAACGGCATAATCCAATAAAGTTTCATCGTGAATACCCACGGCTGCGATTTGTTTTACACCGCCGTAACGGCTTCCCATTCCTGCCGCCAAAACTAAAAGAGTCGGTTTCATTATTCTTCCTCCAAGAAAGTTTATCATATCACATTCTAGGAATAAATGAAAGACGGCGCGATGGATATATAGGAAACTTATACCGACTTGGTGATAAGTTAAAGAAGAGCTTGACTAAAAAGACTGAACTTTACTATTATGATTCGAGTTGACTTAGCCTGAAGTATAGAAAAAACAGTGTGTATATTTTTATTCGTGCGGAGGCTTTAATACCACGATGCTCTGTGTCGGGGTTGTTGATTTATAACGATTGTTAAGTTGTTTAAGTATAGGATGTAAATAAATGACAAGAAGGGAAGATTATAATTTAGGTTTTATTTTGCAATATGAAAATGTAGCATGGTTTGATGAAGAAGACGGAAGTGTAAGGATTTTGGACAGACGGATTTATCCTTTAAAAAAAGAATTTGTGCGGTGTAAGACGTATTTGGATACGGCTCAAGCAATTAAGGATATGGTAACGCAAAGCGGCGGGCCTTTTGCTGCTGCGGCAATGGGAATGGCGCAGGCGGGTTATCAGTTTAAAGACTTACCAGCCGCTCAATATACGCAGGCGATGGAACAGGCGGCTTATGAGCTTTCTCATGCGCGGCCGACAACCGGCGCGGAGATGGAGCGGTGTACGGAGCGCTCTCTTTTGGTTTTTAAAGATTTAATGAACAAGGGTGCTAATTCAGATTCGATAGTCAAAGCGCTTAAAGACGAGGCCGTTGCCCAGAATGACAGGCGGTACAAGAAAAATATGCAGGCGGGTGCCCGCTTTGCCGCTCTGGTACCGGACGGTTCTGCGATTTTAACGCAGTGTTTCGGCGAAACGACAGTGGGCGGCTTTTTGCGCTCTTTTAACGAAACGGGAAAGCGAATAAAGGTTTATTGTGCGGAAACTCGGCCTTTTTTTCAAGGGGCGCGGCTTACTGCAAGCTTGGCCTTTGATATGGGTTTTGATACGACCGTTATTACGGATAATATGCCGGCCGTTTTGATGGCCGAAAAAAAAGTGAATTTTGCGGTTTCGGCTTCCGATGTTATTACGATGGACGGTTCGGTTATAAATAAAATCGGGACGCTTCAAATTGCCGTCTGCGCAAGATATTTCGGCATTCCATATTATGCAATCGGGTTTCCCGACAAACGGTATGCTTCGGCGGATGGGGTTCAAATAGAGTACCGTGCACCGCAAGAAGTGCTGCAGGCGATGGGCGTACAAACCGCTCAAAATGGTGTGCAGGGGCTATACCCGGCCTTCGACATTACGCCGCCTGAATTGTATGCAGGGATTATAACCGATGAAGCGGTTTTAAATCCGTTAGATTTTAAACAATAGACCTGCAGAGATTTTTTTAAAATAAAAGGTTTGCATTTTAGGATAATTTAAAACCTTATCGGTAAAAAAGGCATTGTCTGCAGAATAGACGTATAAGGGCGCTGTGCTCCATAGTGCGGCAATTTGAATGTACATAAAATCGGCAGGTTTAAATACAAGGGTTCCGCCAAGCTCAACATCCCATAAAAGTTCCGCCATATTTTTTGAGCCTAAAAGCGGGGGGTACAGTTTTTTGCGCATATTTATTTCCATTCTGATGCGGTTAAGGTAGAGCGGCATTTCATATTCGATAAAATATGAGGCCTCATACGTTGCCCCGTTTCTATTTTCACCTTCATCATTTTTAAAAAACCAAAAAACCGTATCCGGCAAGGGGTAAAGCCCCTTATATGCCAGAGCTTGGTGTGTTCCCAAAATCAGCTTCGACCAATCGCTTTTTAAAAAGTCCGCCAACTTAAAATACAAGCCCATTCCGCCGGCAAAGGAAACAAAGAGCTTTGAAAAATTATGCGGTACGGTTTTTTGTTTGCCGTAAAGGTTAGCATTTTCTGCCATACCGTAAAAGCGAACCTTCGGAAAATTCCAGCCGGATCCCAATTTAAGTCCTGCAAAAAACTCAGCAAAGCCTGCCGGCAAAAAAGCGGCGCCGAAATCGGCTTCAAGTGTTGCAGGCGTCAGCTCTATGCCGGCGGACAATTCCAGCTTTTTCCGTTTGCCGCCTGCCGAATCTCTATAAAACCTGAAATACTGTGTAAACGATACTGAAGCGTTCCACGGATAATCGACGGTTAATTTTACGGTTGAATTAAAGGCGGGCAATAAAAATGGAGTTTTTTTTACCGGCGGTTTTGCGGAAGCCTGAATCTTCGAATCATCGTTTTTAAATTCCGCCTCAAAAGGCTCCGTTCTTTTTTCTGCGCTGCAAAACGGTAAAAATATAAGCAAAACCAAAAGAGCGGTCGCCTTTTTTTTCAGCCTGTAAAGAGAACTTCCGTTAAAACCGTAAAACCTTTTTTTGTAATCCTGCATACCGTAAATCCGCATCTATTCCAAAATAATCTTTCCGTAAAGCAGACTACCCGGCTTTTCTATAGAAATAAGGATGTCTTCTTTTGCTCCGGAAGAAAAAGTAACAAAGGTCATCCTTGCGCCGTAGATACTTTCTTTTGCCTTGCCGCCTTCAATATGAATGCGGCAAATATTGTTATACGAAAAAATCCAGCCCGTTTCTTTAGGAGAAATATCGAATTTTAAAACGGAGGACGGGCTTAAGAAAAAGCTTTTTACAAAACCGTCGGCGCCGTCTTTGAGCATAAGATTAAAATCCCGCACCTTCCCTGTGCTTACGGTTTTTACACCTCCGTCAAAGGCATACACTTCATACGGTTTTAATTTGATAAAATTTTTTCCGTCGTGGCTTATTTTTAAACTGCCGGTAAGCGGAACAAGAAAACGCTGTACGCCGTTTAAAAGAGTGAATTCGGAACGCTCCGAATCTACGGATGCGGAACTTATTCTGTATAAAAAATTGCGTGCGGCATAGTCTGCGCCTGGCGGGAAGATGCACAATTCCGTTGTTTGCCCGCCCGGCCACAAAGACGTTTTAAAACAGCTTTGTTCATATTTTTGAACGGTCATTTTTCTTTGCACCTCCCGTCCACAACGGACAAAATTAGTTCTTTCCCTATTTTTTTTGAAGATGATGTTACAGCAATCAAATCTTCGGCAATGTTGAAAAAAGTGCTCCACTCTTTTTTCGTTTTTATCTGATCGTTTTTGCCGAGCTTATCCGCCTTGGTTCCGACGATTACGGTTTCGATATTTAATTGCTGAAAAAAGGCGAGGCTGTTTTTTTCCATTTCACCCGGAAGACGGCGCATATCCATCAAAAAAAAGAGCGTTTTTAGTTCGCTTCTGTTTGCGCAATACTCGTAAAGCATTTTATCTATTTGCTGTGCAGAGGCGCCTGAAACCTTTGCGTACCCGTAGCCTGGCAAATCCGTAAAGGCAAAAACACCGGCCGTCTTTTTTTGTGCCGTTTTTTCCGCAGAAGCACTTGCGGGCCGGTTTATCAAAAAGAAGTTTACCTCGCGGGTCATTCCGGGACGGGCACCTGTTTTTACCAAATTCTTGCGATTAACGAGCATATTGATAAGGCTGGATTTGCCTGCATTGGAACGCCCGAAAAACGCAAATTCGGGAACGCCCAGCTTAGGAAACTGCTCCGCCTTCACAGCTCCTTTTACAAATTCCGCATTGATAATTTTTAACGGCATAAGTTTAAGTGCTCCATGCTAAAGCCGCATCAACTCTGCAAAGGCTTTAAGAGCCGGCGGCATATCTTTTGAAAGAACCTTTTTGGCTAGGGTCTTTCCTAGCTGAACCCCCTCCTGATCAAAACTGTTAACATTCCAGAGAAAACCTTGAAACATAATCTTGTTTTCAAAATGAGCTAGAAGGGCGCCGAGCGATGCAGGTTCAAGCCGCTTGCCGTAAATTAAACTTGCGGGGCGGTTTCCGTCAAAATGTTTATTTTTATCGGCATCGGTCTTTCCCGAAGCAAAGGCTGCAATCTGCGCAGCAAGGTTTGCATTAAGTTTTTGCAAGTTTGTAGAACCTTCGCTTTCGATATCTTCTCCAATTTGGCATTCTTTAAAACCGATAAATTGCAAGGGAACAATATCGCTTCCTTGATGCAAAAGCTGATAAAAAGAATGTTGGCCGTTGGTTCCCGGTTCGCCGAAAATAACCGGCCCTGTTTTGTACGCAAGCGGTTCACCGAAACGGTTTACTTGTTTGCCGTTAGATTCCATATCCAGCTGCTGAAGGTGGGCGGGAAAACGGGAAAGGGCTTGAGCGTACGGCAGTACCGCAGAAGCCCTGTAATCCAAAATATTCCGCTCGTAAACGCCGAGCAGTGCATCCAAAAGAGCCGCATTTTTCGTTATATCTGCTTCAAGCGCTGCCTTATCCGCTGTCGCAGCGCCCTTCAAAAAGTCCTTAAACACATCAATTCCGAAAGCAAGCGATAAAATAACGCCGCCGCAGACCGAGCTTGAAGAATAGCGCCCGCCGATAAAGTCGTCCATATAAAACGAGGCAAGATACGAAGGATTATTTGCAAGCGGGCTTGTTTCGCTTGTAACGGCAGCCATTTGTTTTGAAGGGTCAAGCCCATTTTTTTTCAAAACGGATTTTACAAATGTTTCGTTTGCAAGCGTTTCCTGTGTAGAGCCGCTTTTTGAAACAAGAATAAAAAGCGTTTCGTCCGGTTTTACGGTTTTTAAAACCTCCGCGCAGTCGTCGGGGTCTACGTTGGAAATAAAATACGCCTTCATTTTGCTGCGGCCGGTTTTTTCTGCCCAATTCTTTAACGAAAGATACAGCGCGCGCGGCCCTAAATCGGAACCGCCTATCCCTATCTGTACCGCCGCCTGAAACGGTTTTCCGTTCGGCGCGCATATCTTTCCCGAATGAATGTCTTTTGAAAAAGCTTCGATTTTATCAAGCTCTTTCAAATAAAAGCGGCGCATATTCACCCCGTTAAAAACGACGTCGTTTCCAAGCTGCCCGCGCGTTAAATGGTGCAAGACCATCCTTTTTTCGCCCGTATTGATAAAATCCCCGTTCACTAAAAGCTTATATTTTTCTATAAGTTCCTGCTCTTTAGCCAAGTTTTGCAGCGCTGCCGTTATTTCTTCATTTACCGGTTTTGCAGCATAATTATATGTTAAGCCCGCCGCCATAGGCACTGAATACCGCCGCACCCGCTCCGCTGTATCTTCGCCATTAAAAACGTCAGGAAGATGTACGCGCTTTAAATTTTTTAAAAGGTGAAAAGATTTGCAAGAATCCAAATTGTTCCATTCCATATTTTTATTCGAGCAGAAGATGCAATACCCCTTTAGAAAGAGGTTCGGCTTCGGCTGTAAGCCCCCTTATCAAAATTACCCGGCCGGATTTTTCCGTGCCGGGCACTTGTGTAGATTTTACCGATTTTTCTACAAAAAAACAACTGCCGGCAGAAACCAGGCGGAGAGAACCGTATCGGCGGTAACGATATTACCGTATCGGGGACACAGATATTACCGTATCCGCCATGCTGAGGCAAAATGAAGGCTTTAAAACAATGCCGGTATTTTAGGCGCCGAGGCCGCCGTCTACCCCTAAAACCTGCGCCGTTACGTACAGCGACAAGTCAGAGGCCAAAAACACGGCTGCGTTTGCAATGTCGGCCGGTTTTCCCGCCCGTTTTAAGGGAATGGTTTCGACCCATGCGGCGCGCATTTCTTCACTGACGGCGGCGGTCATATCGGTTTCGATGTAGCCGGGCGCAATCGCATTGACACGAACCCCCCGTCCCCCCGTTTCCTTGGCAAGGCTTTTGGTAAGTCCGATAAGGCCCGCCTTGCTTGCGGCGTAGTTAACCTGCCCGCCTTGTCCGTGCAGACCCACAATACTGGTCATATTAATGATAGAACCCGATCGTTTTCGGATCATATCGGAGGAGATAATCTGCGCGGCGATAAAGGCCCCCGTCAGATTTACCCGCAGCACGCTTTCCCAATCTTCCTGCTTCATACGGAAAGAAAGACCGTCTTTCGTAATACCTGCGTTATTGACCAAGATGTCAAAGCCGCCCGATTCGGACAAGGCCTGTTTGACCGTTGTGCTTAAGGCCTCCCCATCGCCGCAGTCCGCATATATTTCGTGAAAGACAGTTCCCTTGCCTGCGGCAAATTGTTCCATTTCTTCCTTTGACGCGGACGGTTTGGTGCAAAGTCCCCACACCGCAGCGCCTTCTTCTATAAAGCGGCGTACTATTTCTTTTCCGATGCCCCGCGAGGAGCCCGTTACCAATGCTTTTTTTCCCTGTAACAGCATAAAGCCTCCATACAAAAGTAAGTGTGATATTTAAACGGCCGGAGCCCTTCGCTTTTAAGGAACGGTAAAAATCCGGCCGGTTTTTTTAAAGACTCTTTTTTTTCCGTTTATTACCTTTTTCTAGCAAAAGGGTCTTCGTCGGAATGTCGCATACTTCCAAGTCGCCGAAATACTGGATCGCACCGGGAAAACGGTAGCTCGTATTAACGGCCCAGTCGTCCCTGTTCTTCTCGAAGGTTTTAAACGGTTTTCCGTTTAAATCGATCATCGATTTTTTTATGACGGCCGCGGTTTTTCCCTTTCTGCGCTCCATCGTCATCATCATCGAAAGCGGAATACCGCAGGGCTTCCAGTTTTCAACATAATCGGTCAAATTTTGCACCGACGCGATGTAACCGGAAAAACCGTATGCGGCAAGCAAAAAGGCCGTAAAGCCCAGTGTATAACAATAGTCGGAGTCGAAATTCGAGGGAAAGGCCGAGCGGCCCTCGTAACCGAAAAAGTGGGCATAGGAGCTGAATTTTCCGTTAAAAACGCCTTCTTTTTTCAGCTCTTTTAACCGGTGCGTCACAAGATAGATGAGCAGTTTTTCCGTTTCGATTCGGGAAACTTGCACGTTGCCGTGCGGATCCCGGTCCATCAAAAGCTGCGTCGAAATAATTTCAGGCAGGCTCGAAAAAAGACTATATGCTTTTTTGGAAAGCTTTTTTTGCAGCCATTTCAGTTTGCCCGAAAAGGTTTTCAGTTTGGAAAAGGCCGCCGAATGCAGGGCCATCAAGTCGTTTAGTTCTTCGATCAGCTCTTCCATTTCGGGAATAAATTCGATAATGCCTTCGGGAACCAGCACCACCCCGAAGTCCTCGCCGTTTCGGGACCGCTTTACGATTATGCCGGTGATGTAGTCGGTTACCTGTTTTAAGGTTCGTTTTTTTTCGGCCAGTTCTTCGCCGATAAGACAGATGTTCGGCTGGGTTTTTAAGGCGCATTCGAGGGCGATGTGGCTCGCCGAGCGGCCCATCAGTTTTATAAAATGCCAGTATTTTTTAGAAGAGTTGACGTCGCGGCAGATGTTTCCGATAAGCTCGGAGTACAGTTTTGTGGCGGTGTCAAAGCCGAACGATGTTTCGATGTATTCATTTTTTAAGTCGCCGTCTATCGTTTTGGGCACGCCGATTACCCGCGTTTTTAACCGGGCCTGCAAAAAGTATTTTGCCAAAAAGGCCGCATTTGTGTTCGAATCGTCGCCGCCTATGATGATAAGCGCATCGAGTTTTAGTTTGCGTACATTTTGAATGGAACTTGAAACCTGCTCTTCCGTTTCTATCTTCGCCCGGCCCGAGCCGATAATGTCGAAGCCGCCCGTGTTGCGGAATTTGTCGAGCAGGGGCATTTTTATTTCGATATAGTCGCCCTTTACCAGCCCTGCAGGGCCGCCCAAAAAGCCGTACAGTTTGGAAGCCTTGTTTCCTTTTTTGAGGGCATCGTACAAGCCGGAAATAACGTTATGGCCGCCCGGTGCCTGACCGCCTGACAAAATAACGCCGAATTTCATCGGTTTACCGTCAAAATCCGAGCCGCCTGCGACGAATTTGATGATGGGCTTTCCGTACAAATGCGGAAAAATTGCTTCAAGCTCTTTTTGATTGGATTGGGCGGCCGTAGCCTTTCCCGCCTCCGGTTTTATCGCATGTAAAGGTTCTTTCAAAACCGAAGGAACCTTAGGCTCATATCCATAGCGCATCCGCTGCATCGTGGACACGTTCATTGTCTGCTGCATATCAACACCCTTCACCTTATCGTAAGTTACCGTAACCGATCAAGGGACAGTTTTCCGTCTTACTGCAAACGGAAAGCCCTTTTTTACAACTGCACAACCTAAAAAGGCGCCTATTCCAGCGGTGCAAAATAGCCCGTTTCGTCCCTGCCCGACCTGTTTAAAAGGCGCACTTCCACCTCTACTGGCAAAAAGGCCCTGCCGAAGTCGGTGGGCAGCGCCGAAGTGTACCGCAGCTGATACATTCCGATCGGGCTTTTTATTAAACTTGAAACAATGTTACCTAAACCTTTTTCGTTATAAACAAAGGAAACCGCTCCGCCCGTCCTTTTTGAAAGAAAGGCTAGTTCCGGCGCAATCGCCCCCTGTTTTAAGGCTACCGTATAAAAACGGATATTGTTATTGGCCATATAAGCGGCCAGATCGTTTAAATTATATTGCTTAAAATTATCCGAAGAAATGTTGCCTGCACTTAAAAAGATAACAGCCCGCTTTTGGTTTGCGTTTATAAGCTCGCCTGAAGCAAGACGCAAGGCCAAATCCAACTTCCAGCTTTCAGAATGAGGCGTGCGGATACGGTCTGGAACGGCGCTTAAATCTTCAGGCGTAAATTTCCCCTCCAAAACAGGTTGGTTGGAGGCCGAAACCAAGCTGATAGTTCCTTTGCCGTTCATGGCAGCCGCAATTTCTTTAATCGCCGTCTCCATCACCGCCTTTTCCTGTAAAGAGGCGGGCGAGCGCTCAGCCACTATGGTAATATCGCAGCCTTCGTTCAAATAGGACGAGCCGATAAGCGAATAATCGGCGGCAATCCTATTGTTTTCCGTAACGATGAAATTTGTTTCGGTAAGGCCTACAATCTGCCGGCCGTCCCTGTTTTGTACGCTGACTTCCATTGTAACATGCGGGAATTTATCCGCATATACCCGTTTAATCAGCACGAAAAGGCCGCCTGCAAGCTCGTTTACCCGCGACGTTATTTCTATTTTTTCGTTTTTGTAATCGATAAGAAGAAGGCTCCCGTTTACATCGGGAACGGCTGCAGTAATCTTTGCAGGCGCGTTGCCTAAATTGGCAAGCTCCCTAACCGAAGAAAAAGATATATCGATTAAATAGGCCTTTTTTTCTGAAGCCGCAACCAAATTACCGTTCCATGCGCGCAGAGATTCGATGTATTTTAAAGAGCCTTCCGGCAAAAGTTCTTGGATATAGTTCCCCGCCGTATCGAAAGAATACACCGCACCTTTAAGAGCGTCGGCAATGTAGACAAGATCGTCTATAATGGCAATCCCTGCAGGCGCCGCAAAGCCTGAAAAAAGACCGTTTTTTTGGCCGAAGGTAAACAGGGCCTCGCCGGCTGCGGAAAAAACCACTACCCGTGCATTCCCAAAATCGGAAACGTAAATATTGCCGTATTTGTCCGAGGCCAAAAACTGCGGGCCTATAAATTCGCCGTTGCCCCTTCCTTTTTTGCCGAAAGATTTTAAAAATTTGCCGTCTTTATTAAGAAGAGAAAGCCTGTCCGAAGCGAATTCCGAAACCAAAAGGTTCCCGTCTTGCAATTCGATAACATCGAAGGGGCGGTCAAAGCCTTGAATCGGCCCCTTAGTTCTATCTAAAATAATACCGTTTACGTTAAAATGTAAAAGCTCGTTGGAACCGTAGGCTGTCAACCAAAAACTGCCGTCCTGCATTGCCGTAACCGAAACCGGCTGTCTGAAAAGTTCGACCTTTTCATTTTTGTTGCCGAAAGACGAATCTTCTACATATTTTAAATTGTCCGTAGAAACTGGGTTTAAATTTCTTCTTTCTTTTAAAATTTCGATCTTGCTTTTTAAAAGCTCTCCCCCAAATCCGGCCTCTTCGGCAAATTCCCACTGCGTAACCGCAGCGCTTTCAACACCGGAACCATAATACGCCTTTCCGAGCCAGTCCAAAATAAGCGGTTCGCCCGGAACATATGAAAGAGCCTTTTCAAAAAGCAGCACCGCTTCGTTAAACGAGCCGCGGTAATAGGCCTGCACCCCCCGTCTAAATTCCTCAGAGGCTATGCGACGGTCAGCTGAAGAAGGTTTTGCCGCAAAGTCGGCATTTTGGGCAAAAGCTCCTGCCGAAAAAAACAAAACAGCCGCAAAAACCGCCGTTCCTAAGATATAAAAATATTTGTATTTACGTAAAAATAGAACGTCTTTTTTCATTCTAAAAAACCTCTTTAATCCTTAGACATTATCATCTGAAAATGGTTTAATATGACGGTATTTTCAGGGGCTTTTTCTTTTGCTTTTTGAATATAATTTTCGGCATCGTTCGAAAAATTAAGTTTATGGTATGCAACAGCCAAAGAGTCAAGGTAGGCAGGATTTAAGGGCTGTTTTTCAACCGCTTTTTTGCATAGCTCAAGCGATTTATCCAGATCTCTCTCCGTTTCGGCCAAAATATAGCCTAAACCGTTCAGCGCCGTACCGTTCTCGGGGTCTGTTTGAAGCGCCCGCTCATAATAATCAACCGCCTTTTTAACATCGTTGTGCTCGTAAGCGATATAAGCCATCGACGAAAAGACCTGTACCGACTCGTACCCTGCATCCGTCAGCTTTGCAAGCTCGAATTCCGCAAGCCGCGTTCTGTCGGTCTTTGCATAAATAAAGGCAAGAATAAGCCTGCACTGGTACACTTTTGCAATATCCGCATTTGCAGTAACAACCTGTTCCAAAAACTCAAGAGCATTTTCGTATTGAAACATACGCATATACGTAAGGCCGGTATAATAATTTATTTCCGTTACAACGTCTTCTTTCTCCGATTTGGCGCTTAAAAAAAAGGCCAAAGCATCCTGATACTTTTTTTCGTTATACAGCTGTATTCCGTCTTCTAATTCAAAATACATAATTCTCCCACCGATTTTAACTTTCTATTACTTCAAAGCCGCTTGCCGATAAAAGGTATTCACCTATTTAAATCGGCATTTTTTCAATTATACATAAAAAATTTATTTTACGCAAGGATTTACCGGCATTTTTTGTATAAACATAAAAACCGAAAATACATCTTAATGCATCTTTAATCTCTAAGGGCTCGGAAGCAAATTCAACTGAGCTTTTTAAAGATACCATCACATAAAAATTATCGGTTTTGTGTATTTTCCAGGATTAAAAGACTTGATTATTTTTTGATTTTGAGTATTATTATAAATAGCTTTTACGGTAAAAAAATAATTATATCGAAAAGAAGACGCACACTGAAATAACAGTGTACCTCTAAATATCGGTCTGATTATACCGAAATAGCGGTACGGGCGGATGTTTTTTCCTTTGTTTTAATAAGAGAGAATTTATTTTCCCGTAAAGTTATATGCGTTTGGATAAATCCGTTGCCGCAACGGTATAATTTAAAGGATTTGTTCAAATTAGCACACTTTTTGCTTATATAGCCATTAGGAGGTATATAATGGAATTAGCTAAAGCTTATGTTGTAAGTGCAAAACGCACTGCGATCGGAAAATTTCTCGGCAGCCTTTCCGGGATCAAACCTAAGGAAATGGGCGCTGAAGTAGTAAAGGCGATTCTGAAAGAAAGCGGTTTAAAACCCGCTGACGTTTGCGAATTGATTTGTGGAAACGTTCTCGGTGCCGGTTTGGGACAAAACATTGCCCGTACCATCGCTTTGGAATCCGGTATTCCCGAAACGGTCTGTTCCCATTCTACCAATATGGTTTGCGGATCGGGTTTGCGCACCGTTATGGAAGCTGTTATGTCTATTCAGGCAGGCTTTAACGGCGTTGTTCTTGCAGGCGGCGTAGAATCGATGTCGCAGGCTCCGTATCTTGTTCCGTCCAATACAAGAAGCGGAAACAAAATGGGCAACTGGCAGGCTGTCGACCATATGATTTATGACGCCTTAACCGATGCCCGCGCTAATATCCATATGGGAATTACCGCCGAAAATATTGCGGAAAAGTATAAGATTACAAGGGAACAGCAGGACGAATTCGCCTATGCTTCCCAGAAAAAAGCCATTGCCGCAATAGACGCCGGTAAATTCAAAGACGAAATTGTACCTATAACCCTCCGCAGCAAAAAAGGCGATACGGTTTTCGATACCGATGAATATCCGAACCGAACCACTACGCCCGAATTGCTTGCAAAATTAAAACCCGCATTTAAAAACGACGGCACGGTTACCGCAGGTAATGCGTCGGGTATTAACGACGGTGCTTCATTTGTGCTTGTTGCAAGCGAAGAAGCCGTGAAGAAATTTAACCTTAAACCCTTATGCGAAATAGTCGGTATCGGTCAAGGCGGTGTCGATCCTTTAGTTATGGGCTTAGGTCCCGTTCCCGCTATCAGAAATGCCTTAAAATATGCAAACCTCAAGCTTTCAGATATGGAGCTTATCGAATTGAATGAAGCTTTTGCAGCACAGTCGCTCGGCGTTGTTCATGAGCTTTTAGCAGAGCATAAGGTTGAACGCAGCTGGCTTATGGAAAGAACAAATGTCAACGGCGGAGCAATCGCTTTAGGTCATCCGGTCGGGGCTTCGGGAAATAGAATTCTTGTAACGCTGATTCACGAGATGATTAGATCCAACAAAAAACTCGGACTCGCTTCGCTTTGTATCGGCGGCGGACAGGGAACGGCCGTTATCGTAAAAAGATAACCGGTTTTTTATACGGCATACCAAACGGGTGTGTCCGCTTGGTATGGTAAAACTCTCCGGTATCTTAGAATACTTTAAACGTTTTTAAGATACCGGGCAAGCTCGATAAATACCGGAGAATTTTTGTACAGCGGTTGAAAATAGCGTAGTATAATTTAAGTGTTGCGGCAGTACTCCCAATAGAGGATAAGCCTTTATGCAGGCAGAATATGCCGTTTTCGGTGCTTACATTATAAAAATGAATACTTGACAGGAGGTATATCATGTTATTCAAAACAACTGAAGCTCACGAACAGCTGAGAAAGCAGATTCGTGAATGGGCCGAAAAAGAAGTAAAGCCGATTGTGCTTGAAAAAGACCGCGGTCCGGTTGAAAATGCGTGGATGGAAGCGCAGGTGAAGCAGATGGGCGCTAACGGCTGGCTTGGAATCCCCTATGCAAAAGAATACGGCGGCGCCGGCCTTGATGTTATAAGCTATGCTATTGCGGTAGAAGAACTCTCCCGTGTAGACGGCGGTATCGGTGTTATCTGTTCTGCACATACTTCTTTAGGTGCCTATCCGATTGCCGAATTCGGCACGGAAGCACAAAAGCAAAAATATTTGGTACCGCTTGCAAAGGGCGAAAAAATCGGCGCATTTGGTCTGACCGAACCGAATGCAGGAAGTGATGCCGGCGGCACGGAAACCGAATACATTGATGACGGTTCAAATTACATCTTAAACGGTTCAAAAATCTTTATTACAAATGCTCCCAAAGCCGACATCTATGTCGTTTTTGCGGTCAATCCCGACGTTCCCGGAACAAAGGGGATTAGCGCCTTTATCGTCGAAAAAGGCGATGCAGGTTTCGATTTCGGTGAACATTACGATAAACTCGGTATCAGAACTTCCGCAACGGCGGAACTTGTCTTTAACGAAGTACAGCTTCCGAAAGACCGGTTGTTGGGAAAAGAGGGTGAGGGCTTTAAAATTGCGATGAAAACGCTTGACGGCGGACGCATCGGTATTGCGGCTCAGGCGCTCGGTATTGCGCAGGGTGCATACGAAGAAGCGGTAAAATATGCACGCACCCGCGAACAGTTTGGTAAACCGATCGGAGCACAGCAGGATGTGGCGTTTAAACTTGCCGATATGCTGACCAAGATCGAAGCTGCCCGTCTTTTGATTTACAAGGCGGCGGATAAAAAAGAAAATCACGAAGATTACGGCTTGGATTCCGCAATGGCGAAGATGTATGCATCGGATATTGCTCTTGAGGTTGTAAATGATGCGCTGCAGATTCACGGCGGTTCGGGATTTATTAAAGGAATTCCTATCGAAAAAATGTACCGTGATGCAAAAATAACGACTATTTACGAAGGTACAAACGAAATCCAGCGGCTTGTTATTGCTTCTAAGATATTGGGTAAATTAGGCAAGGCAAACAGGTAGTGAAGCCTTCACTATAAAAAACATTTAGAGCATATAAAACGGTATGTATACTTTTTATATGCTTTAAGTTGTAGAATGGAATGAAAACTCCTTAAACTGTAAGGAGAGGTGATAAAAGCTCTAAGGCTCATATGTGGGTGCTGCCGCTTTTATCCTGAGGTTTGCCTTCCAAGGCAAACACCATTATTATGCTCCGTTTCTCAACCGGCGTTGCGGAACGGTAAAAAAGTCAACGTTAAAAACAGGCGGTAAATTCCGCTCATTCTTTCTTAATTGACTTTTTATGGGAGACTTAAATGGCGATAGCCCGATTAAAAGGTGATCCGAAGGTCGGTATTACCGGTATGCGTAAACGTATCTTCCCTGACGGCGATAGCATGAAAGAGAAGGTTCACAAAATGATTCAACAGCTGGTTGAAGTTGAACGCTTTAAGTTTTATAAAAATGTGGATAGTAATTCGCTTATGGCCATCTCGCCGATCGGCGTTTCAGGCGGCCGCGGTGTAAAAGATAAAGAAACATGGCATTTAATTGAAGATTTGGCGAAGGCTGCAGGCGCTTCCATCGGAGCTTCCCGTCCGGCTGCAGAAACGCTGAAATACGTGCCGGTGCAGCGGTATGTCGGTATGTCTGGTCAAAAATTTAAGGGAAATTTATACTTTGCCATCGGTATTTCCGGGGCAATTCAGCATTTAAAGGGAATTAAAGATGCATCCCGCATTATTGCCATCAATAAAAATAAAAAGGCGCCTATTTTTTCTCACTGCGATTACGGTATTATCGGTGATTTGGAAGAAGTTGTCCCGCTGTTAATTGAAGAATTGAACGCGCTTTCAAAAGAAGAACTGACGCTGCCGTATCCTAAGATCAAAAAAGCTCCTATTCCCCGCCCGTCTCCTATCGGTCCCAGATACGTTTGTTTGGGCTGCGGCTATAAGTATGTGCCGGAAGAAGGAAATAAGGATGCGGACATTCCGCCTGAAACCTTGTTCGAGCATCTCGATGCCGAATTTACCTGTCCGGATTGCGGCGAATCAAAAGACCGCTTTATAAAGCTGTCATTCCGCAACAGTTAGCGCAATTATTCTAAGGAGTTTGTTATGTACAATGTACGTGAAATTACAAAAGACGTATGGTGGGTCGGCGGTCACGATCACCGTTTGACATTGTTTGAAAATATGCATCCGATTCCGCGGGGAGTCAGTTACAACGCGTATCTTTTATTTGACAAAAAAAGCACTATTTTATTCGACACGGCAGAATGGTCGGCGTGTCCGCAATTGATGGAAAATATTACTTATTTACTGGGAAAATACGGCCGCGAAAAAGTCGATTACCTTGTGGTAAACCACATGGAATGTGATCATTCGTCTTCGGTAACGACTGTTTTGGATAAATGGGCTCCGACGATTATTTCGACGGAAAAGAGCTTTATGCTAATGCGTCAGTTCGCCTACGACCCCGACGATTATAATATTGACACGGTAAAAGAAGGAGATGTCCGCACGTTTGAAGACCATACAATTACCTTTGTAGAAGCGCCGATGGTGCATTGGCCTGAAGTTATGGTTACGCTTGATGTAACGAACGGCGTATTGTTTTCCGCCGATGCTTTCGGCTCGTTTATAGCGCTTGACGGAAAGCTGTTTGCAAAAGAGGTAAACTATCCGCGTGACTGGATGGATGAGGCACGGCGCTATTTAACAAATATTGTCGGTAAATACGGACCCGAAGTTATGTATTTGATCGGAAAGGTGCTGAAGCTCGACTTGCTGCCGAAGATTAAATATATCTGTGCCTTGCACGGACTGGTATGGGAGGCGGAAAACTTCCCGTATATTCTCGATAAATACCTGCATTGGGCAACCTATACGCCTGAAGAAAAAGGCGTTTTGCTTGTGTACGGTTCGATATACGGTAATACCGAATCGGCGGCATTTGCACTTGCTTCTAAAATTGTCGAAAAGGGCATAACGAACATACAGGTCTACGATGCGTCAAGTACGCACGTGTCGTACCTTATTTCGGAAGCCTTTAAATTCAGCCACATCGTTATCTGTTCGCCGACATATAATCTTAATATTTTACCGCCTGTTCACGACTTTTTGGAACACATGCGTATTTTGAATTTACAGAACAGGAAGATTGCAATTGTGGAAAACGGTTCATGGGCAGTTAGATCCGGTGATTTGATTCAAGAATTTATCGAAAAGAATACGGACGATATGGAAATTCTTAACGAGCGAATCACCATCGCTTCTTCGATGAGTCCCGATAAGGGTTACGAGCTCGATTCTATGGCGCAGGCTATCGCCGATTCGGTAAATGCGGCGGATATTTCGCTGCCGGAAGGTGTGCCGCAGCTTGATGTTTCCGGCATCCATTTTCCGGGCGAAAGATGATAAAAAACGATAAAATGAGGACGCCGAAACGGTAAAAAAGATAATGCGGATTCTCCGCAAAAATAGGGGTATCTATATTACATATTGTTATGTAATTTAGTATATATTAAGGGTTCGGTACGGAGCGCCGGGTTGCGGTTTGTACAATGGTGTGCTGTACCGGTATTTATCTAACATCATAATGTAAGGAGAGTACAGATTATGAAAAAGATTGGTGTAGTTGGTGCAGGAACAATGGGTCAAGGCATTGCAAATGCCTTTGCTTCAAACGGTTATCAGGTTACCGTCTGCGATATCAAAATCGAATGGGCACAAGGCGGCATTGATAAAATCGCTAAAGGTCTTGATAAACTGGTTGGCAAGGGTAAAATGACTGCGGATGCGGCTTCTTCCGTAAAGGCTAATTTAAAAACGGGTGAGTATAAAGACTTAGCCGACAGTGATTTGATTGTGGAAGCTATATTGGAAACCAGCGAAGCAAAAAAGAAGCTTTTTACCGAATTGGACGGTATTTGTAAAGCGGATACTATTTTTGCAACCAACACCTCTTCATTATCGATTACCGAAATTTCGAACGGTATTAAGCATAATGTTATCGGTATGCACTTTTTTAACCCGGCGGACAGAATGAAGCTGGTCGAAGTAATTTCCGGCATCAGCACGCCTGCAAGTGTTAAAGATAAAATCATCGAAATTGCAAAGAGCCTCGGTAAATCGCCTGTTGAAGTACAAGAAGGTCCTGGCTTTGTTGTAAACAGAATTCTTATTCCGATGATAAACGAAGCTGCTTTTATCCTGCAGGAAGGTCTTGCTTCTGCACAGGATATTGATACGGCAATGCAGCTTGGTGCAAATCACCCGATGGGACCGTTGGCACTCGGCGATTTGATCGGCTTGGACGTCGTTTTGGCGATTATGGATGTATTGTATCGTGAAACGGGCGACGGTAAATACCGATGTTGCCCGCTCATCCGAAAAATGGTACGCGGTGGATTACTCGGCAGAAAGAGCGGAAAAGGCTTTTTTGATTATTCGGCATAAGGAATAGAAAATGAGCACAGTATTAAACGAAATAAAAGACCATGTTGCAGTTATAACGCTGAACAGGCCTGAGGCCTTGAATGCGTTAAGCACAGCCGTTTTAACCGATCTTAATAAGACGCTTGATGAAATCGAAAAAGCGAAGGATGTTTATGCGGTTATTATTACGGGTGCCGGTGATAAGAGTTTTGTAGCCGGTGCTGATATTGCCGAAATGAAGGATAAAAATAAGGCTCAGGCGGCAGAATACGGTGCCTTTGGAAATAAGGTATTTTCGCGCATAGAAAATTTCCGCTGTCCGGTTATTGCCGCCATAAACGGCTTTGCCTTAGGCGGCGGCTGTGAGCTTGCAATGTCCTGCGATATACGTATTGCTTCAAATAAGGCTCGCTTTGCCCAGCCTGAAGTAGGGCTCGGTATTACCCCCGGTTTCGGCGGAACACAGCGATTGGCTCGTCTTATCGGAGCCGGAAAGGCGAAAGAGCTTATTTACACCTGCCGTCAGGTAAAGGCTGATGAAGCCTTGTCGATTGGACTTGTAAACCTTGTTACGGAACCTGAAAAACTGATGGAAGAAGCGATGAATATGGCCAAAACCATTAGTGCGCAGGCACCTATAGCGGTAAAGTGTGCAAAACAGGCCATTAACGAAGGCTTGCAGAAGGATATGCAAGGCGGTATTGCTATTGAGGTGGAAAAATTCTCCGACTGTTTTGTTACCGAAGATCAAAAAATGGCAATGGGCTGTTTTGTAAACAAGCAAAAAGTGGAACGGTTTAACAATAAATAGGAGACGCGGATATGGATTTTAGCCCCCTTTATAAACAGAAACTGGTTACGGCCGAAAAGGCTGCGGAAGTAATAAAATCGGGAGACTGGGTAGATTACGGCTGGTGTGTTAATACCCCTGTTGCGATAGACAAGGCTCTTGCAAAACGAATGCCCGGGCTGGAAGATGTTAAATTGAGAGGGGGCCTGTTGATCCGGGAACCTGAGATTTTTAAAATCGATAATCCGGCACGGCACTTTTCTTGGAATTCGTGGCACATGCTCGGAATTGAGCGGAAAGCCATTGATGCAGGTTTTAGTTTTTATAGCCCGCTCCGTTATTCAGAATTGCCGCGCTGGTACCGCGAAAATGTTAAAAAGACTGATGTCGTCATATTTCAAGCCGCCCCGATGGACGAAAACGGCTTTTTCAGCTTCGGGCTTAGCGCTTCGCATTTAAAAGCCGCCATCGAATGTGCCGCTGTGGTCATTGTGGAAGTGAATAAGAATATGCCGTACTGTGTAGACGGTATGGAGGATCATATTCATATTTGTGAAGTCGATATGGTTGTGGAAGGAGATAACCCGCCCGTATTCGAGCTTGGAGCGGCTGGAGCGCCTACGGATGTGGATACTGCAGCGGCAAATCTAATCGTTGAAGAGATTCCCAACGGTGCATGTTTGCAGCTTGGAGTCGGCGGGATGCCGAATACAATAGGGGCGATGATTGCAAAATCCGATTTAAAGGATTTAGGCATTCATACGGAAATGTATGTAGACGCCTTTGTTGATATGGCTATGGCCGGCAGGGTTACCGGTGCGAAAAAAGCCATTGATACCGGCAGGCAGGTATATGCCTTTGCCGCCGGCACTAAAAAACTCTACGATTATGTACACAATAATCCTATGTGTATGGCCGCTCCCGTATCGTACACAAATGATGCACGAGTAATTGCGCAGCTTGATAACTTTATTTCCATTAACAATGCAATTGATATTGATTTGTTTGGACAGGTAAATGCCGAAACGTCCGGATTGCGTCATATTTCCGGTGCGGGCGGGCAACTCGATTTTGTGCTCGGGGCCTATCTTTCAAAAGGCGGAAAGAGCTTTATTTGCTGTTCTTCAACCTTTGAAAAAAAAGACGGTACAAAGGCTTCCCGTATAAGGCCTTCTCTTGCAGAAGGCTCTGTTGTTACCGACACCAGAGCTAATACCCACTGGGTGGTTACCGAATACGGAAAGGTTAACCTTAAAGGTTTATCCTCTTGGCAACGGGCTGAGGCGCTTATTTCCATTGCGCATCCTGATTTTAGGGATTGGTTGGTTACTGAAGCCGAAAAGATGCGTATTTGGCGGCGTTCCAATAAAAGGTAGTTTTTGAAAATGTATGAGCCTTTTACGAAGTATTTCGTAAAAGGCTCGTTTGTTATTTGTGCGGAGGCATTAATACCTTGATGTTTTGCGTCATAACAAAGGGTATTAAAGTCGACTGGTAGAAAAATTTAATTTTTTGTGTTTGTGTCAGTTTAAGTTGTAAATTATCGGTTTTATGATATAATGAGGAAGTGTCGAAGGAATGTTAGAAGGACGCCTTCGGGAGAGTAAAAAATGAGAATACTGATTAGTTCAGACATACATGCGAATATATTAGCATGTTAAGCCTTATCAAAAATATACAAAAATGAAAAATGTGATCTGCACACAACGATGGGAGATGCCATTGATTTAGGACCATGGCCAAATGAAACTCTGGAATTTATAAAGCAGGAAAATATAATTCATTTGAAAGGTAATCACGAGAAATATAATTGTTCAACAGGTTTGGGACCAGAATTAAGAAAAAATATAAGATCAAAGCGGACAAGGCAGACAAGCTGCCTTGCAGTTTAAAACAATGTTGAACGGACGCTGGCGCCCGTTAGACGGTCTGCCCTCTGGATAGCTTTTTGCATGGGGCGTATGGGTAGTGGTCTGAAGATCAAAAATATAGTATAGTATTCAGTATGTTAGAAGTGTCTTGAACAAGCCCTAAAAAAGGGGCTGGCCTTAAGGAGAAAAAAGAGTATGCCCTGTATCGAAAAAGTTATAGCCGTTTTTTTTAGTCCTACCGGAAATACGGCAAAAATCGTTAAAACCATTGCCCAAAAACTTGCTTCAAAGTTTGCAGTACCTTCGGCGGAGGATGATTTTACCTTGCCGAAGCGGCATGAGGCCGTAAGGGAATTCGGTGTGCACGATCTAGTTGTGTTCGGCGTTCCCACATATGCAGGGCGGGTTCCGAATAAGGTTTTGCCCTTTGTTCAAAATCTGTTTTGTGGTAACGGTGCCCAAGCGGCGGCTGTCGTTACCTTCGGCAATAGAAGTTTCGATAATTCTTTACGCGAATTGGAAAGCGAACTTTCGAAAAACGGTTTTTCCGTAGAGGGGGCGGCAGCCGTTGTCTGTGAACATGCCTTTGCAGCGGTCGGGCTGGGTCGGCCGAACGAGGAGGATATGGCCGCCTTGAACACCTTTTGCGAGAGCCTCGTCCGTAAAGTAACTTTACCCCGAGACGGAATTTCCGATTTTGCGATAAAGGGAAACGATGCCCTCGAGGGGTACTATGTGCCGCTCGGTATGGACGGCAAACCGGTCAATTTTTTAAAGGCCAAGCCCATTACCGACAAGACAAAATGCGATAACTGCGGCGTTTGTGCTGCGGTGTGCCCCATGTCAGCCATCGACAAAAATGATGTTTCTTTGGTGCCCGGTATCTGTATTAAATGTCAGGCCTGCATCGTGTACTGCCATACGAAGGCAAAATCTTTTGACGATCCGCTGTTTATTTCCCACAGGACAATGCTGGAAAAAAATTATACCCGCCCTGCCGTTTCCGAATTTTTTCTGTAAACGGTCAAGGAAGGTACTTAGGAATTTCAGTTTTTCCTTTGCACCGATATGCTATTCGTTTTTAATCGAAGCTACGGGGCAAAGATTGTAGTGGACGGGAAAACCGTGATTGCTCCGCGGCGGTACTGAAAAGACTTGTATAAAAAGGCGGATAAATCCTGTAAAATACAAATAGTTTTGTTTTTTTATCATTTTTTCTTGATATTTTTTTTTAATTTGTGTACAATATTGAATATGAAAAGGATAAAATACGAATTTTTCGGCGGCCGCCCCTTATATGAACTTGCCGAAATAGAATATGAGAATTCTCTAAATTCTCTACCCCCCCCCTAAAAACTCTAATATATTAAATATCTCTTACAACGCTTTTTTCTATTTTATTTTTTCTTTTTTTAATTTTCAATCTTTTCAGACTTTTAGATCTAATTATTATAATCTTTCATTGCCGTTTACAGACTGTACGAAAAATTTTTTACCGGCCGTAAGACGCCGTTTTAAAATTTTTTTACACGGTCTGTTTACATATCTTTTGCCCATGCCGGCGAGGGCGGACGAATGCCTTCCACAACGGGTAATCCGAGCGGCGGCAGGGGGAATAATCCCCCTAAAAGCGGCGGTACCGGAGGAAGTACCGGTAAATCAAAAAAGTAACAATGATTTATCGGTATCTTGTTTTTGACGGCAGCGGATTAATCCGTTACCGGTTAATGCTGTCAGGCAGCTACTGCCGGAGGCAGCAAAAATTATAATCCGCAAAAAGTGCGGAAAGGAGTTTTAAATGAAACAAAAAAATGTTTCTTTGTTCGTTGGCGTATTAATCGCATTGATTGGTACGGTATTTTTTATGTCCGGTTGTAAAAATAAGACAGATGAAAGTGAGCCCGTTTATACGCGAACTAGTATGAGTTTTGAAATCGAAAATAAAAGCGGTGTTGCATGCAGCGTTGTCGTAACTATAGATGCATCCATCAGTACTTATAACGGTTCCAGTACTAAGAGCTTTATTAAAGAAGAATCCGCTACATCCGGGGCAATGTCTTTTAACAACGGAGAAAAAAAGACGGTAACGATAAACGGTGTTCTTTTAAGCGGGGCAACAAATCAGGCAAGTTGTGACTATATTCATTTAGTTAAAATAAAGGCTTCTAATGGCAGCGCACTTTCCCCAAGTGACTATACCAGCGGTTGGTTACAAAAGGGAGTGTTAAAATCGTGGAATAATGCGCATTTTGATATAACAAAATCGTCGCTTGGATTTATTGTTACAAAACAATAATAAACAATAACAAGCTGTTTGCTTTTATTTTGTCAAACGGCTTGTAACAATCATAAAAAAGGCCGGAAAATAACGGAAATCCTTAAAAACTCGGGGTTGCTTAAAAGTTTTTCGGTCTTTTTTGTGCCTTAAACGGCAAAAAGCTTGAGAATAATAGATATGAAAGGGAAAAATTATATCCGTTATTTTTATTGCTTCTGTTTTTTTGTCTTTTTTGCCGGTAGTTCTGCCGCCGAGCATTCGGAAAATCCGTTTGAACTTAAAACATTTTTTGTGGAAAGTGCATTAAAGTATCCGTGGAACTATACCCTAACAGCGGGAATAAACACGGCCGCAGTGGAAACATTGGCCCGCGTTAAAATGGACGGTAAGCGCTCCGGTATTCCGTTGCAGCCGTATTCGCTTGGAATACGGTTTACGCCGCTTTTTTATACAGGCAAGAAAAAGTTGATTCCGGCGCTTTCGTTTTATTACGGCGGTATTAACAAAGCGGGCTTTATGACGGCTTTTTCGGCGCGGACATTGCCGCTTCAAAGGCCTTCTTCTGCCGGCATGCAGTTTTTCCCTAAAAATACATTGAAACTTTCCGCCGCAAACAGCGATATAAGTTACGGCGCTGAATTAAGCTTGAATAATTTTAATGTTACGGTTTTGGCCGAACAGGAGTATACCGTCAAATGGCCAGATCTTCATTTTTCGGCCTTGTATAAAACCAAAGATCTTAAAAACGGTGATATAAGTACAGGCCTTGCTCTGTATTCGTCCTTGTATCTTGACCCGTATTCTCAATTTGCAGTGAAAAATCCGCGGTATAACGGACTTTTCGGCTGCCGGTTTTTGTTTTCGGCCTTGACCGATCACGGCTCATATAAATTGTTGTTTTCAGGCAGCGCGAATATGCCGTATGAAAAACTTAAGCCTAGTTTTGCAGGCACGGCAGAATTCGGCTTTTTAGGCGGATATGCGGGCTTTAATACGGGTTTTAGAGCGCGAGAGCGGAATTTTTCAGCTGCATACGGCAAGGCGTATACGGAAACCGCCGTGTTTTTCTTTCAGCCAAAACTTATTTTCGGTTCTTTTAAAATAGACGGCGTTTATGATTTGGTCCGCTTTTACGAAAAAAAAGTGAAAAAGCAGTACGAAAAAAAATACCGTCATGCAGGCGGGATCGATTTCGGTTTTTCTAATTCTTTAATTGTATGCAAGACAGGATTTTTTTATGAAAAGGAGAAGTGGCAGGCGGGAGCTGTGTTTAAATTGAAAAAGGCCGCTTTTTGGCACGAGGTTTTTTCTGTAAGCACGAAATTTGTTTTAGAGGATAAAACCGTAAACCCCTTTGTGGTGCGCTTGTATTCGGCAAATGCGCTTTTAAAAATAAATTGCAGCGGATGCATCAAACTGGGCGTTTCGGGAGATTTTAGTCAAAAAAATGCGGTGGTAAAAAAAAGAAAGAAGCCGCCCGTTACTCAATGGAAAGAACCGGAATTCGAGGCGGGGCTTTTGTTGGAATACGGAAAAAAACTGAAATATATAAAGCATTCGCTGAAGACGGAGTTTACCGTAAAGGGGCCTAAGCCGCATTTTTTGTTTTCGATTTTATACAAGATAAGCAAATAGGTGTTAAGGCAGAAATAGGCTTATTCGACTTCTGCGGTAATTTCTTCGCTTATATTTTTTAACGCTTTAAAGGAAAGCGGAATACTGATCATTTCCGACGGTACCATTCGTTTAATCTTTTTTTTCGCAAGAACGGTGCTGCCCGATTTTACCGTAACGGCAGCATCGGTGTAGATTGCATCCGTACGCATAAAAAGGTTAACGCCGTCCGGGTCATCAGTTAGAACCTTATCAGGCATTATGTAGCGGATTCCGTTGAGGGCTTTGCAGTTGACGGTCTTTGACGGCAGCTGTTTGTGCAGAGCAAATAGGGCTGCGTTTTTTCCGGCGATGCGGCTTTCCCTGCTGACAAAATCTACAATGTCGTGCACATGAAGGACATTGCCGCAGGCGAAGATTCCGTTTATTCCCGTATGCATGGTGCTATCAACGATGGGACCGCCTGTTACGGCATGCAGCGGAATACCTGCCTTTTGCGAAAGCTCGTTTTCAGGGATAAGGCCTACAGATAAAAGAAGGGTGTCGCAGGAAAAGTATTGTTCCGTGCCGCTTATTTCGTTAAGATTCGCATCAATTTTTGATACCGTAACGCCGGTTATCCGCTTTTTTCCGTGCACCCGGCTTATGCAGTGACTTAAAAGGAGCGGAATGCTGTAATCTTCAAGGCACTGGGCTATGTTTCTGTTAAGGCCGCTTGAAAAGGGCATTATTTCGATAACGGCCCTTACCTTTGCGCCTTCAAGGGTCATCCGCCGCGCCATTATAAGGCCTATATCGCCAGATCCATAGATGACGGCTTCTTTTCCGACCGAAAAACCTTCCATATTCATCATTCGCTGGGCCATACCCGCCGTATATACGCCTGCGGGACGAAAACCTTTTAGACCTATGGCGCCTGCCGTCCGTTCGCGGCAGCCCATTGCAAGCACAACCGCCCCCGCTTCTATTTTGTGAAGGCCTTGTTTGTTGACGGCGGTGATCTCCCGTTCGGCCGAAAGGCCTATAACCATACTGTTAAGCATAACGTCTATGTCTACGGCAGAAACTTGTTCGATAAACCGCTCGGCATATTCGGGACCTGTCAGCTCTTCTTTAAATTCGTGCAGGCCGAACCCCGAATGAATGCACTGGTTTAAAATGCCGCCTAATTCGCGGTCCCGTTCTATAATCAACACCCGCTTTGCCCCGTTTTTATGCGCTTCAAGCGCGGCGGCAAGGCCTGCAGGTCCTCCGCCTATAACTGTAACATCGTATTTCATTTTAGTCTTCCCGTTACGATTTCGGAACCGATGTGGTCTTTCAATACTTTTTCGACGGGAATGTGCAGTTCGCGCGAAATAATTTCCATAACGCGAATGGCACAAAACCCGCCCTGACAGCGCCCCGATCCGGGCCGCACCCGCCTTTTTATGCCGTCTACGGTGCAGGCTCCCGCAGGGCCTTTCAGCGCCGCAACAATTTCGGCTTCGGTTACCGTTTCGCAGCGGCAGATAACGTGCCCATACAGGGGATTTTCTTTTATAAGTGCTGCCTGGTCTGCGTAAGGCAGCTCCGCAAACCGCGGTATGGGTTTCCGTTCAGGGTTAAAATCGGCCTTCGGCTTCATTTTGCAGCCTTCTTCTTTTAAGATTTCCTTAATGTATTCGCCTACGGCCGGAGCGGAAGAAAGTCCGGGCGAATCGATTCCGCCTGCATGAATAAAGCCCCTATTTTTTTTAGAAGGGTAAATCATAAATTCGCCGGTGGAAGGGCATGGCCGGTTTCCTGCAAATACGCGGATGGTTTTGCGCAAATCGATTGAGGGTACCGATTTTTTACAGAGCGTATCGATGCTTTTTAATCCGGCCGCAGTAACTGCGGTATCTTCTTTATCCTTAATGTTTTCGGCGGAGGGGCCGACAATGATGTTTCCGTGAGAAGTAGGGCTTACCAAAATGCCCTTGCCCATCTTGGTCGGTGTTTGAAAAATGATGCGTTTTACGATTCCCGCATACGATTTATCCAAAATTCGGTATTCGCCTTTTCGGGGCCGGACGGTGTAGTCGGTTTCGCCTAGCATTGCAGCCACCGTATCGGCATAGAGGCCTGCCGCATTTACAAGATAGGCTGTTTTAAACGTGCCGCAAACCGTTTGAACGGCAAACCCGTCCGCCGTTTTTTCTATGCCCGTAACCTCGCAGTTTTTTTTCAAGGCGGCGCCGTTTTGTACTGCGTTTTCGGCAAAGGCACAGGTCATATCGAAGGGGCAGATAATGCCCGCAGAACCGCAGTACAGGGCGCCTTCGGCTTTAGCGGAAAGGTTCGGCTCCGCTTTAAGTACTGTTTTTTTATCCCAGAGTGCAAGGTCTTCGGCGCCGTTAGTTTTGCCCCTTTCATACAGGGTATAAATCATCTGCATTTCTTCTTGGGAAAAGGCCGTTACCAGCGACCCGCATTGTTTAAAGTGAAGATGCAAGACGGGGGCAAGTTCCCTCACAAGTTTATTGCCGCGAACGTTCAGCCGCGCTTTTAGCGTGCCTTCTTTTGCGTCGTAGCCGCCGTGAATAATGCCGCTGTTAATGCGGGACGTTTCCGCGCAAATTTCAGGATTTTTTTCTACAAGCAAAATATGTAATTCGTATTTTGAAAGTTCCCGTGCAATGCAGGTACCCGTAATTCCGCCGCCTATGATGATAACATCGTACATTTATTCTTCCTGTTCCCATTGCATCGCCCGTTTTACAGCCTTTTGCCAGCCTGCGTACTTTGCGGCGCGCTCTTTTTCGCTCATCATACTTTGGAATTTTTTTTCGATAATCCGATTGTTGACGATTTCGTTTTGATCTTTCCAAAAGCCCGCTGCCAAGCCCGCAAGATAGGCGGCACCCAGGGCCGTTGTTTCAAGGATTTTGGGCCGATGGACGGGCACATTTAAGATGTCGGCTTGAAACTGCATTAAAAAATTATTGGCAGCAGCTCCTCCGTCTACCTTTAGCTCTTTTAGCATAATCCCCGAATCCTTTTCCATTGCGGAAATAACGTCCTTTGTGCGGTAGGCTATCGCTTCAAGCGTTGCCCGTATGATGTGTTCGCGGGTTGCGCCGCGGGTCAGCCCGACGATGGCGCCGCGTGCATACATGTCCCAATACGGTGCTCCGAGCCCCGCAAAGGCGGGCACGACATAAAGGCCATGCGTGTCGGGGACGAGGCTTGCGTAATACTCGGTTTCTTTTGCGGTGTAGATGAGCTTTAATTGATCGCGCAGCCACTGAACGGCGGCGCCTGCCACGAAGATACTGCCTTCCAGCGCGTATGCCGTTTTGCCGTTAAGCCCCCATGCAATGGTCGTCAAAAGCCCGTTCTGCGATTTGATGGGTGTATCGCCCGTATTCATCAGCATAAAACAGCCTGTTCCATAGGTATTTTTTGCACAGCCGGGCGTAAAACAGGTTTGCCCGAACAGCGCCGCCTGCTGATCGCCTGCCGCTCCTGCAATCGGTATTTCCGCCCCGCCGAAGGTCTTAGCATCGGTTACGCCGTATACAAACGAAGAAGGTTTTACCTTAGGCAGCATACTTTTCGGAATTTCAAGTTCTTTTAAAATTTCCTCGTCCCATTGCAGGGTGTTGATATTAAAAAGCATGGTTCTTGAAGCGTTGCTGTAATCGGTAACATGTACCTTTCCGCGCGTCAGGTTCCAAATAAGCCATGTGTCGATATTTCCAAAAACCAGATCGCCGTTTTCCGCCCTTTTTCTTGCCCCTTCCACATTGTCGAGTATCCACTTTATCTTTGTGCCCGAAAAATAGGCGTCGATTATAAGCCCCGTTTTTTCTTTTATCGTTTGTTCAAGATTTTTTGCTTTTAGTTTGTCGCAGATATCGGCGGTTCTTCTACACTGCCACACGATTGCGTTATACACGGGGCGGCCGGTATGCCGGTCCCAGACGACGGTCGTTTCCCGTTGATTTGTTATACCGATTGCCGCAATTTCGGCCGGCCGCACGCCGGCCTTTTCCAAAACCTCCCGAGCAACGCCGCTTTGAGTACCCCAAATTTCCATTGCATTATGTTCGACCCAGCCCGGCTTTGGAAATACTTGCGTAAATTCCTGCTGAGCCGTATCGGCAACGGCACCGCTTTTATCGAATAAAATCGCCCTTGAACTTGTCGTCCCCTGATCAAAAGCCAATATGTATTTTTTCATTTTTCCGTCTCCTTACATTATACAGCATAGTACCGTTGATTGCAAGAATTAAAGAGAACCTTTAAAAAATCCATTCAAATTTTTAATACTGATTATTAAAAAAAACAATATTTTTATAAGTGATAGAGAGAAAATTTATCGAAATTTTGCGGTGATTGTATAAAAGTCGGGCAAGGCGGATTTGAACCGCCGACCCCAAGTCCCCCAGACTTGTACGCTAACCAACTGCGCTATTGCCCGAAATAGAGTGGCTATGATAGTAAAAAAACATAAAAAAGTCAAGTAGCGCGGAAGCCTTATAAAAACTTAACGATGCCGCCTTTATTAGTGCGGAAGGTTTAACACCCTGTGCGGTGTGATCTACGCTCTGCGCCGGGGTATATCTATTTTGAAGAAGGAGAAGCATTGTTTTCGGCGTTTTTAGAGGCACCTGTTAATCCTTTTATGCGCGGGATATTCGAACCGGCGGCTTTAAAAAAAAGTGTTATAATGGCGAATACGTTTTTCTTTGTTTTAAAGTCCATCGAATGCAGCGATTTTATAATCGCCGCCGAATTATAAAACCAATTATCCCGCAGCTCGGTAAGTGTGCGCGAACCGGTTGCTTCTATAAGCGAAAACAACGCGTCGATAAAGGCCTTGCGCCGGTCCGTATCCATTTCGGCAAGCCACGTTTGTACGGTTTTTTCGGTAAACAAGCTGTCCGCACTCCGCTCGTTTTTTGTAACGAACGCCGTTCCTTTCACCTTCCACGAAAAAGCGTCGTGCTGCAAAAGGCCGTTGTTTTCGCTGCTTTCGACAACCGTATGGTTTTTGGGGTAATCCAGTAAAATACCGACGACGGACGATTGCGGAACAAAACTTTTAATCTTTTTTAAATCGCCGGAATATACAGGCTGTGTGCGGCCCTTAAAACCCGGCCCGTCAAAACAAAATATGTTTTTTATGCGCTTTTGCGCAGCATGAGGCAGTGCAAACGGGGCGTAGACGGCAAGGTTTCCGCCTTTGGAATGCCCTGCCGTGTACAGGGTGCCCCGGCAGCGGCTCAGGGCTTGGCTAAGGTAGGTAAGCGCGGCCGTTTGTGCGGGTACGGGATTAAGGACGGCCATATTAAAATCTTCTTTCCATCCGATGATGCTGTCGTCCGTTCCCCGGAATACGACGCAGGTTTCTTTTGAAGGTAAGAGCGCCGTTAAAGCGCAAAACTGCTTTTCTTCTGCGATACTTATGTCGTTTACAAAGGCTTTTAATACCACCGAGCCGAAACGCTCCGATTCTCCGGCTTGTTCAAGAAGCTGCACCGAACGCGGGTTTATGAATACGCCCAAACTGTGCGCTGCGCCGTTTTTTACATAAGAGCGGGCGGCTTCGCGGAGTGTAATGCCCGATTTAAAATCGGAGGGAACAATACCGTCAAACGGAATATAGGAAAGCTGACACAGTATTAAGGCGTCTATTTCGTTAAAAGCGCACATTTTAAAAAGAATGTCGCCGCGCCACACCAGATAATCGCTTATATCGGACATACGCACAATATAACAAAAAATGCAGGCAAACACAACGGATCAAAAAATTAAGGCTTTAGGTCTGCAGTAAACATACAATGAACCGCCTCTGTTTTTTTTTCTTTAAATGTGCTATATTAGACCTGTTCGGTAACTCTGTTGCCGAACAGGTCGACGAGTTCTAAATCGTGCAAATAGCACGATTTAGAACATCGCATTTCAAGGTAACCGGTTCTGAAACTGAAGTTTCCGAACCGGTTTATTGCAAAGATTATGGAAATTACTTTTAAAGACCTCGGACTTGATGAGATAGTCCTTGAGGCAGTTGCGGCCAAGGGCTTTCAGGAGCCGACGCCCATTCAGGTTTTGGCGATCCCGCGCCTTCTTTCAGGCGATGCCAACGTCATCGCAAAGGCGCGCACGGGTACGGGCAAAACGGCGGCCTTCGGTTTGCCGCTTATTCAGGAACTGCGGGCCGGTACGGGAAATCTCCGCGCCCTTATTTTGGTTCCCACACGGGAACTCGCTGTTCAGGTTGCCGCGGAATTGGAATCGTTTAGAATAGAAGAATACCCAAGGATAACGGTTGTCTACGGCGGCGCCTCTATGAGTCAGCAGCTGCGCAGTTTAAAAGCCGGAACGGAAATTGTCGTCGGAACGCCCGGCCGCATTATGGATCATTTGGAACGGGGCTCGCTTAAACTCTCCGATATAGAATATTTTATTTTGGACGAGGCCGACGAGATGCTGAATATGGGTTTTATCGAAGATATCGAAAACATTTTTTCCCATGCAAACCCGGAAGCCCGCATTTTAATGTTTTCCGCGACCATGCCCAAACAGATATTATCGATAGCCTCCGACTTTATGGGCGATTATGAAATTGTTGAAGAAGAAGCACAGGAAGAAAAAGCCTCGCTTACCGAACAGTTTTTTTGGATTGTGCGCGAAGGCGATAAAACCGAAGCCTTGGTCAGACTCATCGATAGCAGTGCCGATTTTTACGGGCTTATTTTTTGCCAAACCAAGGCCGACGCCGATGCGGTTGCAAAAGAACTTGATGAGCGGCACTACGAGGCGGCAGCCCTGCACGGCGACATTCCCCAAAGTCAGCGCGAAAAAATTCTCGAACGGTTCCGTTCCAAAAAAACGCGGATTTTGGTGGCAACCGATGTCGCAGCTCGCGGTATCGATATCGAAGGCATTACCCACGTTGTAAATTACGCTGTGCCGTACGACGGGCCGACATACACACACCGAATCGGCAGGACGGGCAGGGCAGGGGCCGCGGGGATCGCGGTCAGCTTTATACGCCCCAACGAGATCCGCCGCATCGACTATTTAAGAAAACACGCCCGCGGCGAATTAAAAGAGGGCACAATCCCTTCGATAGAAAACGTCATAGAAACAAAACGCACGCGCATATTGCAGGAAACGGCGGGGCAAATACAAAGATATGCCGCGGAAGAAAAACCTGAGCAGGGGTTTGCGGCCTTTGCAAAAAAACTGACAGAATACACCGACCCCGAAACGGTTTTGGCCTTTATCCTGCAAATGCAGTACAGCGCAGCTCTTTCTCCTTCCCGGTACAAAACGATAAAACAGGCTAAAGGCGGCCGCTGCAGGCAGGGCGTAGACGATGACAGCTTAAGGCTCTACATCGGCATGGGACGCAAGGACGGCATTACAAAAAGAAAGCTCGCCGAATTTTTAAGCCGGCTCCTGTCTATTCCCGAACGCTTTGTGGACGGAATCGAAGTTATGGATAGGTTTTCTCTTGCAACCCTGCCCAAACATGCGGCAAACGACGCCATCAAAATGAGCAAAAAAAAGCGGGGCATTCCGGTTATGCGCGCCGATGCAAAAGATGATTTTAGACCCTCATCAAAGGGAGGCAAAAAAAGCGGTGTACGGGCCAAGGCCGATTCTGCAGGCAAAAAAAGAAAGAAGGCGACCGCAGGCGGCGCGGAAAAATACAAAAGAAAATCTTCCTGATCCGTATGGGCGTATTATTTTCCGTTAGAATAGAAACCTTGGGCTGCCGTCTTAATCAAGTTGAATCGGAAGCTCTTGCCGCGGAATTTTTGCGGTGCCGTTTTTCCCTTTTCGACCGCGAAAAAAACACGCTGCACGAAAGCGTCGGCCTTTGTATCGTCAATACGTGTACGGTTACGGGCAAGGCTGAACAAAAGGCGCGCAGGCTTATCCGTCTTTTACTGAAAGAGCACGGCGGTGCGGTTATTTTGGTAACGGGCTGTTATGCGGAACTTGAAGCCGAGGCGATAGAAGCCCTTGACGGAAGAACGCACAGGGTTATCGCTTTTTCGGGCAAAAAAAAGGACGAACTTTCCCGCCTGCCGGCCTTTGTCTGCTCCTTTTTTGAAAAGGGGACAGATAGTGCAGGCGATAGCATCGAAGCACTCAAAATCTGTCTTTTTGCTTTCAAAACGAAAGTTGCGGCAGGCGGGGCAGCCGGCACGAAAACCCTGTTCAAATTAAGCTCGCCCGTTTTTACCTTTCATTCGAGGGCCGGCTTAAAGGTGCAGGACGGGTGCAACAGCACTTGCGCCTATTGCAGAATACGGCTTGCCCGCGGCCAGTCCGTTTCCCTGCCTGCGGCAGAAGCCGTCGGCAGGCTCCGCGAAATCGAAAAAAACGGCGCTGCGGAAGCCGTTTTAAGCGGTATTAATTTATCGCAGTATTTTGATAAAGACTGCGGACGCTTCCCCGAGCTGCTTTCCCTTCTGCTAAAACACACTGACCGTATCCGCCTGCGCATATCGAGCTTGTACCCCGATCTGGTAACGGATGCTCTTGTTTCCGTTTTAAAGCACGAAAGAATTTGCCCCCATTTTCATCTTTCGATACAGTCGGGCAGCAGCCGCATTTTAAGTGCTATGAACAGGGCGTACCGTCCGGCCGATATTGCGGGCGCAGTTGCCGCCTTAAGGAGCGCAAAAGACAATCCCTTTATCGGCTGTGATATTATAACCGGCTTTCCGTCCGAAACCGACGAGGATTTTGAGCAAACCTTTTCGATGTGCGAAAGGCTGCAATTCTCCTGCATTCACGTGTTTCCGTTTTCTGCGCGGCCGGGAACGCAGGCCTTTTCGATGAAAAACAAGGTGCCGGAGCGTATTTCCGGAAAGCGGGCTGCCCGCCTAACTGCCCTTTCGGAAAAACAGTATGCGGAATACCTGGACAGCTGCGGCGGCAAAACCTTTTTTGCGGTTGCCGAACGGCCTGTTTTCGGTAAGCCTCTTACGGTCGTAACGGAAAACTATCTTGCCCTCCCTTTAAAATCGGGCAAAAAAACCGATAACTATAAAGGCGGCGAAGGCCTTTTTGTAAGGGTACGCGGCGGTTTTGCAGAACTTGCGGATTTTAACGATTTATGATACAGTAGCTGCCGTCGGCAGAAAGGTCTTTTGAACATTTTACCGCCGTCAAGATAATAACATAAAGATAATAAGAGGAAGAAATTGAAAAAAACACTCTTTTTAATTTTATATATACACGCCCTTTTTCTTTTTGCGCAGCAGGCTTTGCCCGAATTGCAGCGGCCTGAGCAGGTTTCGGTGCGGCTTTCAGGAATAGGAGCTCCTTTTACCACGATGGAAGCAGGGATTGATACCCTTTTTACCAATCCTGCAAGCTTTGCCTTTTTGAAAAAAACGTGGCAGGCGGGTAGGCTTGCCGTATCAGTAAACTCAAACGTACTTGATGCGGCTAATATTTTAACGGCGGAAGATAGAGAAGACGCCTTTAATTCATACTTATACAAAAAAAACGGCCTCCTTTTTGATTTTAATGCAACAGGCCCTTTGTCCCTTGCCATTGCAGACAAAAATTTTGCGGCAGGGATTTTTAACCGCACCTTTGTCTACGCAAATGTCGATACGCAGTTTTTAAAACAGTTTTTGCTAGGCGAAGAAATTTTTTTGACGGCAGGCTACGGCGGCACCGTTTATGATGACGATACGAATAAAATTGCGCTCGGCATTCAAATGAAAGGCTTTTTTCAAACCTTCGCTTATGCCTTTTTAATGCAGAATAATGAAGTGACAAAAACGGTGAAAGCCGGTTTTAAAAATTTACCAATAAATCTTTCAAACGGTATCGGTGTGGACGCAGGGTTTTTGTATAAATATGAAAACTATTTTTTTCTCGGACTTACGGTCAGAGATTTGTATACGCCGGTTTTTTCCACCGGCTATGCTGACTTTAATTCTTATGCAAAATCCCGTCCGTCGGGAAAAACGCGGTATAATGCTTTTTTACCTGATATAAGCATCGGTATCGGTTCTATGCCCATACAAAACCACGTATGGAAGACTGTTTCGTCATGGGCGTTTTATCTCGATTACAGAAACCTTTTGCAGCCGGTGTTTGACCGCAAAAGAAATCCGCTTCTTAATGCGGCCTTCGGTACTGAGATCCTTTTTCAGGATGTTCTTGCGTTGCGGCTCGGTTTAAGCGAGACATATCCCCACGCCGGCTTTGGGCTTAATTTTACATATTTTAAACTGGATTTTTCGGTATATGCGCGGGAAAAGGGGGATAAACCGTGGCAAAAACCCGTACCCTATATGGACTTTGCCCTCTCTTTTGAATATTAGCCGGTTTTAGATATCGGCAATTCTGCCTTAAAAAAGCACTTAAAAAAATGGCGAATCCTAAGCTCTTTAGAATTATCGATCGGGCGGTCTTTAATTATAACATGATACAAGAAAACGATAGAATCTTACTTGCCGCTTCGGGCGGAAAAGATTCTACAGCCTTGGCCGAATACTTTTCGATGCGTCTAAAGCGCCCTGTGCCTCACTTTGCCATACATGCCCTGCATATTGCAACGGATATCGCTCCGTCTTTTTCAAACGAAATTATAAAAAAATTTGAGCAATGGAATATCCCGCTTACAATAAAAACCGTTTCGGTGTTGGAAAGATTAAAACCGGGTAAAAAAATGAACTGCTGGTGGTGTTCCGCCCAGCGGCGTACAGAACTGAACAAATTTGCAATAGAAAACGGATATAACAAGATTGCCTTAGGGCATCATTTGGATGACATTTTGGAAACCCTGCTTATGAATTCCTTGCAAAAAGGCATTTTGGCAACCATGCCGCCGGTTTTAAAATTTCAAAAATACCCAATAACGATTATCCGTCCGCTTTGCCTTGCCGACATACCTACAATTATAAAGCATACCGAAAAAAGCGGTTATATCTGTTCTACATGTACCTGTACCTTTCAAGAAAATTCTGCAAGAAAGACGGCACGGAACCGGCTTGAACGCTTAACCGCAGGCTCATATAACCTTAAAATAAACCTTTTTAACTCTCTAAAGAACGTTTTACCGGAATACCTTCCCTAAAATGGCCGGAATAAAAAATGAGTCCGCTTTTCAGCGAACTCAAAAAATCAAATTAGTAATACAAAGGAGTAAATTAAGAAAACTAAACTTTTTTTGTAACAAAATCACTTCTTAAACAGCGGGAACACATTTTTATCGTAACGGTTCTTCCGTCTATTTCGGTTTTTACCTTAACCAAATTGGGCTTCCAAGTTCTTTTTTTATGAATTTTGGACTTACTTACGGAATTACCCGATACCGTCCCCTTTCCGCAAATTTCGCATATCCTTGCCATAGAAATACCTGCCTTTCGAAAAAGCTGACCGCGGATCGGCCAGCCTTTTATGGTTAGCTCCCCCGCGCGGGTTCGAACCACGGACCCAGTGGTTAACAGCCACTTGCTCTGCCTGCTGAGCTACAGGGGAAAGATGTTCTTAATGCTAAGAATGTAGACACATTACATTATTTTGAGGAAAATGTCAATAGAAAAAAAGTATTTTTACAACTTTTTATCGAATGCCGTTTTAAAAAGCTATTGTGTGCCGTTAAAACTGCCTTTTTACGTAAAAATCGACGACGGATCGGCCGTAAATCCTTTTATCCTGCCTATTAAGCGCCCTTACCGTATCGGGCATTTCTTTTTCGGCCGGCCTGTGGAGAATAAGCTGTCCGCCCTCTTTTAAAACGGCGGAATCGGAGATTTTTTCCAAAAGATTAAGATGATGCTTATATGGGAAAGGCGGGTCGCAGTATATAATATCAAAAGAAATTTTTGATTTTTGTATAAAAAGCTCGGCGGAAATCCGTTTGCATTCAAGCCGTTTTTCGGCGGCTCCTGCGTTTTTAAGCAAAACGGGGAATTTTATCGGATCTTTTTCTATAAGGTAGACAGGATATGCACCTCTGGAATAAGCCTCCAAACCGCAGATGCCGGAGCCGGTAAAAAGGTCCAGAAAAGACAGGCCTTCCAAGTTTCCTAAAACCGAGAAAACGGACTCCCGCATTCTGTCCATAGCAGGCCTGATTATTCCTTTGGGGCATTCTATCTGTCTGTTTTTTAAAATTCCGCCCGTAATCCGCATATTTTAAAAGCTCAACAGTTTGGAAAGTTCCGTCTGCGAAACCATGTTGTACGAATCGTTTTGAGCTTCCGTATCTGAGATGTTTATGTTTATTTTATCGATTAGGCTCTGATGTTTTTTTTCTATGCCTTCAAATCTTTCAAAATTGGTTTTAAAACCGGATTCCGCCTCACTTTTTTTGTCGCATATAAATTGAAGTAAGCGGATGTATTTCACCATACAGAAGTAGAGGCGGTGCATTATGTCCGCATATTCGGGCAGATGAGGCTGCGGTTCTATTTGGTTAAAGAGTTTTTGCAGGGCAGAATCAAAAAAAAGAATGTCCGATATTATTTTTTCCGTAAAAATTTCATCCGATAAATCAAGATTTAGACAGTTTTGAATGACGTCTAAGGAACGTGTGATGTAAAAAAGATTATCTTGAAAAATTATTTTGTGAAGCATGCTTTCTCCTTTCTATGTTAGTTTTCGGAATTAAAAAAAAAATCTTGATATTTTAATGGGAACCTCTAAAAAAACTGAAGTTTTTAGATGCTGCCTATATTTAATCTTTTTGTGAATTTATGATTTGTTTTTACACTTTTTCGCCTTAAACCTGTTCGGAAACGTCCATTTCGGAATAGGTTACCTTGAAATGCGATGTTCAAAATCGTACTATCTGTGCGATTTTGAACTCGTCGGCCTGCTTGATAACGAAGTTATAGAACAGGCCTATTCATTTTACGATTAAAAGTGATAATAGCGAGCGTGAAAATCACGATTGTATATCCTATTACGACAATCAAATGAGGAAGAATCCGGCTAAAATTACCGCCTAAACTTATCATTATTGCTTCAGTACTATGATAAAACGGCAAGATATGTGTTATTGTTTTGAAAGCGCCTCCTATCAAATCAATGGGAATAAAAACTCCGGATAGCCAACCGGCAATATTGGTTAATAATGCCCCGCACACACCGCCGACCGCTTTCTCATTCAAAAGACTGCCGAACAATAAACCCGTACCGACAAAAAACAATGAAGTTACGGCTGTCATACTAATCGCAAAAAGGATATTGATATGTATATCAAGCCCAAACGCGCCTGCCGCCAATAAGGTTATTGCAGCTTGTACGATTGTCATAACGAGCATAGGTAACGTATACCCTAAAATCAAATCCGGCGCAGTCATAGGCGAGGTAAACAACCGCATTAAAAAAGAAGAGGTGCGGTCTTTTGATAACAGCATACCTGCAAATAATGCCATAAATACGCTGCCGAACATTGCCAAGCCCGGTGCGAGATTTTTTATTTGAAACATCGTGTTTTTCGCTTCGGGTGGAATAGCAGCATTGATAATAGATAACAAGATTAACAGAACAAGCGGAAAGCCGAGACTAAAAAAGAGATTAACAGGGTCACGCAAAATCTCTTTTATATTACGTTTTGCAAACAGAACCATTCTCATAGCGTACCTCCTAAAAGTGCAACAAAGGCATCCTCTAATTTAGAAGTACCCGTTTGTGCCGTTAATTCCGTTACGGTTCCCACAGCCGTTAATTGTCCCTTTGCCATTATTCCCACACGGTCGGATAAATGTTCAACCTCATCCATATAATGGGTTGTAAGAATTATCGTAACTTTTCCTTTTAATGATTTGATGGAAGCCCATAGCTCACGGCGAGCCAAGACATCAAGTCCTAAAGTAGGTTTATCTAAAAACAAAATATGAGGTTCTGAAATCAGAGCCATAGCGATAGAAAGACGGCGCTGCATTCCGCCCGATAAATTTTTTGCTTTTTTATTCAATTCATTTTCCAAACCGAATTTTTGTGCTATTTCCCGGGCGTTTTTATGTGCCGTTTTACTCTCTTGTCCATATATTCCTGCAATAAGCTCTAAATTTTCTAAAACGGATAAATTTGCGGCTACTGCCGTTTCCTGTGGTGAGATGTTGATTTTTTCTTTTATTGCATGAGGATTTGAGATAATGCTGTCCCCAAGAAGAAAAGCTTCCCCGCTTGCGGGTTTTATCAGGCAGGATAACATTTTAATCGTTGTCGTTTTTCCCGCACCATTTACGCCGAGTAGGGCAAATAACTCTCCTTGCTCAATGGTTAAATTAAGATTATTTACGGCAACTATATCCCCGTATTTTTTTGTAAGCTCTTTAATGATGATCGCACTCATTCTTCGTCCTCCTTTGGTGCATTTTGATTGAAAATAGTCTCCATCAAATGTGCGAACATATTTTTAGGCGGAATGGCGATACCTCTATTTATATCTGCAAGAACGATTAACGTATCGCCGGGTTTAATGTTGAAAACATCACGGGCTTCTTTAGGGATAACAAACTGCCCCTTTTCTCCAGCCTTAACAGTCCAAGCGTATTTTCCCTCCGGATGTTTCATTTTTCTACCTCCTATAAAAACTTTTTGAAAAAATTATCAAATTTTTGGAATCGGCAGATAAACAGTGAGGTTGAATTCCTGCCGAACTGTTTATCACACATCCTTTATTTTAAGTATGATTTGTATGATTAATATAATAAAACCTACTTTTCATGTTAATAACTATCAAAATAAATTTGAATTTCTTCGGGCATTGCTTTTTTGCCGAAAATAAGTCGGATAGGCTTGTTTTGTTCTACCGTTAGAATCAAGACAATAACTTCTATGATTTGGTGTTTGACGCTCTTTTGGTGAAAGGTGCCTGCAACTGCATCGTGAGCATTTATAACTTACATGTTCATTTTCATATCTATTTTTTACATATTCAATAGCTTATTGAATTTCATATTAAGATTCATAAGTTTCAAGGTTGAACCATCCTTTTTCTTGCAAATATCACTATCAAACATTTTTCCTCCCAAATTGCTGCCCATATGGCAGTCCTCATAACATTCGCTTAACCTGCATTTACAGCTTGTCTGTGTTGTCGGCTTTGAAAACAGTGTTATGTGTTGTTTTTGTTTTAATTTCCTAAAACCGTTTTCCACAAAAAAAGTTCTAATTTATGTAGTTTTTCAAGAATTCTTTTCATATCAAGATAACCGTTTTCATCCAAAGAAAGCCAAAGAGATTGATCAATTTTTACAATTGCCATTGAAGCTCCTGTTCCAAATCGTTTTGGTTTCTTAA
>CAUUSH010000011.1:0-67233 GCA_963547785.1 uncultured Treponema sp. | reverse complement strand
AAAAACGTAACGGAAAGTATTAAAAAAAGCAAAACCGGTTTCTTTGCCGTAGAAAGGGCTATCACACCTTCATTGCTGGTTTTTTCGCTCCTGCTAAAACTGGGGACAACCGCAATTATCGTGGGTGCCTTATACCGCTATTCCGTAGGTGCGATAGATGTTGAAAAAACACTGATGCTGATTGTTGCGAGCTTTGTGGTATTCGGCGGGTTTGAAATAGCAGGTACCATGCAGCGGATGCGCGGTATGGCAGTACAGAATTTGGATACGCTTTTTACGGTTAAAAATATTCAAGCCTTACCGGAAGGTGCGCTTCTCCCGCAGGGGTATGACGATATTACCGTTAAAAATATTACCTTCGGCTACGGCGGCAAAGAGCAGACTGAAGAAAAGCTCTTTCGCAATGTGGATATGTCTATCCCGAAAAACAGCGTAACAGCCTTGGTCGGGTATTCCGGTTCGGGGAAGACAAGCCTGTGTCAGCTGATTGCCCGCTTTTGGGATGTCGATTCAGGGGAAATAAAACTCGGCGATACCAATATCAAGGATTTTGCCTACGATGCGTTTTTATCGAACTTTACCTTTGTATTCCAAGATGTCTACCTCTTTGAAGACACGATAAAAAACAACATCAAATTCGGAAAACCGGATGCAAGCGACGAAGAAGTTATCGCTGCGGCAAAAGCTGCTCAGTGTCATGATTTTATTATGGAGCTGCCGGACGGTTACGATACCGTGCTGCAGGAAGGCGGAAGTAATCTTTCAGGCGGGGAGCGCCAGCGTATTTCCATCGCGCGGGCAATGCTGAAACCGAGTTCCATTGTCATCCTCGACGAAGCAACTTCAAGTGTAGACCCCGAAAACGAAGAAAAGCTGATGAGCGCCCTCGATGAACTGTTGAAAAACAAAACCGCAATCATCATTGCGCATCGGCTTTCGACTATTAAAAATGCCGATCAAATATTCGTCATGGATAAAGGGCAAATTGTACAGCACGGCACCCATGCCGAACTCGTGCAGCAAGACGGTATTTATGCGCACTTTGTCGGTATGCGGGAAACTGCAGCTGCGTGGAAGGTGTAGCTCCCTAAGGTACGGAAGCATAGCTCCATAAAGTATGGACGCATAGCTCCCGACAGTACGGAGGCATAAGCCCATAAAGTATGGGTGCATAAGCCCATAAAGTATGGGTGCATAAGCCCATAGAGTATGGGTGCATAAGCCCATAGAGTATGGGTGCATAAGCCCATAAAGTATGGGTGCATAAGCCCATAAAGCATGGGTGCATAAGCCCATAAAGTATGGGTGCATAAGGGTAGACAGTCTATCACGGTAACGATAGGCAGTTTATCTATATAGTAATAGACTGATTGACGGTAATGGGTTTGAAAAATAGTACATTCCGTGTACGGTTTTCAAAAGATTAAAGGGAGCCTCTAAAAACATTAGTTTTTAGAGGGTTTCCTTAAATTTAATTTGCGATGTTTTTCATAAGTCATTGATAAATAAAGACTTATAAAAAACTCGTCGGGCATCTCTATTCCGAAGGACGCGAAGCAAATCCAACAAGGTTTTTAGAGATGCCCTAAATAGCCTTCCGCATATTTTATGCGGAAATACAGATAAGGAGTTTTTTATGAAAAAGACAAAACATTTGATTGCGCTGGCCGTATTTGCGGCTGCGGCGGTGAGCCTTGCCTTTGCGCAAGAGCTTACAGGAAAAGAGATTATGCAAAGGGTTGATAAGCGCGAAAAGGCGGCAAGCGATTCCTTTACCATGCGGATGACGCTGATCAATTCCGGGGGTAAAAAGCGGGTACGCCAAGTTACGGCATACTCAAAGGATTACGGCAGCGAAAAAAAAACAGTGATGGTGTTTATGCTGCCCGCCGATGTAAAGGGCGTCGGCTATCTTTCGTTCTCGTATGACGATGCGGCAAAAAATGATGACCGCTGGCTTTATATACCTGCACTCAAAAAGGCAAAACGCATTTCCGGCTCTTCAAATCAAGACTATTTTATGGGGACGGATTTTACCTATGATGACATAAGCGGGCATAAGATCGACGATTACACGTATACGCTGCTTGCGGAAGAGACGGTGGGCGGAAAAAATTGCTGGAAGATTGAATCGGTTCCGGTAAAAAAATCGATGTATTCAAAATATATTTCGTGGATCGATAAGGAATCGCTGGTACAGGTAAAGGCGGAATTTTACGGCGAACAGGGAGCGCTGCTAAAAGTGCTTACCGTAAGCGGTATCGAAAAAAAAGACGGCTTTTGGACTGCGGGCAAAATGGAAATGAATAACCTGCAAAAAAAGCATACGACCCTTATCGAAACGCTCAAGCACGAGTTCAACAAAAACATCTCCGATTCATACTTTAGGGTTAGTTCGCTTGAGGAAGGGAAGATTAGGTAATACTTTTGAAAATATACGGTGCATTGCGGCGTATATTTTTAAAAGGCGAATGGAAAGGTTAGGCGTAAAAGCGCTGTTCGATAGAGGGATATAAGGAAATAAAAATATATGGCAAAGAATCGTAATATCAATGTACGGGATATTGACAATATGAGTACAACACGGAAATATAGACAAATATTTTTATCAGGGGCTATTATTTGTTTACTGTTTTTTATACTGACGTTGCCGTGCGGTGCGCAGGAGGCGGCGGGAGCAGTATCCGACGATAAAGCCGAATATCCAACAGCCGATGATTCAACAGATGATGAATTTTCCGACGATTCGGTTGATGACAGCGCAAAACCGGTATTTTCGATAGGCGGCAAAATCGAAACGCTGCACGGCCTCCGCTGGAACGGCATTAAAAAAAATCTTGAATACGGTGCATCCCGTTCGATTGCAAGGATAAAAGGCGAAGTATCTGCCGGCTCTTCGTACGCCGTCCTTTCAGCTTCCGCCGAATACAATTACCGCAACCCTGCGCGTACAGGTTTCCGCCTGAACGAAGCGTATTACCGCTATTCCGGCAATATCTGGGATATCAGTGTGGGACGGCAGGTAATCGCATGGGGGCAGGCGGACGGCTTTAAGCTTACCGATGTGCTAAGCGCGCGGGACAACTCGGAGTTTATCGGTTTAAGCAGCGATGACACGCGGCTCCCGTCTGACAGTATACGCCTGCGCTTTTTCCATGACCTTTTTACGTTTGAAGCGGTCGCCGTTCCGTTTTTTACACCCAACAAACTGCCGCGATTCGGCTTTGAAGACGGTGCAAAGGATGACTTATACTATATCGATACGCCGGACACTTACGATACCAAGACACCGCTCGGCTCCATTCCCGTCCATTACACCAAAACGCAAAGCACAAAACCGAAGATGTTTACCGACACGGAAGCCGCCGCACGTTTTTCCTTCTTTTTACCCGGCATCGATTTTTCCGTTTCCGGCTTTTACGGCTGGGATAAAAATCCGCGCTATGTAAAAAGCGGGTATGCAAAAAAGGGTTTGTTTAATCCAGCCTTGCCGCATCATCCACTTTTAAATCCATACGTACCGAAAGAACTGCATACCAATTTAAATGAAGAGTACTACCGTATTGGGATGGCTGGTGTCGATGCAGCGATTCCTGCAGGCGATGTAACAATCAGGTTGGAAACTGCGTGGGTAGGCGGCCGGTATTTTGAACCGAAGAATTTGCTTACAGAAAAGTCTGTCAATGATTTGAAAAAACAAACCCCAGATGATGTTAGGCTTGAGTTTAATTCTCCAAAGAAACACCAGCTGCTGATGCTTGCCGGCATTGACTGGATTAAAGACTCGTGGACGCTGAGCACTCAGTATTTTGAAGACCTAATTTTGAACCATAAAAACGATATCGAGCGGCCGATGCACAAGGGTTTTGTCAGTCTCAACATAAGCAAAACCTTTTTACGCGATACGCTCAAACTTTCGGCAAGCGGCGTTATCGATATAAACTACGGCAGCACGTTCAGCACCTATTCGATCGGCTATGCCCTCACCGACAATATAAACGTTTCCTTCGGCAGCGACGTATATACCAAAGGTTATGACGGCAAGGGAGACTTTGCACCCTTGCACAAAATAAGCGCCGTATGGTTAAAAGGCTCGTTTACATGGTAATCACATTTTTCTTTTGAAACGGCGGACATCTTCTGCGTCGCTACGCAAAATGAGCTCGACGTATACCCCGATAAGCCTCTCCGCCACAGACGGCGGTGATTATGTCAAATGCGTACATCCTTGTACATTGATTGATGGAACACCATGCCGGCGGAACGGTTTATCCGCATAACACGTATTTATTAACCCCCGTTTCAAAACACTTGGGTTGAAACACTTATCAAAAATCTGATCGTTTTAGTTTACGCACAGGCTGCCTTAAACCCGATGTACGGCAGTGCTTACAGGCAGAGTGTTGATTTTTTGAGTGTTATCGTATATAATTTCGCTTTATGAATCTTGAAGCATTTATTTTAGGCTGCGGCGGAATGATGCCGCTTCCTTACCGCCACTTGACATCGGTATTACTCAGGCGCGAAGGGCATCTTTTTTTGTTCGACTGCGGTGAAGGCACGCAGGTTGCGCTGCGGCGTTTAAACTTACGCTGGAAAAGAATAGATACCATATTTATAAGTCATACCCACGCCGATCATATTACCGGTTTACCCGGTCTTTTAATGCTTTCATCACAGGTTGACCGTGAAGAGCCGATGTATATTATAGGCCCGCCTAAGGTAGCCGAATATGTAGAAACAAGCCGCCGCGTGTTAGATATGTATATAAATTATAAAATTATCGTAAAGGAAATAACGGAACCGGGAATAGTGTATTCGCACGAAGAATTTCAGGTTCGGGCGTTTAACCTTGATCACACAAAACCGTGTCTGGGTTATACGCTGGAAGAATTCGAACGCCCAGGCGAATTTAATCCGGATGCGGCTAAGGCACTGAATGTTCCCTGCGGCCCGCTTTGGTCCAAGCTTCAAAACGGAAATTCCGTAACATCTGCTGACGGAAAAACCGTTAACCCAGAACAGGTAATGGGGCATAAAAGAAAGGGACGCAAATTCAGTTTTGTAACCGATACAAAATATCTTCCGTCGATAGCCGATGAAGTTCGGAATTCCGATTTTTTTGTTTGTGAAGGAATGTTTGAAAAAGGAATGGAAAAAGACGCTGCCGAAAAAAAACACATGACCTGCACACAGGCCGCCCAAATTGCAAAAGATGCGGCCGTAAAACAAATGGCCCTAATTCATTACAGCCCGCGCTATACCGACAAGGAACTTAAAGTACTTTTGGATGCGGCAAAAACCGTTTTTCCACAAACCGTTTTATCCAAGGACAAGATGTGCGTCAAACTGGAATACGAAGATTAAAAAATGCCGGCTGTAATAATTTCAATCTTATACATTCCGGTTTTAAAATATCGATACACAAGGAGCTAGGATATGAGCGACATTGAAAGCCGTATGCTTAAACAGGGGCTTATAAAAGTTCCCATAGACGAAAACGCAAAAAAGGAAAGCCCTTACAAACGGGTTGCAAAATTTTTATTTATAATAGGTACCGATCAGGCAGCGGAGGTTTTAAAACAACTTTCAAAGGAACAAGTCGATAAGGTTGTCGCGGAATTGGTAACGGTTCAATCCGTGGATAAAAAAGAAGCGCTGGAAATACTAACCGAGTTCAACGAAATTTATAATGTAAATAAAAATTCTATGGGCGGGGTTGAAACGGCTCGGACAATGCTTACCGAAGCGTTCGGCAGCGAAAAGGCTGCGCAGATTTTAGAAAACACAGTTCCGGCAAAAATATCCGATCCCTTCGACTATCTTGACGGTATGGATAATGAGCGGCTTACACGCATTCTTGGCGGAGAGCTGCCGGCGGCTAAGGCTGTTATCCTCTCGCAGCTTAAACCCAAGCAGGCTGCGGATTACATCAGCTCGTTAAGCGATGAAGAGAAAAAAGAGGTGGTCTTACGGCTTGCAAAGATGAAAGAAATGGACGCTGCCGTCCTGCAGCAAGTCAGTGAAGCATTAAAAAAGAAGCTTGTCGATGTCAATTTAAATAGAAGCAATGCAATAGACGGCGTTTCCGTTTTGGCGGATATTTTACGAAAAATCGATTATGAAAGCGGCAGCAATATCTTAAATTCGCTGGAATTGGAAGATGAAACACTCGCCGAATCCGTAAAAAGCAAACTTTTAACTTTAGAAGACATTGCAAATATGCACCCCAAACATATTCAGCATCTGCTTTCCCCGATGACCGATACCCAGCTCGCCATTTTAATTCACGGAAAAGACCCGAAATTCCGCAGCGCCATATTGGATAATATTTCCAAAAACAGGGCTGAAACCGTTTTGAAAGAAGAAAACTATATGCTTCCCATTTCAAAAAAAGATCTGAAGGAAACTTGCGAAAACTTTTTAAGCCGTGCCAAAATCGAAGCAGCCAGGGGAAAAATTATTTTGATAAAAAACGAAGGGGATAAACTCATTTTTTAATAGTTACGGCCGTACCCGTAAAGTTTTATCAAATATTGACGATTATTAAAATGGAGCAAAAATGAAAAGATATAAACCAATTCGATTTTTTTTATTATTTAATTTTATTTTTATTTTGATTAGTTTTTCAGGCGCGCAGGAGAAGGCCGATGCCTTAAAACTATATAGGAATGGCCGCAGCCTTGATTCGGTAGGCCGCCGCGATGACGCAAGAAATGCTTATATTTCCGCAATAAATATTTGCAGGGAAGAATTAAAAAAAGACCATAAAAATATGGATTCTTATGCCGTTTATACATGGTGTCTTTTTAGGCTTGGCCGGTATAAGGATACGGCTTTGGTATGCACCGATGCATTAAAAATTGCAAAGGACGCAAGAATAATCGAAACCTTAGGCGAGGCGAATTTTTACTTGGGTAATTATAAGGACGCATTGCGGAATATGGAAACATATATAGATGCGGCCCCTGCCGGTGAAAGAATAAGCGTAGCTCATTTTTTTATAGGTGAAATTTATCGGCTTACGGGAAAGTACAATAAGGCGGATATCGCTTATTCCATTTCGGTTTATTTGCAGCCCGGAAATGCATTGTGGTGGTACCGGCTAGGCATAGTCCGCGAAGCGGCCGGCGAAAAACAAGGTGCTTTAACGGCTTTTCAAACCGCTTTAAAACTAAAAACCGATTATAAAGAGGCCGATGAAGCTGTCAGACGGCTTAGCACCTAAAAAGCCCGCTTTCCGATTAATTTTCCATGCACTTGAATTAACAGACTCGGCGCAAAATACTATTTACCCCGTTTACAATTTATCGATGCTTAACAATATGGAATCGATGGACGCTATTATGTTTTTGCGTTTTACTTCATGCTTTACCGAAAGCAGCTTGTAAAATATCCTAAAAGAAGCGGAAACAGGTCCTCCTATTTTGCCCCTTAAATTGATCTTCGCTTTTAATATCCATTTTGAAATATAAATCATACCTTCAAAAATAACCGCTTTTTTTATCCCGCGCAGCAGAGCTTCCACCGTTACATCCAATCCCATCACGCTGAAAACGACCTTTCCAGAAGGCGGAAAAAGATTAAAAAACACGATAGTAATAAACAATAGTATGATATTTATAAAATGTATAGGCTGCCGATCTACAACGCATAAAATCAGGGCTGTGCCTAAAATTACCGCCTGCATCGGCAAAAAATCTACAAACAGTAAAAGAAGCATTAAAAGTGCGCCCGAACCTACCCGTAAATATTTTTCCGCCGGTTTTGGATCGGACGGGAGCGCTTGCTCTTTTAAAGAAAACCTAAATGTGCCGTTTTTCACGTTTTCATACCATGTAGAATATGCCGTAAATTCGTTTGCAAAAGCACCGAGGAAAACGGAGGTCAGCATTCCAGCGATAAACATCGGCGGTATAATATACACTGCAGATCTTCCAAAGATGATAAAAACGGCTAAAAGCAGCTGAATCGAATTTGAAACAAGGGCTCCTGCAATGCTTATACCTATAAACGAAATCCAGCGCTTCGGCACATATTTCATTGCGTACATTAAAAGCCCTGAAAAACAGGTGCTTAAAAAAGAAAACAGGATAACATAGGAAAAAAGCGTCCCGGAAATTAAGGCCTGCCCCGCTATCTTTACTATTAAAAGCATAAGAAATGCGGGAAAAGAAAAAATCTCCGCCCCTATTAAAATAGGCAGATTAGCCAGCCCAATTCTAAAAAAAGGAAGCGGTTTGGGAATCATAACTTCAACGGCGGAAAGAAAAAAGCAAAACCCGCCGAAAAGAGGAATAAGTTTATCGGCTTCTTTCGATTTTAATGACAGCCCGAACATCCGCCGCATCCGCAGGAGCTTTCCGTATCGCCGCAACCGCAACCGCAGCCGGATGACATCGATTGCACCATGGCTTGTAATTCTTCTTCGCTTGTTTTTTTAACCGAAAGAACCTTTACATCGAAATACAAGGTTTCTCCTGCCAGCGGATGGTTCATATCAACCGTAATTTTATCGCCTTCAATCTTTTTTATTACGGCAACACGGGTTTGCTGTCCATTTCCTGCCTCAAATTCCATACCGGGTTTTAACTCCAGTCCTTCGGGGAACTGGGAGCGGTTTGTTTCCATTACAAGGTCTTCAATAACATCCCCGTAGGCTTCGGAAGGCGGAACCTCTTTTTTAAAGCTTTCGCCCTCTTCTTTTCCTTCAAGAGCCCTTTCAAGTCCCGGAATAATCAGACCGTAGCCATGTATATATTCCAACGGCCCCATCGCCTGAGAGGAATCCAAAATTTCTCCGTCCTTATTTTTTAAGGTGTATTCGACGTTTACCGTCGTATCTCGTTCTATTTTCATTAATTAAATAATACAGCATTTACATGGAAAAATCAACACCCTTTTTAGCGGCAGTAGGGGCTGAACATTAATTGTGTATCTTGACCTTTTTTTATGTTCGCTTTAAAATTGCGGATAATGAAGATTTCAAGAGTTTTAACAGCGGTGTTGTTTCTAGCCGTTTTTGCAGGCCTTTTTAAAATAAAAGCAGCCGGAAAAAACGCGCTTCCTGACAGGAGCGTAAAAGAACCCGGTCCTACAGTCATAGCCGGTACGATGGCAATTGCAGAAATTTTAAGCGATTTAGAATATAAAAATGTCATAGGCGTTCCTTCAAGCCGTCATTCTTTGCCGGAGCTTTACAAAAACACCGTAAAAATAGGGCATCCGTCCCGCCCCGATCTTGAAACGCTTAAAAGATTAAATGCCGATTTGTTTCTTACATCGCTTACTTCAAAACCGCTGCTTGAAAAATATTTTATAAACCAAAACATCAGAAGCGAATTTTTCGATCTTGGCACCTATCAAGCCTGCCTAGATTCGATTAAGAGGTTAGGAGAATTGACCTTTAAGCAAAGACAGGCGGCACGGGTTATTCAAACCATTGAAGCAAAGGTTCTTGAGCTGCGCCGTTCCATACACGGAAAAAAAAGTCCAAAGGTTTTAATGATTTTAGGTTCTCCCCAAAAACTGTTGATGGGTACAAGGCACTGCTATACCGGCAGCCTTATGGAAGCTTTGAAAATTCATAACATTGCAGCAGACATTGCCGATTTCGATAAGCCCTATGTTCCAATAAATGTAGAAGAAATCATAAAACGGCAGCCTGATATTATCATACGCCTTACTTACACAAAGCCTGAAAAAACGGCTGAACTTTTGCGAAAGGAATTCGCACAAAGTGAAATATGGAATAAGGTGAAAGCCGTGCAAACAAACCGCGTTTATGATTTGGACAGCGAGCTTTATATCGTTTCGAAAAATATTAAAATAAACAATGCGGCCGAAAATTTAAAAGAGCTTATTTACGGTACATCTAATAAATAATAAAAAATGATTTCAAAACTAAGACAGAAAAAAATAATTCTTTTTTTTGTTATCTCACTGCTTGTGCTATTATTTGCCGTTTTTGCAGCGGTGTCTTCAGGCAGCACGGAAATACCTATTTTTGAAATTTGTGATATTCTTTTGAATAAAAACAGCGGCTCAGGATTTACGGTTATTATTAGGGATGTACGCCTTCCGCGGATTATTTTAGCGCTTATAGTAGGCTCAAGCCTTGCCGCCTCAGGCGCCTTGTTTCAGGCGGTAATCCGCAACCCGCTTGCCGACCCAGGCATAATCGGTATTTCAAGCGGCGCAAGATTAGGGCTTTTGCTTTCGCTTTTGGTTTTACCTCAATTTGTCATTTTCGCGCCCCTTTTTGCCTTTGCCGGTGCGATGACGGCCGCCTTTCTTGCATATGCACTTTCGTGGAAGGGTGAAATAAAAACCGTCAGACTGATTTTAGCCGGAGTTGCCGTAAACGCTTTTTTCGCAGGCGCATCATATCTTATTACGATTTTAAACAACGAAAAACTCCAAACCATCGCGCTATGGCTGAGCGGTAACCTTGCAGGAAGGAGCATGTACGACGTAAAGCTCATTCTTCCGTATTCGGCGGCAGGTTTAATCCTCGCCCTTTTTTCCATTCGTTCCGCCAATCTTCTTTTGTTTAACGATGAAAAGGCTGCAAGCCTCGGTCTTAACGTAAGCAGAAGCAGAATCCTAATTTCACTTACAGCTTCCTTTCTTGCGGCAGTTTCGACCTCGCTTGTCGGGGTTATCGGTTTTGCCGGACTGGTTATTCCGCATATTGTACGGCTTATTACCGGCCCCAATTACAAGTACGTACTTCCATTTTCGATTTTAAACGGCGGCACCTTTTTGCTGATAGCGGATACCTTTGCCCGCACGGTTGCCGCACCGATCGAACTGCCCGTAGGTGCCATTATGCCGCTTATAGGAACTCCGTTTTTTATCTGTCTGCTGCGTAAAAAGAAATAACCGCGCTGCACCTATATGCTAAAATACAAAGAAAAAAAGTGCATAATGCTTCCTGTAATCACGAACAAGTGCCAAATGCAGTGGCTCCATTTTATTTTTTTCATTGCATAAAAAACGAAGCCGGCCGTGTACGCAATGCCGCCTAAAAACAAAAAGCGGAAACTCAACAAAGGCAGCTGTTCTTTAAGCGGTCTGATGGCGAAGATAATCAGCCAGCCCATCGGTATGTAGGTAATAACCGACAATGCCCTAATCCTGCTTCCGAATACCGAATACAAAACGATACCCGCCGCTGCCATTCCCCAGATTATGCCGAAGATGGTCCAGCCTGCCGCACCGTGCAAGACAGTCAAACAATAGGCCGTATAGGTTCCTGCAATTAAAACGTAAATCGAGCAATGGTCGAATATACCGAAAACTGTTTTAGCTTTTAAAGGCAGCGCGTGGTACAGCGTTGAAAAAAGATAGAGAATAATAAGCGCAGAACCGAATATGGTAAAACCGACAATATACGAGACCTTTAAATCAGGCGGCGCCCATCGCACGGCCCTTACGATCAAAATGACCAAGGCCGCAACAGAAAGGCCTGCGCCTATCCCATGCGTTACGGCATTTCCTATTTCTTCGCCGACGGAATACCGTCTTTTTAACTCGTCTTTCATTACGGACTCCTCGTCAACAAGTATAATTTTTTATAAAGATAGCCGGTTTTATTTTTATTACAATATGGAAGAAAGATACTCAACCGTTTGCTCTGCCGTAGTTTTCCAGTTGTACTGTTCGACCCATTTTAGGCCTTTTTGGATAATTTCCGTTCTGTAGGTACTGTTATCAGCCGTATTGATAAGCTTTGCAATCTTTCCGGCTATATCTTCAGGATCTTTCGGGTTAAAATAGACCGCCGCCTCTCCTGCAATTTCAGGCAAGGCACCCGCTTCGGCGCAGGCTGCAGGAATTCCGCAAGCCATAGCCTCGATTACCGGCAGCCCGACTCCCTCTGCAGCAGAAGGAAAGACGCATAAATCCGCTGCGGCGTAAAGCTGAGGCAGGTTTTCATGCGGAAAGTGTCCTGTAAGCAGAATATCCGAAGAAAAACCGGATTCTATCACTGCCTTGTGTACTGCTTCGGCTGTATCTCCGCCTGCGCCGGCAATTACCAGCCGATGCGCAGTGCCGTTTTTCCGCTTAAAGATAGAAAATGCCTTAATCAATTCTATATGGTGCTTTTTAAGGCCGCTGAGCCTTGAAGCATAAATAATATACGGACGCCTTATGGCAAAGGGCTGAATCAAAACCGTTTCACCTGAATCGTTATCGGCCGGCTTAAAAAGCCCCTCGTCTATTCCGTTGTAAATAACTCGTATGTTTGACTCCGGAATACCGAGCGCAATTAAATCGTTTTTAATAAACTGCGAAGGACTAATTATCCCCGAAGCGCTTTTTAACAGCCGTTTTATGCCGAATTGGGTGAAAAGGTTTTTGTCTTCCGAAAGGAGATTTTGTACGATCGGCACGGAGGGTACCGAAAACATCGGCGGCAAAAGCGCCGTTCCTGCAGGATAGATGAGAGCATCGTATTTTTGTTTTTTTATAAAAGAATTAAGACTTTTAAAATGCCAAAATTTTTCCGCAAATTCCGTATCGGCAATATCCACGCCTTCAAAATCTATATAATCGATATCCGAAGTGTAGGTGTACTTATCAAGCTCAGGGCCGAAAAGCTGAAATTCGTGCTTTGTTTTCGGTATGTTTTTTACAAGGGAGAATATATAAGAGCCGATTCCCGAACGCCCATGATTACACCCAAACGCATCTATTCCTATCTTCAAAACAAGAACCTCCGGAGGATGCCTTATTGTAGCATAGTTTTTACGGCCTCATCAAGCCGTACCAATGCATCTTTTATGACAAAAGAGGGTGCTGCAAGATTTAAACGGGCATAGCCTGCGCCGGCTTTTCCGAAAAACAGGCCAGATGTTAAAAAGAGCCGCGCCTTTTGCTGCAAAAACGTATCCAGTTTTTCAGACGGAATATTTAAGGCCCTAAAATCGAGCCATATAAGATAGGTGCCTTCCAAGTTGAAGGTTTTTACCTGCGGAATATTTTTTTCGATATATGAACGCAAAAGTTTTCCGTTTTCCTCTATCTTCAAAATAACCTCATCAAGCCAATTTTCACAGGTATTATAGGCTATTTCATTCACTTTAAAATTAAGACACGAAGAAACATTGCCAGGTATTTTATCCAGTTCCGCCGTAAACCGTTCCCGCAGCACTTTGTTTTTTATAAAGATTGAACTGAGTGCTACGCCTGCAATGTTAAAGGTTTTTGCAAGCGAGGTACATATGACGCAGTTTTCGGCAATATCTTTGTTCACCGTTTCCATAACAGTGTGCACATAGCCGGGCATTATAAGGTCGTTGTGAATTTCGTCGGAAACCAAAACGACGCGGTATTGCGTGCAAAGGTGTGCAATTTTTTCAAGCTCTGTTTTCGTCCACACCCGGCCGACGGGATTATGCGGACTGCAAAACAAAAAGAGTTTCGGTCTTTTTTCTTTAAAGATTGATTCAAGCCGTTCAAAGTCTATTTTCCATGCGCCGCCTTCGTTTATAAGATTGCATTCCAATACGGTACGGTTATTTTTTTCGATTGCATTAAAAAACGGCCCGTACACCGGCGGCATAAGAACTACGCCGTCGCCCTCGTTGGAAAATGCCCTTACCGCCGTAAAAAGAGCGGGCACGACGCCGCCTGTGTTTACAAGGCTTTCGGGTGCAGGTTCATACTTGTGCCTTCTTTTAAGCCAGCTAAAAAGGGCTTTTTTAAAGGACTGCGGCGCAAAAGAATAGCCCATAATAAGGCCGTCAAGGTATTCTTTTATTCCCTGCGTAAGCTCAGGCGGTGTTTTAAATTCCATATCTGCCGTCGAAAGAGGAACAATGCCGTCTTTGACTGCGGCGGGATCAAGCCCGTTCATAATATTCCATTTAGAGGACGCTTGGCTCATCCTGTCCGTTAACCGTTCCAAATCGTATTTCATAATTACCCCAATTAATGAAATGATAATGTGCAATAAAATAACCGGCGTTTGACTGTAAGGCAAATAAGTTAAAACAAGCGGCATCTTTACCGCAGACTCTTTTCGGCGCAATCTAAAAAATTGATTATAACGCCGTTTTTTTCCATTCGCCTAAACCACGTTTCCTGCCGTTTTGCAAAGGCGCAGATGGCGCGGTAAAGCACTCCGATGTACTCATCCCTTGTTTCTATTTTGTTTTGCAGATACAAGGCGGTAAATTTATATTCAAGCCCCAAGGCCTCAAGCCGGCTCCACGGAAGGCCGGCAGCGTGAAGGCGCTCCGTCTCTTCAATCATACCGGCTCTTATGCGGTCTAAAAGCCGCTTTTTTATCCGATCCTTCAGTATGGTGCGCGGAAAACGCAGGCCGATGATATAAGGCCGTATATCCGGGCGGGCTGCAATAAGGGCAACTGCCGCTTCGGGATTAAGGCGCTTATATTCGGCAATCTCTATAGCCCGAATAAGCCGCTCCCTTTGTTCCAGATCCGTTTTGTTATGCACATCCGGTTTAAGGCGTAAAAGCATGGCCTGCAGTTCCTTTAAAGGCTTAGGCAGTAAACTTAGGCGTAGTGCCTCGTTTTCCGGAACGGGAATAAGCTCGTATTTTCTTATAACCGAATCAAGGTACAAACCGGTGCCGCCTGCAAAAATGGGAAGCCGCCCCTTTGCAGAAATCTTATTAAACGCTTCGTAAGCGTCCTTTTGAAAATCGAACACATTATACTCCATCTCCGGCGTACAAATATCGATTAAATGATACGGAACACTGCCGTATTCTCCAAGATCCTTTCCAGTGCCTATATCAAGACCCTTATACACTTGACGGGAATCTGCCGAAATAATTTCGCCGCCGTACCGCCTTGCAAGGCTTACGGCATAGGCCGTTTTTCCGCAGGCGGTCGGTCCCAAAACAACAATCGAATTAAGGCCTTCCGCCTTCATTCTTTCTAGCATACGTTAAAGCCGCGAAGTTACGGCATGTAAAAGCGCCCCTGCCGCCCATATTCCTGCCGGCACCGCCATAAAAAACAAATAGTTCCCGTTAAAATACCACGAACTTAAAGCTGCGCTGCCTAAAAAACATACCAGCGTAAACGGAATAAATGCAATAAAATAAACTACAAAATCAAGCGGTCCTGCGGAACTTGATGCCATTACAGTAAAAGCCGAATCGAAGATCAAAATTGCGCCTATCATTATCAAAAGCAAAAGAATAAACTGAATACCTCCCGGTACGGCCAAATTTTGATACAGAATATTGATAAAAACAACAGTAAATATGCCGAACAGCGCCGAAAAACTTGTATCGACGGCTTCGCCTAAAAACGAGCGGGAAATTAAAAAGAAAAAGAACAAGCCGAAAACGGAGGGCATAAAAAAATGCTGTAAAAATATGCGCCACGTATGCACCCAAAAGGAAGCAGACACGATTAAATTTTCAACCGGAAAAAAGGATATGGCCGCTAACGAAACAAGCCCTGCAACAATGCCCATCAAAAAAGCCGTAAAGGTTCCTGACGTATCTTTTGAAAAAACGGAATACAATAAAAATGCCGCAGGCATTATAAAAGCCAGTAGAAAAATCATATCGTCTACTCTATCATAAAAGCCGAATCTTATCAATGGTGTCTTTATATATGCGCCGCCTTTATGATGTTAACATTTTTGTATCTTAATCCGCCGCTATCTTCTTTATCTAAAACCCTATTGACTAGGTATTTTTTTTTATGATAGCATCGTATATATGAAAGATAAATCGTTACCGCTTTTGTTAAAACGAATTGCAGAAAAATATCCCGATACGGGAGCTCAAATGTTTAAGGGTGAAGATAAGGAATTTAAAACGGTTTCTTATGCCGGCCTTTACCAAACGGCGCTCGATTTTTCTGCGGGCCTTATGAATATAGGCTGCAAAAAAGGCGATCACATCGGTCTTATTGCAGATAACCGCAACGAATGGCTGCACATCAGTTTCGGCATTATGAATATAGGGGCCGCCGACGTGCCCCGCGGCTGCGACTCAAGCGAGCAGGAAGTCGCCCATATCATCGCCTTTGCCGAATGCGATACGGCCGTACTGGAAAACGAATCTCAAGTCTGTAAGGTCCTAAACCGCATAAACGAAATTCCCCTGTTGCGGAACATCATCAGTATCGATGCTATCGACTTTAAAAAGATAGAAGAAAAATACGGCCTTGAGCCAGGCCGGTTCGGGTTTTACACGTATTCGGACATAATCGAAGAGGGCAAGAAGCTGCGGGCCGAAGGCAAAATAAAGCCTGAACAAGGCCTCGAGACGATCGCAGGCAGCGATCTTGCTTCTATAATTTTTACGTCGGGAACGACCGGCTCTCCAAAAGGCGTAATGATGACGCATGCAAACTTTTTAGCCCAGTTGGAAGAATTACCCGAACGGATTATTTTAAAACCGGGAGAGCGGGCTATTTCGGTTTTGCCCGTCTGGCATTCTTTTGAAAGGGCCTGCGAATACGTCATCATTATTTCGGGCGGAACAATCGTGTATTCGAAACCGATCGGCAGCATTTTGCTCGAAGACATTCAAAAAACAAACCCGGCGCTTTTTCCGTCGGTGCCGCGCATTTGGGAATCGGTTTACGATGGAATATACAAAATGGTCAAAAAGAAGGGCCGCGCTCTGTATTGCCTGTTTACCTTTTTTATCGCGGTCGGAATAAAGACCATGCAGTTAAAAAGGCGGGTTACGGGTCAGTGTCCCCACTTTCAAAACTATACTAAAATCCTCTATCCTTTGGCCGCCGTCATCCCGCTGATATGTATAAGCCCGCTGTATTTTATCGGCGACCTTCTTATTTACAGAACAATCAGAAAGAAATTCGGCAAATGTTTTAAGGCCGGCGTTTCGGGCGGCGGAGCTTTGCCGCCGAATGTAGATGAGTTTTTTTGGGCGGTACGGATACGCGTCGTAGAAGGCTACGGCATTACCGAAACGGCGCCGGTCGTGTGCGTAAGGCCTATGCCGCGGCCAGTATTCGGGACGCTGGGCAAGCCGCTCGCCTGTTTTCAAACGAAGATTGTCGATAAAAACGGTTCCGAAGTTCCGGCAGGACACAAGGGCGTATTAATGCTAAAAGGCCCCGCCGTTACCGCAGGCTATTACAAAAACCCCGCACAGACGGCCGAGTCCATCGATAAGGACGGCTGGTTCGACACGGGCGACCTTGCGCTAAAAACCATCGACGGCGAGCTGCTTTTAAGGGGTCGAAAGAAAAACACGATTGTCCTGCGCGGCGGAGAAAACATTGAGCCGGTTCCCATCGAAGTTAAATTGCAAGAATCGCCTCTTATTTCAACGGCGGTGGTGCTGGGGCAGGATCAGAGGTTTTTGAGCGCCCTTATTGCCGTCAATTCCGAAAACCTAAAAGCCTGGGCCGAAAACAACGGCTATAACAACATAGAGGTTGCAGATATGGTGCGAGATTCCGAGGTACAAAAAATGTACGAAAGCGAGGTCGCAAGCCTCGTAAATTCGAAGACGGGATTTAAAATCTTTGAAAGAATAAACAAAATCGCACTCTTACCCGAAGAATTCAAGGCGGGAAAAGAGCTTTCGGCAAAGGGAGAGATTATGCGCCATAAAATAACGGAAATTTACGCGCGGGAAATTTATGAACTGTTTAATTGACGGCCGGTTTTCCCGTGATCCGGTAAACTGCGGCGGGAAGAGGTGCTCGAGAAGGTTCGTATACGGCCGGCCGGTCTTACGGCTGCCTCTTTCAAAACCGCCTTATATAAGCGCTTTTTAAACGTATGAATGCCAATTCTTTCGGCCGGTTTTTTACGGTAACGACTTTTGGAGAAAGCAGAAGCCGGGCCGTGGGAGCCGTCATCGACGGCTGTCCTGCAGGTATCAGTCTTTCCGAAAAGGACATACAGCCGGCGCTTGACCGCAGAAAACCCGCAGGCCGATCCGGCAGGCCCTGTACCGGCGAAACCGGCGGCCTGCCCGATAGCGCACAAGAATCAAAGGCCTTTTCCACCCGAAGAGCCGAAAACGACTGCTGCGAAATTCTTTCAGGCGTGTATAACGGAAAAACGCTCGGCTCTCCGATTGCCGTTTTAGTGAAAAATAATGAAACTTCCGATAAAAATTACGAAAGGCTAAAACACGTGTACCGGCCGGGGCATGCAGATTATGCCTATGACCTGCGCTACGGGTTCCGTGATCCGCGAGGAGGGGGCAGGGCGTCGGGGCGGGAAACCGTCGGGCGGGTTATCGGCGGTGCCGTCGCAAAAAAAGTCCTTGAACGGTTTACAAAACAAAACGGCCTAAAAAAAATACAAATCGACATACGGGCGGCGGAAATTGCGGGCATAAAACCTGCCAAACCCGTTCCCGAACAGGGGCCGCTTCCTCAAGAAATTTTTAAAAAACTGCAAACTTTGGCTGAGGCAGGTGATTCGGCCGGCTGTGTTCTTGCCTGCAAGGTTTTGAATGTCCCGCAGGGGCTCGGCTCGCCCGTGTTTTGCAAACTCGATGCGGTTTTGGCTCAAGGGATACTGTCAATCGGTGCGGTAAAGGGCATAGAATTCGGCGGCGGTTTTACCTGCGCCGCCCTCACCGGAAGCGTAAACAATGACGTAACGGCGGATTGGGCGGGCGGCATTTCAGGCGGTATCTCTGCGAGTAATAGGCCGCCTGAAATCGGCACCATTAAAACGGACGCTGACCGTTTAGCCCGTAGAATGGCACAATCGGCCTTTCCGTCTTCCCGAGCAGAGGGCTGTACCGTCCGTTTTAATGTTGCGGTAAAACCGCCGCCTTCCATCAAAGTTGAACAGCCGGCCTTTACGGACAAGGGGAAAAAAACGCTCCTTTCCGTGAGCGGCAACCACGACGTCTGCCTTTTTCCCCGCATCATTCCCGTTACCAAAGCGATGGTGTACATAACGCTTGCAGATGCACTTCTTGCACGGTGCGCCGGCAGTCTAAAACCGTAATGCCGAAACACAACCGGCAGATACAAAGACTTTGTTTGTATCGATTTATTCAGCACAGACTCAGGCCTATGCTGGTTTATCCTTCTACCGTATAAGGCGTCGGCTTTTTGCAAAGCAAAGCATAGCTGTCTGCGTAGAACCGCCATACATTCTGTACGGAACAAAAAAGCGGTACCTTGATTTTTTAAGCCGTTCGTTTTATACTTGAGCGAAAACGGCAAATTATATGGGAGAAATATATGGCTGACGAAAATAAAAATACCGAAAACTATATGGAAGCACAAAACAGGCAGTCTTCCCCTTCTGCCGAAAAATACGAAGAAGCGGCATGGGAAGAAGCCGGTTTAAAAAAAGCAAAAACAAGGAACCGCGCAAAAAAGAAAAAAAAGCATGGAATATTTTTTAAAATTATTATAGTTCCCGTTTTTATCATAGGCTTTATACTCGCAGCGGTTTTAGGCTTTGCAGCGTATTCAGCGCTGGACGGAATAGAGCCTGCAGAACATATTCCGCACGGCTATTATGCGTATATCAACTTGCCGTCGGCAGGACGATTCCTGGAAGAAACCCTTTCGGTTAAAACCTTAGATTCCGTTTTTGCGGATACGGGAAACGGAAGCCTGCAGGGGCTTATCCGCTCCCTGAGGGTTTCGCCGGTAACCTCGTCGCGATGGTTTACGCCGGCCTCGAATTTCAGAACCGATGCGGCGGCCTATTCCGACAATAGTTTTTTGGTTATAGCAAAACTCGGTTTCAGATCGGCAGTACCGCGTCTTTTGCCCTTACTCTTAAAATTTAATCCGGATTTGTTTTTATCCGTAAAGGAACTTAGACAGGAAGAAGAAAACGGCTTTAAATTCTGGTCATACAAAATAGATAAAACCCAAAACATTTATATAGGCTCGTTCAAGGACGCTCTTATCATATCGGGCTCTAAGACCCTGTTTTTCGCCGCCTTCAAAAAGTCCGAAGCCGAAAATATACGCACCTTAAAACGGTTTATAAAAGGGGCAAAAAAAGGCTCCTTTAACATCTTATCGGATATAAATCAGCTGACAAACGGGCTTAAAGACGATAAAACCGTTACCGGAAAGGTTTTTAAAAACCTCTCCTTTCCGGAACCTGCCGCCGTAACCGTCAATTTAAACGAACAAGATTTATCGGCCTCAGGCTCTCTGGTTTGGGACAGCGATTCGGATGGTTTAAAAACTGTTTTGACAAAAAAATCCTTTATTCCTGGCATCTTATCCCGCCTTCCCAAATCGACGGATTATATCACCTTGCTTAATATGGGCAGCCCCGACTTTCTTTTTAAAAACGGCTCGGATGTGTTTACTGCGGCTATAGTAAAATCCTACAAAAGCGCTTCAAGCGGTACACGGTTTTTATTCAAAAAAGATATTGACGAACTCCTTTTTTCGTGGATGGGAAGCGAAATAGGCTTTTTTGGAATGCAGGATTCAGATACGCCTGTAAGTTTTGTTTCGTTAAAAGACGAAAAACGCTGCCGGGAAACCTTTGAAAGCATTTTCAATTCCGTTTTTGTACAAAAGGATACATCGGCCGTTGTAGACGGTTTACGAATTCCGCGCATCGAATTTCCGGATATTATAAAAAGCCTTTTACGGGCCTTTAAGATAGAGCTTCCAACGCCCTTTTATATCATAAAAGACGGATATTTATATCTTTCGCAAAGCGCTGAAGTCTTGGCATCGGCGATAAAAGAAGCGGACGCCGGTGCCCTTTTGGTAAAAACCGAAAACTGGAAAAATATTATGCGTTCCATTTCTCCTGAAACCTCTCTTTTTGTGTATTACACCATCGATAATCAGGTTCCGTTTTTGCTGAAGAACAACACCCTGCTAAAATCCGTTTTAAAGGATTACGGAAGAGGTATTTTTTCCATAAAACTGGATACTGAGCAAAATCTGATATTCGAATTTTACACGCAAAAAACCAAAAGCCGCTCACTCGGCGAATTGGCGGCCTTTCCGTACAGCTTCGATTCAAAAATAGAATCCTTACATTGCGGAAAAACGTATGACAATGTACCGTTTGCCTATTGGACAAGCGGTTCGGCGGTGTACGCCTTAAACTTGGCAGCAGCCCAACTGCAAAGTCTTGAGCTGGACGATAAGGCCTTTGTAAACGTACATATGGAAAGGGGCAGAATAAAATCCGTGTGGGCGGTTTCGGCCCGCGGAACGGTGTATAAAACCGACTATCTTTTAAATCCCGATGCCGGCTTTCCCATCTTAACCGGAGAGAAATTTGCAGTACCGCCGGAACCTGTACAAGACGGAATTGTTTTGCCCGTTTCAGATAAGCCGGTTCTGCTTTTTATAGAAAGCGGCACCGAGCCGTATTATTCCGATGAGATGGACGCAAAACTGAAAGGCGCACCCGCCGTATCAGGGGAAACGATTGCCGCCCTTCCGCGGGCATTCGACAGCGCCGTTTACTGCTTCGATAAAACCGGAAAACTCAAAGACGGCTACCCTGCGGCCTTAGATTCCATTTCAGCGGTACAGCCTGTCCTGTACAAAAACGGTGAGGGCGAACTGTGGTATGCCATTTTAACCGAAGACGGAAAATTTTTGCTCCATCCGGTAGAACAAAAATCGGAAGAAGGTTTTGAAGCCGATTTTAACGAGGCCTGTAAGGTTCAGCCCGTTTATTCGCCCGGCTTAAAGTCCTTTTTTGTTGTTACCGACAGCGGAGTTTTGTACAAGCTGGATACCGAGGCGCAGATAATGGATAAGATAACGTTAAAACAAAAGGGGGCCAAAGCAGTCATTACCCTGCTGGATTTGGACAAAGACGGAAAAGATGACGTTCTTATATCCGGAAGCGGCAATTCGGTTTATGCGTACACTTCAAACTTCTCGCCGTTTGAAGGCTTTCCGGCTGCAGGCACCGGTACTCCCTATCTAATAGATGCGGACGGCGACGGCAAAGACGAATTAATTTTACGGAGCCTAGATAATAAGATACACGCATTGCAGTTACGTAAAAGGTAAAAACAAAACGGCGGAAGGACGCGCCATAAAGAAAAGTGCGGTTTGTACTCTTACCCCGCATTAATAGAGTATTCCTGCGCTCCGCCTGTTTTACCGCCTTTTCCGGTAAAAACAACAACCCCGACTCGAGCATCGGGGCACAGTGCTCAATGTTTCGCACTGTATGTGTAATCCGGCACGGATGCCGGTAGTTCCAAACAGAAACGAGTTTTTTGCCTTGCAAAAAACTCGCAGTCAAAAAATGTACAAGGATGTACATTTTTTGACGATGTGGTTGCAGTCGGCTTTAATACCCTCCGCACGAATAAAAATGGAGTATATCGGACTCGAACCGACCACCTATTGATTGCGAACCAATCGCTCTACCAGATGAGCTAATACCCCGTTAATATAGATGCAGGTATTTTATAAAAAAACGAATATTTTTTCAAGAGGTTACTTGAAATTATGTAAATTTTCAGTAAACTAAATGCTATGAAAAATAAGTTATACGCTGTTTTTATTTTGTTTACGCTTTACTTTTCTACGCTTTCCTGCATGGAACTAGCCTCTTTAAAAGAAGAAACACAAAAATCGCGGCAAAAAGAATACAGCCGAAAAGCATACGGGATATCAGCCGATGAGCATCTAACAGAGCGGGTTTGGGTACTGGCAGCCTGCTATTTTGAAGGATCTCTACAAGTTCTTGACGCAAATATGACAGAATCAAGACTGAAATTTTCCGCCGATGATACCTTTAAGGCGGCAAATGGTATTTCTTCTTATAACGGTACATGGAAAAAAGGCTTAAAAAAAGATGTCTTCCATCATTTTTCGTTTTATATAACAGAAAGAAAAACCGAAGATCCGTCAAATACGGTGGGTAAACCATTCGATGAGGCTTTTTTGCACAATTTTATGAACACGAAATTTGCAGAAATCGACCGTACGGAATTAAAATTTTATTCAAAAGATAAAATTCTTTTGCTTCGTTTTATAAGGTTATAGCCTTTTTTTACAGAAAAATATCCCCCGCCAATCAGCAAAATATATTTTTAATATTTATTGTTTTTAATATTGACTTTTTTTACGATTTCCGATATACTAGCCCCGCTTATGGGGGCGTAGCGAAGCTGGTTTATCGCGCTGGCCTGTCACGCCGGAGATCGCGGGTTCGAGCCCCGTCGCTCCCGAAAAAGCTCACCGCCTTAGTGGTGAGCTTTTTTTATTTTATATCTGCATTTTTATTTACGGGCAGTAGCGCAGGGGTAGCGCGCTTGGTTCGGGACCAAGAAGTCGGGGGTTCAAATCCCCCCTGCCCGATTTTGTATCTCTTTGATATATAATAGACTTATAAACCTCGTCAATAGAAAATGAAAAAATTTAAATAATCTCTTTAAAAAAGCCGACTTCCTTTAAGATATGCCTATATTCCTTTATGGATGAAGCTTTAACAAGTTTTTCTCTGAGAGCTGCCCCGCCTGCCAAGCCCTTGGTGTAAGGCGAAAACCGTTTGCGCATTTCGCGGCAACCGCGTTCTTCACCCTTTTCCCCGCATAAAAGCAAGAGCTCTTTAAAGCCGGTTGCAATCCTCTTTTCATCTTCAATTTCGCTATAGCGGCCGATAGTTAAAAGGTCTTTTGTTTGAGAAAAGATAAAGGGGTTTCCCATTGCGCCGCGGGCAAACATTACCCCTGCACAGCCGGTTGTTTTAAGCATTTTTGCCGCATCTTCGGGAGAAAATAAGTCGCCTGAACCGAAAACCGGAATACCGAAAGGCTTTGTAAAAGCCGTAAGCTCTTTTATGATATTCCAGTCAGCCTTGTCCGCATACATTTGGGCACGCGTACGCGGGTGCACGGTGAGCATCTTCGCCCCAGCCTCGATAGACGCCGCCGCCGCTTCCTTCCAGTTTAAGTTTTCGGCCGTATACCCCGACCGTATTTTTACCGTTACCGGAATTTTATACCCTTCCATTGCCTGCGAAACAGCGCTTACCACCCCGTACAAATTCTTAATATTGTTCATAAGGGCGGAACCGGCCCCAGTTTTGGTGATTTTTGCCATAGGGCAACCTGAATTTATATCGATACAGTCAGGCGCGTATGTTTCCGCAATGATGCAAGCTGCGCGGGCCATAACCTCCGCTTTAGAACCGAAAATCTGAACCGCATAGTGCTTTTCGTTTGCAGCGCGGCCCAGTAAATGTTCCGTTTTTTCGGAATTACGCACGAGGGCTTCTGAAGAGACCATTTCGGTGTAGGCAAAATCCGCCCCCCAATCGGTACAAATGGAACGAAAGGCCTTATCAGAGTAGCCGGCTGCAGGCGCCAAAAAAATATTGCCCCGAATGTTGAGGCTTCCGATTTTGACGGGTCTATATAAGCCTTCCATAAAGGCTATTCCGGCAGACGGAATATCTTGCAGCTGTTCTTCCAAAGCTGTTCTGCAAGCGCTTCAACTTCCATAGAAAGCATTTCAGCCATAAATTTCACTGTTTCTATCGTATTTGCGGGCATGTTTCTTTTTCCCCTAAAAACAGCCGGCGGCATAAAGGGGCTCTCCGATTCTACCAAAATTCTATCCAAAGGAAGGACTAAAATCGTATCATGCAGGTTTCTTGCATTTCTGTACGTCAAATTGCCCGCAAACGAAAAATAGACCGGCAGGGATAGGGCATCTTTGGCATATTTTTCATCTTCCGAATAACAATGAAAAATACCGCCGGCTTTCGGCATCCTATCCTTTAAAATATCTAAAATATCCTTCCCAGCATCCCTGTTATGAATGATGACAGGGAGATCTGCATGCGAGGCAATATCCAGCTGCTTAATAAAAAGCTCAATTTGAGAGCGCTTATCGCCGTACTTTTTGCAGTAATCAAGTCCTGTTTCCCCGACGGCAACAACATTCGGCAGCTTTAAATATTCTTCCAGCGTTTTCTCCCAGTCTTTTCCGGGCGATGTAACCTCCGAAGGCGAAACCCCTACAGCATGATACACTGAAGCTGACAGCCTAAGGGACTCGTACACTTGCGAAAAATCGTGCAGGCTGTTGCATATACTTATTATCCGCGTTACCGAATTTTGCCGGGCTTCCTGCACAACACGTAAGCGAGCTAAAGGATCCGGATAAATTAAACCTATATGAGCATGAGTATCAAAAATTTGCATAATTATTATCTTCCTTAATGAATTCGGTAACCGCAGACTTTATCAAACGTCGAGGAGTACCGAATCTCCGTGTTTTTATAATGATTCGGCCATAAAAAGACCTAAACCGAAAATTAAAAAAACAATGCCGGCTGCGCTCTACGGCTTTACCGTCTTGCCGAATCTACCCAAAAAAGGATACTATCCGCAGCCAAAAGGTTGGCCCCGAAAAGCTGCAAATACGCCGTACAAACCTGAGCTGATAGCCGCCACTGTATTCCCAATCAAAATTATTTAATCGAAAACGGTATCTTTTATCTTCTTACAGTATAGGATAACACAGAAGTTGTTTATCGTCAACTTAAATTTAAAACTATATTGTTTTTTTATGTATTTTGCTATATTATTCACTCAGTTTTACATTCATATAATACGTTTAAGTAAGGAGAAAAACAATGACGGCTCTGCTTTACAGTTTCGGCGCCGGAACGCGGGCGCTGTTCGTATGCTTTCTGTCCGTTTCCATATTTCACATTACACAGTGCTTTTTGGAAAAATACCCCGTAAATAAAATACTTGCGGATATAAGCAAGGTTATGCTGATGCCCTTGTTGCTATCGATATTTTTATCATGCCTTGGCAGTGTTCTTTCCCCTTCGCTCCTTTCCAAACTGATAATAAGCGCGCTTGTTTTCAGCACAGCAGGCGATACAGCTCTCCTTTTTGATTCCAAAAAGATTTTCTTCCTTTTAGGAATGATCTTTTTTGCCTTCGCTCAAATTTCATACATTCTTTTTTCCGCTTTTATCCTTTTAGAAGGCTCCGTTCCTTTCGGAAAAACCTTAGTTGCGGGAATACTCTTTACGGCAGGCTTTTTATCCGTATCTTTGCGCATTCATACTGTTTTAGGCAATTTAAAATGGACGGTTTTAGGTTACGGCATTCTACTTTGTACGATGAGTTTTCTTTTTACCGTCTCGGCGCTTACATATCCTTCCACGGGAACGACGCTTTCGGCGGCCGGAAGCGTCATCTTCATTATATCCGATTTTATGGTCGCTTACAGGCAATTTGCAGGCCGAATCCCTTTGGGGCGCAGCTTCGTGATGCTGACCTATATTTTAGCCCAAACGCTGATTATTTTAGGCGTTATATCTTTAATTATGCTGGGCAGCTCCGTTTAACGCCGTTCATCTATTTTTGCTTTCGGTATGTATCACAAGGCCTTACCCTCCGCACAAATATTTCCATAACAGGCGGCTGTCCTTTGTATGAGGAATAAGCGGAGAAAAAACTGCTTGAATTTAGCCTAATTTTACGATATATTGGATTTGTATAATCGGCAATTAAAAACAGCGCGGCCTTGTTAACGTCGAGTTTTGTTAGGCTCCGCCGCGGATGGCGGTAATAATTGAAGAAATAGGAACAACCGATGCTTGAAAATTTATCCGTAAAAAACATAGCCTTAATAGATAGCCTCTTTATAGAATTCGAAAACGGTTTAAACGTTTTGACCGGAGAAACCGGGGCAGGAAAATCCGTTTTAATAGGCGCCTTATCGGCCCTTTTAGGCGGCAAAACCTCGTCCGACATTATCCGTACCGGTGCCGAAGAAGGCTCGGTTTCCGGCAGCTTTTTTATCGGAAAAGAACAAACCGAAGCCCGCGCATGGCTTTCGGAGCATGGAATAGAACTTGAAGACGAGCGGGTCTTAATGCGGCGCATCTTAAAACAAAACGGCCGATCCAATATCTGGATTCAAAGCACGGCCGTTACACGGAACGAGGCAGAAGAACTAACCTCTTTTTTGGTAGACATTCACGGGCAGCACGACCATCAGTCCTTGTTCAAGGTTTCAGAACACCGGAAATTTTTAGACGGTTTTGCCGGCATACACAACGAAGTTAAGACCTTTACGGGGCTGTATGCGGAGCTGGCTGCAAAACGGGAAGAGCTTGAAAACCTTAATCTTTCCGAAAAACAGCTTGCAGAAAAACAAGAGCTTTTGCAATTTGCAATCGATGAAATAAGCGGCGCAAAACTGAAAGAAGACGAAAAAGAAGAATTGGAAGCCGAAGAAAAACGCTTAAACCAATTCGAAAAACTCTTTGACTCGTTAAACAAAACGGCTGAATTATTATCGGGTGAGGGCGCTGCCGTTTCCCTCGTAAAAAGGGCCGCACAAAACTTAAGCGCCGCAAAAGCAGCCGATTCGGGCCTTGAAGACTACGCAAAACGGCTTGAAACGGCCTATTACGAACTGGACGATCTGGGCTCCTCGATAGACTCTTATCTTTCAAAACTAACCTTTGACCCGCAACGGCTCGAATACGTGCAGGAACGGCTTTCGGTAATCTACAAATTAGCAAAAAAGTACGGCGGCTCGGTAAAAGACATCTTACGCTATGGCGAAGAGGCGCAAGCCCAGCTTGAAACCCTGCAAAAACGGGAAGCGGGAAAATCGGATTTGGAAAACGCCGTCGGTATACTGGAATCGAAGATCCTAAAACTCGGCTCACTCATTTCACAAAAACGAAAAGAAGCCGCCGTGCACCTGCAAAAACAGGTAGAAGACGTGCTCATCAAACTCGGTATGCCGAAAACCAAATTCGCCGTCCGTGTGGAAACGAGACTCCCTGAAGGAAACAAACGCATTGCAAACCCCTTCGGTTTTGACGAAATAGAATTTATGATAAGCTCCAACCTCGGCGAACCTTTGCGGCCCCTAACCAAAATCGCCTCAGGCGGCGAACTTTCGCGCGTCATGCTCGCCTTAAAAACCGTCCTTTCCGCAGGAGATGAGGCGTCCACCCTCATCTTTGACGAAATCGATACCGGCATAGGCGGCGAAATTGCCTTGAGCATTGCCGCCCATATGAAAACCTTATCGAAAAAAAAGCAAATTCTTTGCATAACACACCTTGCGGTTATCGCTTCTCATGCCGATAATCATATAAAGATAGAAAAAAACACGATAGGACAGACTACAAGAACATCCGCATCTGCCGTTTCGGGCAGAACACGAACCGAAGAAATAGCACGGATGCTTGCAGGAGATGAATATAGCGAGGCTTCCATTAAACATGCCGAAGAACTTCTTAAAAAATATACTTAATTAAAGGGGCAGCTTTGTGGACGGAGAAACAACGGAAAAAAACGAATTATACACAAAAAGAGTTTATGAATACGACCAAATTATAAACCAACTGCTAAAACACGAACAAAACATTCTCTTTCTTTTAAAAAAAGGCAACGTAGGCGACGGATATAAAAGACTGGTGCTTGCCAACGATATGATTTATTTGACGACCGTATACATTGCAAAATTTAAGTTATCGGTAGCCTTGCTGGGCGGCAAAAACGAAAATATCTTAAACGAAGCGCGGAAAACACTGTATAAGCCTCTTATCTATCTTGAAGAAATTGTTACCAATTTTATCGACGCCTCTTATCCCGAATACGAGGAGAAGGTAAACGAAATATCCAATATGACGGAAAAGCAGCGCTATTATCTTATCCGAAAACTCGGCCTTGCAATCAGTCTGGTCATAGATGCCTACGGCGGAAACACAAAATGGCGATGGTCCTTTGTCGAAATAGAGGGGCGCTTTGCAACCGTCGCAAAAAACATCATCAACATGAAAGAAGCAAGCAAAACCCTTCTTGATCCTCACTCCGATAATTACGAAACGATCGTGTATCACCTGCGGCTTGTAAAAAAACTTTTGCAGCAATCGGCAGACCGGTACCGTGAAAAATATGAAATTGCCACAAACGTTATTACCGACTTTAAAATGGCAATCCGTTTTTTGGAAGCCCTTAGAAAAATGCATTTGGTTTTAAACGAACACCGCGAAGCGGACGAGGTAAAACGAAAACTTGAAATCTGGAAAGAAAAAATGGAAAAAGACCAAAAGCAAAGGGATAAAGCCGAAAGATGATTTTTACAAATAAAACGGTATTAAAATTGTTCGAAGCCTTTTCAATCCAGCGGTGGAACGATTTAATCCGTCCCTTTGATATAGTCGAAATGGATAAGTCGGCCGAAAAAACCTTTTTGGCCTTTATCATCGGAAAATACGAAGAAAAAAAAGGCGCAAAAATAAATTGGATAAAAGTCATCGAAGGAGCCTTGTTCGAGCTGTTACGCAAGATAGCCGTCTGCGACATAAAGTCTCCCGTTCAAAGGCTGATACGGGAACAGTATCCTGCAGAATACAAAAAAATAAACGAATGGATATTTGATAAATACAGAGCAATAATCGACGACGAACAATTTTTGGAAAAATTCAAGACCCATCTTTTCGAATCGGAAAACAAAAACGACATAACGGCGAAAGTAATACAGGCAGCGCACAAGTACTCGACGATACGGGAATTCGAAATGTTAAAGCCGGTAAATGAAAATTTCCGCCTCACCGAAATCGAATCGTTTTTGCAAAAAGATATAGACCCCTTTTTGGAATTGACCGGCATTCAGCTTTTAGTTACGCACCAAAAACCGCATAAACTGATAACCGAAATCGAAAAACTCCGTTTTCAGATCAGGTGGAATCAAACGCCTAGAGTTCCTGCGACCACGGTGCTGGGCCATTCTTTTTATGTCGCCGCACTCACCCTTTTAATGAGCTACGATTTACACTTAAACGATGATCGCATTTACAACAACTTTTTTTCGGCCATGTTTCATGATCTGCCCGAAGCCGTTACCCGCGACATTATTTCTCCCGTAAAACAGGCTACCGATAACCTGCCTGAGGTCGTAAAAGAAATCGAAGACTCCATCGTCGAAAAGGAGCTCTTGCCTCTTATGGACGAATTTTACCGCGAAGAGGTAGTGTTTTATATTCAAAACGAATTCGATAACAAAATTTTTGATAACGGCAAAACAAAAATTGTAAATTTTGAAGAATTTCCTGAAAAATATTCCGATAAGATATATAGGGCAACGGACGGGCGGTTAGTAAGGCTGGCCGACCAAATTGCGGCCTTTGTCGAAGCGGACAGCTCCATAAGGCACGGTATTACCTCCGTTCACCTGCAGCAAGGCAGAACAAATATTTTAAGGGCCTATCCTGTGGGGACAAAAATCAACAGCCTTAATACCGATGCATTTTTTAATGCATATAGGTAATTCCGATCGGGAGCAAAGGACAGTGTTTCGATCATATGGGTAAACATAAATTCGCTTTTTGTTTTATTTTTATTTTATTCTCACAACTGTGCGCCAAGTCGTACGCGGAAGATATTGTCCATACAATAGAAAAAGGCGAAACTCTGTATGCGTTAAGCAAACGATACCGCGTTCCCGTTTCTCTCATTTTGGAAACAAACAATTTAACAGACAACTCCAAGATCAAAGCCGGTCAAAAGCTGATTATTCCGAGCGCACTGCAAAAAAAAACGTCCGAAGCCGTTTCCCTTGCGGAAAAGCCGCGCCAAACGGAAAAAATGCCTTCTTCTGCAAAAAAACACATGCAGGAAAAAACGGATGCGCCCCAAACCTATAAGATTCAAAACGGGGATACCCTATTCGGCATATCGAGAAAATTCGGCGTTAATTTTTCGGAATTGTTATGGATAAACGGGTTTATCGAAAACACGGTTATAAAAACGGGACAAAGCATAAAACTGCCGAAGCCGGGCGCCGCCTACAGCGGGCCGAAAGGCGGAACAACGGCCTCATCTTCAAAAGCGGTAAAAAAGTCTTCCCAACGCCCACCTTCCAGCTCCGGAAAACAGGCAGACCCCAAACTGCTTTGGCCCGTACCTGCCTCCGAGGTCTCGTATCTTTCAGGGAAGATTGCAGGCGTGGTCATCGATTCGAAAAAGGGGCAGGACGTCAAAGCGATTGCCTCCGGAAAGGTGGTTTCGACGGGAACACACCGCGGCTTCGGGCAGGTGGTGTTTGTGCAGTCAAAGACCAAGCATATTTACGTGTACGGCGGGCTTGAAAAAATCAGTGTAAAAAAAGACGATACGGTCAAAACCGGTAAAAAGCTCGGCGAGCTCGGTTCGGAACTGTTTACGGGCAAGGCGCGGCTTTATTTTATGGTATATAATAAAAACACACCGATCGACCCGCAAAAAGCGCCCCGCGGCATTTAAAGGCTCAACATAGCTTATCCTAACATCGATTCCGTATCGAATTTGCGCATTTTAAAACAGGTTTTGTGCGATGTTTTTATTATCAGGTTCGGGATCCTTCGTTTTAAGGTATTCGGCAATATCCACCTTGTTCTTATAGTATTCAAGCATCTCTTTGTTTGCAGAAAAAAAGCGGTTTACCGCAATATGAAAAAATTCCATACATACCCGCGCATCATCTTCGGCACGGTGTGCGTTTACGGCCTGTATGCCGAACTGAAGTGCAAGGTTTTGCAGTGCATAACTTTGCAGTCCGGGAAAGACGTCCCGTGCAAAAATGAGGGTATCGAAGACCTTGTTTGTTAAAGCCGTTTTGCCGCACCGTTCAAGCTCGCAGTTTATAAAATCGATGTCGAAACTTGCATTATGCGCCACCAAAACGGTATTGCGGGTAAAGTCCAAAAAATCGGGCAGCACTTGTACGAATTTCGGCTTATCCGCCAGCATCTCGTCGGTTATTTTATTTACCTCGCCCGCTTCCTTCGGCATCGGTTTTTCGGGATTTATCAAAACATTGTAACGCGCAATAACGCCGGTGCAGTCGAATTTGACGCAGCCTATTTCCACGATCCTTTCTTCTTTTGCCTTTATGCCGGTCGTTTCGGTATCAAAGGCGGCAAAGACCGCCTTATCGTACACCGCGCTGATCCATTCATACGAAGGCATCAGCTGTTTAACACTCCATTAAAATGTGTTTCGAATTCCGCAATTTTTTTATCCGAAGCGGTCCTTGCCGCCTGCACGGAGTGATCGGCTTTTTCCGGATGCAGAATGTACACCTTGATTTTAGGTTCCGTACCGCTGGGGCGTATACAGATAATGCTTCCGTCTTCCAGATAATATTGCAGTACGTTGCTTTTGGGAAGCGAAACGGGAACGGCCTTTTCAAAGACGGACGGCGGGTATTCGACACTTTCTTGAATATCGCGGATTTTTTCTACCTTTACACCGGCAACTTCCTGTAAGCGTTTAGCCCTAACCTCTTTCATCATATTTTGCATTATTTGTAAGCCCTCCGCACCCGGATAGGCCAAATTGATGGTTTTTTCTCCGTAAAAGCCGAATTGCAAAAACAGTTCATCTAAGCGGCCTAATAAACTTTTACCCCTTTTCCGCCAGTACAAGGTCATTTCGGAACACACCGCAGAGGCGGCAATACCGTCCTTATCCCTGACCTCGGTGCCGAAGTTATAGCCGAAACTTTCTTCATAACCGAAGATATAGGTATCCGAGCCCGTTGTTACCATCTGCTCGGCCACGCCGCAAATCCATTTAAAGCCGGTTAAACACTCGACGGTTTTTACGCCGTAAGAGGCTGCAATACGGTCGCTTAATGAAGATGTTACGATAGAGCGTACAACCGCCGCATTTTTAGGCAGCCGGCCGTTTTCTTTTAAGGTAAGGCAAAGGTAGTCCGTAAATAAGGCTCCCATCTGATTGCCGCTTATCAGCTGCATTTTTCCGTTTCGGTCTTTTACGGCACAGGCAAAGCGGTCCGCGTCGGGATCCGTCGCCATCAAAATATCGGCACCCTCCTTTTCGGCCAATTCGATCGCCATTTTTAAGGCTTTGGGATCTTCGGGATTGGGATAGCTTACGGTGGGAAAGCTGCCGTCGGGTTTTCTTTGTTCGGGCACGGTAATAACGTTAAAGCCCAGATCGCCTAATACCTTTTCGACGTGGACGGCGCCCGTACCGTGCAGGGGCGTATATACGATTTTGACGCTCTTGGACATCTCTTGTATGATGTCAGTGCGCGTAATTTTCCGTTTTAAAAGGGCCCAATACTTTTCGTCTATTTCCGTATCGATGATGTGCAGTTTGCCCGCACGCAAGGCCGCATCTTCTTCCATCATTTTTACCGAAGAGACCGCATTAACTTCTTCGATTATACCCGTATCATGCGGGGGCGTAATCTGTGCGCCGTCCGACCAGTACACCTTATAGCCGTTGTATGCAGGCGGATTATGCGAGGCGGTTACCACAATGCCGGTATCGCAGCCGAGTTCGCGGATGGCGTACGACAGTTCGGGAGTCGGCCTTAAGGAAGAAAAAAGGTAGCATTTTATGTTGTTCGCCGCGAAAATAAGAGCTGCGGTTTTGGCGAAGATATCGGAATAGTGTCTGGAATCATAGGCAATGACGGCGCTTAAACTGCCCTGCGCCGCTTTTTCGGGTTTTGCCTTTATAAGATAGGACGCCAAGCCCTGTGTTGCTTTTTTTATTACGTTCGGGTTCATACGGTTTGTGCCTCCGCCGATAATCCCCCGTAAACCCGCCGTCCCGAATTCCAAATCGCGGTAAAAGCGGTCGTACAATTCTTTTTCGTCTTTTTTTTCGATTAGGGCTTTAACCTCATCGATAAAACGCTGTTCGGTTTCTTCTGCAAGATAGTGTTCCGCAGACTTTAAAATATCGGAATAATCCATAAAAACTTCCCTCCCCGTGTTTTTAAAAGCCGTAAGCCGTTTTAATGCGTCCGGCCTCTTTTCAGGATTTATTTCATTTTTTTAGGCTTTGTCATATTTTCGGGCTTGAGTACCTCGTCGAGTTTTTCTTTTAAAAGAAGTCCCCGCTCCAAAACAATATCGTACACGCTGCGGTTGTCTTGCAACGCCGTCTTGGCAATGTCGGAAGAAGCCTCGTATCCGATAACAGGATTAAGGGCCGTTACGATGCTTATACTCCTATGAACGCTTTCTTTACAGTGTTCGTAATTGCCGACAATGCCGCACACACAGCGTTCGCGCAGGGTCTTCATTCCGTTAATCAAAAGCCGTATCGATTCGAAAATTGAATACACGATAATCGGTTCAAAAACGTTCAGCTCAAGCTGCCCCGCTTCGGAGGCCATCATAACAGCCGTATCGTTGCCGATTACCCTAAAACAGGCTTGGTTCACCACTTCGGGAATAACGGGATTTACCTTTCCCGGCATAATCGAAGAGCCGGGCTGCATGGGCGGAAGACTTATATCGAAAAAGCCGGTGCGCGGCCCCGAAGAAAGAATACGCAAATCGCTGCAAATCTTGGAAACCTTTACGGCAAGTCTTTTCAGCTGGGAAGAATAGGTTACAAAATCCGTCGTATCGTTGGTAGCCGCAATAAGATTTTTTGCCGCCTTCAGTTTAAAGCCCGAAATTTTCGAAAGATGTTCGGTTACCTTAGGTGTGTATAAGGGGTCTGAATTTATTCCCGTACCGATGGCCGTTGCGCCCATATTGATGGTATGCAGGTTTTTTTCCGCAAACATAATTTGGGGAATTTCGCTTTCCAAGGCTGCCGCATAAGATTCGAATTCCTGCCCGAGCGTCATGGGAACGGCGTCTTGAAGCTGGGTTCTGCCCATTTTGATATGATTGCCCAATTCCTTGCCCTTAATCCTAAAGGCCTCGATAAGTTCGTCCAGCTCATCGATAAGCGGTTTTGTGTTTAAACAAATTCCCAGTTTTATGGCAGTCGGATACGCGTCGTTGGTGGACTGGGCGAGGTTCACATGATTATTCGGATGACAGGGGCTGTACGAACCCTTGCTCTTTCCCAAAATTTCGTTTGCACGGTTTGCGATAACCTCGTTCGCATTCATATTGGTGGAAGTACCGGCCCCGCCTTGAATCATATCCACGACGAATTCCTTGTCGAATTTTCCTTCCGCAACTTCCTTGCACGCCTGCACTATCGCCTTGTAAACGGTCTTATTCAAATAGCCCAATTCGTAATTTGCTTCCGCTGCGGCCTGTTTGGTGTAAGCTAACCCCTTGATAAGGTCGGGAAAATCGCAAATTTTAAAATCGGTAATCTTAAAATTCTCCGTACTTCTAAAGGTCTGAATCCCATAATATGCATTTTTCGGAATTTTCAATTCTCCGAGTAAATCATGTTCCTTTCTCATAAAACGGCTCCTTAAATTACAAGGCGGTATTAAGACCAAGGGAATATAGATTAAAGCAAAAAACACTGTTTAATCAATATTCCTTCTTAATTTTTCATAAGCCTATAAATTCATATCGGATATAAACTTACAAAAGATAAGAAAATTTATGGCCGATAACGGCTAATCCGTTCGTAATGCAGTGTATATACGGGAGCCTCTAAAAACATCAGTTTTTAGAGGGTTTCCTTAAATTTAATTTGCGATGTTTTTCATAAGTCATTAATATATAAAGACTTATGAAAAACTCGTCGGGCATCTCTAAAAATCCAACAAGGTTTTTAGAGATGCCCATACGTTATTATAGTACGTACGCGAAAAACAAACAAGATGATTCTATCGGAGAAACACGAATAAATGGTTTCATCGTTTTTTAACCGTCTATTTTTCGATTAAATCGGCTAAGTTTTTTGCTGTAAAGCCGAGGTGTTCGGCGACCTTGCCGGCAGGGGCCGAGGTTCCGAAGCGTTCTATCGAAAAGTTATCGCTCGTGCACCTTGTCCAGCCTTCCCAGCCTTGCCGTATGCCCGCTTCTGCAGTAATAATCCGTACATCGCCTTTGTTTCCGCCCAAAATATTTCGCTTAAATTCTTCCGGAGCATTTTCGAACCGTTCCTTGCACAAAACCGAAACAACCCGCACCTTTTCGAAAGGCAGCATTTCCGCAGCCTGTACGGCCATCGAAACCTCAGAGCCCGTGGCTAAAATAACCGTATCGGGTTTTCCCTCCGTGTCTTTTACGACATAGGCGCCGTTTTCCGTGTGCGTCCGCCAGTTTTTATCCGCCTTTTCCAAAATAGGCAGGCTCTGACGGCTTAAAATAAGGCATGCAGGTCCGTCCCGATACAACAGTGCCTGCCGCCAGGCTTCCCCCGTTTCTTCAGCATCGGCGGGCCGCAAAACCAGCACATTCGGAATTGCCCTAAGCGAGGCTAAAAGCTCTACGGGCTGATGCGTGGGCCCGTCTTCCCCGACAAATATTGAATCGTGCGTAAAAACGAATATCGAAGGCAGGCGCATCAGCGCAGCAAGCCGTAATGCGGGGCGCAGATAATCGGCAAACACCAAAAAGGTCGCACAAAAGGCCCTAAAACCGCCGTGTACCTGAATGCCGTTTGCAACCGTGCCCATAGCAAATTCCCGTATGCCGTAATACAGATAGCGGCCGTCAGGTGTTTCAGGCGAAAAGGCCGTAACCCCGTCAAGCCCGACTGCATTGGGTCCTTCAAGGTCTGCAGAACCGCCGACCAGATTGGGAAGCTGCTTTGCAAATTCGTTTAAGACCTTTTTGGAGGCTGCCCGGGTTGCAAGCGATTCGTCTTTTTTACATTCGGAAAGCTGCACGCCCCTTACTGCAGCCGCCTGTTTGTCCGTAGAAAAACGGAAATCCCACTCCTTGCGTTTTTCAGGATTTGCCAGACTCCAGTTTTCAAAGGTTTTGTTCCATTCTTCTTCCGTTTTCGCCAATTCTTCATTCCGCTGTTTAAAAAAGGCGTAGGCTTCGTCGGCGACGTAAAACGATTTTGAAGAATCGAGCCCCAGATTCTTTTTGGCTTCGATAAGCCCGTCCTTCCCCAAGGGGGCTCCGTGTGCCTTGTTTTTACCCGCAACAGAAGGGGCGCCCTGTCCTATCACCGACTTTAAAACAATGAGCGAGGGGCGTCCGTCCTTTTTGGCCTCTGCCGTAAGCCGTTCAATATCGTCGAATGAATACATAGAACCGTGCAAGACCTGCCAGCCGTAAGCCTTGTACCGTGCGGCAATATCTTCGGTAAAGGTAATATCGGTCGAACCGTCTATCGTAATCTTGTTCTCGTCATAATACACGATGAGTTTTCCGAGCTTTAGGTGCCCGGCAAGGCTTGAGGCTTCCGAAGAAACGCCTTCCATCAAACAACCTTCACCGACCAGTGCATAGGTGTAATGGTCGACAATCCGGTGTTCGGCCGTATTAAAGCGGGCGGCCAGCATCTGCTCAGCGATCGCCATACCGACGGCAGTGGAAATGCCCTGACCCAAGGGGCCGGTCGTCGTTTCAATGCCGGGCGTTTCGCCGTATTCGGGATGACCGGGACACTTCGAGCCGAGCTGCCTAAAATTTTTAATATCGTCAAGCGAAACGCCGTAACCTGCAATATGCAAAATCGAATACAGCAGCATCGAACCGTGTCCCGCCGACAGTACAAAGCGGTCCCTATCCTGCCACTGCGGGTTTTTCGGGTTATGCTTTAAGATTTTTCCGTACAGACAAGCTCCCAATTCGGCGGCGCCCAAGGGCAGACCGGGGTGTCCCGATGCAGCCTTTTCTATGGCGTCCATCGAAAGGCTTCTAATCGAAAGCGCAACAGCTTCAAGATTATTTTTCATAATAATTCCTCCATAAGTATTCCGAGTACCGTTTCCAAACATTTTACCGGTACCCCTTGTTCTTTTCCATTGCGGAAAGGGTATTGATTATATCGACCTTTACGTCCGTATACACGTACGAAAGGTTTTCCAGCGAAACGGTCATAATATCGATATATCCGTATTCGTCCTCCGTCATCGAAAGCAAAAATTCAAAGCACTGCAGCAACTTGTTTATGATTTGGCTTATAATAAGCGACGATTGATTTTTAAAGTCGGAAGGAACGGCGTTCAAGCTTCTTAGCTTGTTGATAAACCTAAGCAGCTGCCGGTAAAGGTAGACCAGAGACGAGCGTACCTCGCAAAAAACGGTGTCGGTAAAGGGATTAAAACTTTCGGCATAATAATCGTACCGCTCCGCTAAAATATTTTTACATTTTGCAAGCTGCCCTTCCCTGTTTAAAACGCCTTCAGGTACCAGCAGCTCGGCGCATTCGTCTACAAAGCCCGCCTTTATCGAAGGGGCAAAACGGCCGGCATAATTATCCGCTAAAAAGGAGACAATCAACCCGTTCAGCGCATTTTCCGTAACCGGCATTTTTAAGGTTTTAAAAAAATGTTCTTCGTTTGTAGAAGGCCTATACGGATATTCAAACCATTCGTTTAAAATGGGAACGGGTTTACCGATAATCCAAAATTTTTCTTCTATTCCGTAGGGAACAACGGCAAAAACATTTTTCTTTTCAAAAAAAAGCTCCATCGGGGCAGAGTGATCGCCGAAAATAAAGTCGCTGCAGATAAAATACGCAAAAGCCAATATTTCCTGCGTAGAAGCATTAATATGCAAAACGCCTATGGCATTTTTTACTGCGCTTTCAAAAACTTCAAACCAGAGGTTAATGTCGTGCTCGGTAAGGTTGGGATATGAATCAGCAATAATTTCAAAACAGCCGTTATCCCAGTCTTCAATTTTTACAAAAAGCCGTATAGGATAAGTAAAACCGCAATCCTCGTAAACGGCGGAAAAATCCCACACACTTACCGCATACGTAAAGTTCTCATCGCCTCCGTCATCGCTCTCCGACAAAAGCAGTTTATTTTCTTCATCGCTTTCGCATAAAACGTGCGAAACATCGTTTTCGGTATATAAAAAATAAAAGTTTGCAATTCTTTCAAACGGCAGGTAGGCTTTTTTTTTCGGAATCTCTTTTCCCTTGTAAAAAATTTTTGCCTCGTGTTCATAGTTTCCGGGCTTTAAAAAAGGCAAAAACCGCGAACCTGCAATAAAAATTCCCTCTTCCCTTTCCAAATCGGAAACCTGAATGGGAAATACCTTTCCTGAAAAAAAACGGTTTCTGCCGATCCACGCTTCCGTGCCGTTCCGGTCAAACGGAATTACATAGGCAAGCCCTCCGCCTATCAGCAAATCCGAAAGGCGCCGGCGGGTAAAAGCTTCATCTTCCAAAGAGATAAAGTCCAATAAATCCTGCATCGAAAACCAAGAATCCCGTTTCCGTAAAAAGGCGTTAATCTCGGATAAAAGGAATTGAGTTGTCATAAGCTACCGATTCACTTTAGCATATTAAGGGATTTGTTTCAAGGCAAAAAAAAGCCCGAACCGTGTTACCGGCCCGGGACAACTTATATATTTAGGAGGTTTTATGTTATTGTCAATCGTTTAATTACCAACTTTCCTGCCTTAAAATATAATCTCTGTAACTGTTTTGTTCTAAAACGTTTTTTACCTTTTCCAGATCGTAGGGGCGTATTCCATAGAGAACAACCCTGACGTGGGTTTCGGTTTTTTCGTATGCAGGTTCAAACCCTATTTTTCTCAGTTTAGAGACAAGCCTTAGTGCGTTTTCCTCCCTTGCAAAAGAACCGAGCTGAATACGCCATAAGGGACCGCTTGTTTCTGCAGCCGTCGTGGGAACATACACCATACCGTTTTGCATCTGACCTTGAGTTTGCTGATATGTACCCTGCTGGTTATATTGATTTTGCCCGTTATTCGGCTGCTGCGCCGCCTGATTTTGTTGATATTGATCTTGGGAAGCGCTTCCCGCCGTATCCGCCGTGTTTTGCATTCCGAAAGCACCTTTGTCAGCAGAATCGATGGTTCTTATAGCAACACGCGTTACGCCCCGTGAAAGCATATCCAAAGCTGCAGCAGCGGCCTTAGAAAGGTCTATATCCCTATTGCCTACAAAGGGGCCTCTATCGTTAATTCTTACCACAACTTTTTTTCCGTTTTCAAGGTTTGTAACTTCTACCATCGTTCCAAAAGGCAGAGTTTTATGTGCTGCCGTATATGCATTCATATCGAAAATTTCACCGTTGGCCGTGGGCTTGCCGTTAAAAGCGTCTGCATAATATGAAGCATAGGCTTCATAATTATAAGCTCCCTCCTGTGCAAATACAAAACCTACAAACAAATAAATTAAATATAAAATTACGCTATGCTTTCTCATAAATTCCTCCCGAAATTTGCTACGTATGTATTAAGTATCGGAAAGAAAAAAAATAGTATTAGCATATTCTACGGATTTTGTGTATTTTAAACGCTTGATAAAAAGCAAAAGGAACTTGCTGAAGACGGGAATTGAACCCGTACGGCATTACTGCCAAGGGATTTTAAGTCCCTAGTGTCTACCTATTCCACCACTTCAGCAGATGTGCTATAATACACGAAATTTAGAAGGTGGTCAATATGTTTTCCGATTCTCACGCCCATATTTTTATGATTTTGGAAAGGAACGGCAAAGATTGTTCGTTTTTAAAAGAAATGACGGAGAAAAAATACCGATTTTTGATGGACATAGGCACGGAACCGGGCGATTTAAACAAAAGGCAAAACGGTATAACCGAAGCGCTAAACGGAAAAACCCCCGATTTTATACATTTTGCCGCCGGTATCTGGCCGCACGCAGAATGCATCGCGGCACCTGAAAAATCGATAGAGGCGCTAAAAGCCGACCTTGCCGCCCTTTTTGCAGGAAACCCTGCATACGGAGCCCTCGGCGAATGCGGACTTGACCGGCATTGGAACGGGCAGGCGGCGGCGGAAGCCATTGCAAAAGGACAAAGAGCCGGCACAACCGACATCGAAGGTGAAAAGCACCTTTTTAAGGCCCAGCTGAAATTAGCCAAAGAAAAAAAACTTGCAGTTATTATCCATTCGCGCTCGGCCTTTTCCGAAACCCTAAAATGTATAGACGAAATAGGGCATCACAAAGGCGTTATTCACTGTTATTCTTACGGCATAGAAGAAGCAAAACGCTTTTTGGAAAGGGGCTGGTACATCTCGTTTCCAGGCACTATTACCTACGCAAAAAAACAGGCGGATAAAGACAGCATTGCAGAGCTTATACGCTCTGTGCCGGAAGACAAGCTGCTTTTGGAAACCGATGCTCCCTATTTGGCGCCGCGTCCGTTCCGCGGAAAGCTTAACACGCCCCTTTTAATAGAATACACCTATGCGGCGGTTTCCGAAATCCGCTCCGTGAGCATAGAAGAACTGGCCGAAACGGTATACCGCAACTGTACAGAATGTTTTAAGCGATAAACGCTGCCCCATCTTGCTGCACCCCACACAAAGCCCCTCATCTTAGCTTCAAGGCTTGAAAAATCTTTCGTTTTGTGCTATTGTTAACACACGGAGGTTGACTATATGGCGGAAACTATAAACCGGAATAAAAAAATAAAAACGGAAGACGATGAAATATTTAAGCTGGTTACCTTTCAGCTCGGCGAAGAGCTTTACGGCGTAGAAATTATGGATGTTGACCAAATAGTCAGGGTTCAGGAAGTAAGACCGATACCGAATGCGCCGTATTATGTCGAAGGTATCTTTAACTTGAGAAGCGAGATTATCCCCATAATAAGTCTGCACAAGCGGTTTCACATAAAAAAGGCGCAGCTGGACGCAGGAGACGAATTTCTAGGCGGATTTATCATTTTAAAAATAGAAGACAATAAAATCGGCATTATAATTGACAGGGTTGCGCGCGTAGTAGACGTAAAAAAGCATGAAATTCAGCCTCCGCCCCAGATGATTGCAGGTATAGGCGCAGAATATATCCACGGAGTTGCACGGAGAGACCCCGGCTATTTGATAATCTTGGATATCCACAGACTTTTCAATCCCAAAGAACTGCAAAAATTGACAACCTTCAACTAATATGAAAATACCCGTATACAGCTCTACCATAAGACGTACCGAGATGGATGCGGTGCTGACGTGTATGGTCGAAGAAAAAATCGGACCCGGCGAAATGAACCAAAAGCTTATAAAGCTTGTCTGCGAAGCCTTTCAGGTGTCAGGCGCCGCCGCATTCCGAAGCCCCGCAATCGCCTTATCATACGCCCTCAATGCGCTTGATTTGGAAGAAGGAGCGCAGGTCATTATTTCTGCGCTGGCACCTTCGTGGCAGTATGTAGAACTTATCCGCAAAAAATATAGGCCGCTGGTGATAGACGTCCGGCAGGAAAACGCCCTTGTTACCGCAGAAGCTATCGAAGAAGCCGTAAAAAACGGCGGACGGACGGTTATATTGCATGAAACCTTGGGTTTTTTACCCGAAATCGAGGAAATCCTCTCCCTTGGTATTCCCGTCATAGAAGACCTTTCGCAAAGTGCAGGCGCCCTTTATAAAGAAAGGTACGCAGGCTCGCTCGGCATTTTTTCTATTTTGGGCTTGGAAGAAAAGGATATTTTAACCGGCGGCGGCGGGGCAGTATTGCTTGCCCCGGAAAGACGCAATTCCATCGTTTTAAAAAAGCTTTATGAACAAGCACCCGTAACCGACCTTTTGCCGGATATCAACGCTTCGTTAGCCTTTGTGCAGCTAAAACAAATGGCAAAAAATACGGAGCTGCGCAAAGAAATGCATGAGCTTTATCTGCGCGCGCTTATGCAAAGCAAACATAAAACAATTCCTGCTGCTCCGGATACGGTTAATCCCGTCTATTCTTTTCCCGTTATTTTAAATTCAGGTGTTTCCGACGTTCAAAAGTATGCGGCCAAAAAAAATATCGACATTGAACTTGCATTTAAGAATTCTACCGTAGAGTATTTAAAAGACCGGCAAGAAGATTTTATCAATGCAACCTCGCTTTTGCTCCGCTGCGTTTTATTTCCCTTATACCCGCGCCTCGGTTCAAAAAAATCGGCAGACATCGCGAAGGTCCTGGCTACCCTGCCGTAAAACAGTTTAGGCTGCATTGAAAAAAACGAACCCGATAAAAAAATGAAAAAAGCATTAATTATAATAAGTGCCGAAAAACCCAATGCCGAAACGTTAAGCGGCGAAATTCAATCTTTTTTAAAAGACAATAATATAGACTTCTCCGTTTACCGATATACCGGCCTTCCCCTTTCGGCCGAATTACAAGATGATTACGATTTTGCCGTAAGCCTAGGCGGGGACGGCGCCGTTTTATTTGCCGCGCGGTATTGTGCACCGAAAAATATTCCCGTGTTTCCGGTAAACCTTGGCCGCTTCGGGTTTATCGCCGATATAGAGCCGAAGGTATGGAAGCGCGAACTTATGCGGTTTTTAAACGAAAAAAAAAGCCTTCACGAACGGCTTTTGCTTTCGGCAAAAATAAAACGCAAGGGAAAAATAATCGGCGCCTTTAATGCCTTAAACGATGTTGTAGTTTCCGGTTCAGGTATTGCAAAACTGATTGACCTTGCAATTTCGCTAAACGGTATTTCCTTCGGCACTTTCAGGTCAGACGGCGTCATCGTCTCTACACCAACAGGCTCAACGGCCTATTCCGCAGCATCGGGCGGCCCCATATTGGATCCCGGCGTTTCAGCCTTCGTTCTTACACAGGTCTCACCGTTTTCCCTTTCTAACCGCCCGCTGGTTTTACCGTCTTCCGGCACAATGACAATAAAGGTTTTACCTATCCGCACAAAAGAAACAATTCTTTCGGTCGACGGGCAGGAAGCGTTTTCTCTTAAAGAAAACGACGAAATAATTATAAGCGAATCACCTGATAAGGTAAAACTTGCAGGCTGTTCACCTGACAATTTTTACAAGGCCCTGCGCTCAAAGCTAGGCTGGTCAGGCTAGTCCTTCCGTTAAGCGCCTTGCAATATACAACCACAATGCAGCAAGCGCGTACGGTGCATTACCGCTTGTTATCGCCGCTTTTTTTCGTTATACTGTAAGGCGTCTTAAAAAAGGCAGCAAAAGTTATAGCTACCTTTAAATGCAAAAGCTATAGCTTTTTAAAATATAAGCCCTAAAAGGATCACACGATGAAAGAAACAAAAAAAAGATTCTTTTTGTCTTTTAAAAAAAATATCGATTTTATCATCGTCTTAGGTGTCTGTTCCGTTTTTACAGTACTCACTTTTTTTAGATTGGGACGCAATGCGGAAAACGGAATATACGATATGCTTCTTAAAATAAAACCTGAAGTTACGGAACGCAGCGAGGTTTTACTTTTGAATATAGACGATTTTTCTATTGAAGAAGTAGGTGCATGGCCGTGGCCCCGTGATATACTTGCAAATGTGTTAATCCGTCTAAAGGAAGCGGGCGGGAAAACGGCCGTATTTGATATTGAATACCTATCGCCGGGAAGAAGCGGCGTAAACGGCGAATATGTCGAGTACGATTTGCCTAAACAATATGAATCGCTTTCGGAAGAAGTAAGCGAATACATTTCCGAATTCTCGAATGCGGTTGCCTCAAAAAATATCCCCCTTACCGAAGTCCGCTCTGCAGGAAACGATATGTCTTCCTATTTACAATCGAAAATAGATCATCTTTCCCAATCAGTTAAACAAAGAGCTTTTGTCGATAACGATGCATATATGGGAAACGCCGTCCGCTTTTTCGGAAACACATTTTTGACTATAAATGCCTCCAATATAAACATCAGCACCGAAGCGGAGCCCGCAAAGGAATTTGCTTACAACCGTTTCCTTTTTAACACCGTAGAGGATACGGACGGACTTTTTCAAAAGGAAACCCATGCAGCCAGAAAAGCTTCAGGTGAAGAGTACGGCATAGCCCCGACCATTATACCCATTTTGCAGCATGCAAAGGGGGCAGGATTTCCGAATGTCGTTATCGATGAAGACGGGGTAAGAAGACGCATTTCTCTTTTTTACGAATACAACGGGAAATATATAAGCCAGCTGGTTTTTGCGCCGATTTTAGAGCTGTTACAACCTGAAAAAATTATACGGAAAGGCAGCAGGCTTATTTTAAAAAATGCAAAAAATCCGCGCAATCTGCAAAATAAAAAAGACCTCGTCATTCCCCTCGATAAGAATGGAAACCTTTTAATAAACTGGCTTAAAAAACCGTTTTCCCACAGCGAAATACCTGAAAACGGCAGTTTTAAAAACCTTTCCGTATACGCTTTAATTTATGCCGACACAATCGAAAAAAATCTTATTCACCTTTTAGATGCCGTTTATGCCCTGCACATCAAAACCGAAAACGGCTACCTTTCTTATAACGATGCAGTTCTCCGCCTGCAAAAGGAATATGCAGATTTGGAAAGCCGGAAAGAAGCCCTGCTGAACGGAACGGAAACCGGCTATGAGCATTATTTTAAAGCGCGAAAAACTTTTTTCGAGCATTTCGAAACCTTTTTGAACAGCGGGTTCGAGCACGAAATACATGAGGTTTTTGCTGCTGTAAAAGAAACAAATGCCGATTACGCCGCAGCCGACGCCTATGTTGCAAAACTGTTTGCCGATACAAAAACCGAATATCAAACCTATACGGAACATCTTGAATATATCGGCTCCTTCTGTAAAGATTCATTTGCACTGATAGGCTATAGCGGTGTCGGCACCTCCGATTTGGGCGTTAACCCCTTTTGGAACGCCTATCCCAATGTCGGCACACATGCAAACATCTACAACACAATTATGAACGAGGCCTTTATAAGGCCCGTTCCCAAACCGGTTTCGGTCATAGCCGCCTTTATCCTTCTGTGTCTTGCTGCCGCCGTTTTAAGAAAAATCGAAAAAGGCTATGCAAAAATTCTTTTCGCATTATCTGCCCTGCTTTTTATTTCAGCGGCAGGCGCCCTTTTATTCGTTTTTGCTTCAATATATCTTCAGCTTTTTATTCCGGTTATGTCGGCGGCTGTCTCCTTCCTCATCATCTTGCTCCTTAATTTTATTTTGACAGAAAAGGAAAAAAGCTTTTTGCGAAAGGCTTTCGGCGTCTACCTCTCCGATGATGTTGTAAACGAAATAGTAGCCGATCCTGAAAAGCTTTCTTTAGGCGGAAAGAAAAAAAGAATTACCGCCTTGTTTACCGACATAAAATCATTTTCCACCCTCTCCGAAAAGGTCAGTCCCGAAGATCTTGTTTCCGTCTTAAACATTTACTTAACAAAGATGAGCGACATCATTTTGCAGCAAAGCGGCACCATCGACAAGTACATAGGAGATGCAATCGTTTCCTTTTTCGGTGCTCCGGCTGATTTGCCCGACCATGCATACCGTGCCTGCCTTGCGGCGGTCAGAATGAAAGAAGCCGAAACAAAACTGAACGAACAGCTATACAGTGCTGGAAATATCCCGATGCCGATTCTTACGCGTATCGGAATAAACACCGGCGATATGGTTGTCGGTAATATGGGAACCGAAAAAAAAATGAACTACACGATTATGGGAAACGATGTAAACCTTGCCGCCCGTCTTGAAGGCGTCAACAAAAAATACGGCACATGGATTTTAGCTTCGGAAGCTGCTTGGAAAGAAACGAACGGCGCTTTTTTAGGCAGGCGTCTTGACAGAGTCCGAGTCGTAGGAATCGACACGCCGGTACAGCTGTACAACGTTATGAGCGTAAAAGAAGAAGCCGCCCCCCAAATGATTGAACTTGTAGAAATATTTGAAGAAGCCATAAGCCTTTACCGACAGCGGCGGTTTAAAGACGCTTTGGCTTCATTTGAAAAATGCTTATCCGTTGTTCCGGAAGACGAGCCTTCCAAAATGTACGCGGAAAGAATGAAGGCTCTTATCGCAGAAGGAGTCTCTGCCGCCTCATATGACGATATTATCAATATGACTTCAAAATAGCATACGCAATAGAAAAACTCTGTAAAGCTCTTTGTACTTTTTTGAGGATTAAATGAAAGAAAAATTTAAAAACTTTTTTTGTATCACCTTCGGTGTTTTGATGATTGCTTCGGGCATTCACTTTTTTCTATTGCCTTCCAACCTGTCGCTGGGCGGGGCGACCGGAATGGCCTTGGTTCTTGCAAAGTATATCCCGCTTTCGACCGGAGCCTTATTGGTTATCGTAAACATCGTTTTATTCGCCTTAGGCTTTTTGATTATCGGAAACAAATTCGGTATAAAAACCGTTTGCGCAGCCTTAGGCCTTTCAGGAGCCGTTTGGCTTTTGGAAATCTTTTTGCCAGTACCGGTGCCTTTGGTAAAGGATACGTTTTTGCAGCTTATTACCGCCGTGCTGCTTTACGGCTGCGGTGCGGGAATTGTACTTAACCGCTATGCCTCAACGGGGGGAAGCGACATTGCCGCAATGATTTTACAAAAATATGCCGGCCTTGACTTGGGTAAGGGCTGCCTTTTAACCGATTTTATAATTACGCTTTTTGCAGGCTTTGCATACGGCAGAGAAACCGCCCTTTTTTCTCTTGTAGGTGTTATAATGAACGGGCTCGTAATAGATTTTGTGATAGACGGATTGAATACAAGCAAGTACTGCATTATTAATACAGACAAGCCTGAAGCCCTGTGCACCTTTATGGTCAAACTGGGGCGTTCTGCAAATGTCTACAAGGCGACCGGCGCATATACAAAGACGGAGCGGACGGTTATACAAACCGTTATGTCGCGCCGCGATTTTGTAAAACTGAAAGATTTTTTAAATGAAAACGACCCTAAGGCCTTTATGGTTGTTACCAACGCCCATTCCGTTTTCGGCTGGCACTGGCGGCGCATCGGGGAGTAAGGCAAAATCCGTTCTATTGTACTTTCAGCGTTTTTAAATATGCCTTTACATCGGCCGGCAACCGCCTGCTTTCTACCGCTTTTTGAATCGTCTTGTTATGCGTAAATGGACTGAGCGTTTTCTGCCGAATATACGGAAGGGTGTCGTCATACCGTTTAATAAGCGCAAAACTAAAATACCACGCAATCATCATATTGACATAATATTCTTCCGAATGCACGTTTGAAACTATTTTCAGCATTTCGACCTTAAACCGCTCATCAAGATAATTTGAAAGCAAAAGGCCGATTGCGTATCTGACGGTATACGCATGCGCCGATTGAATCCACATATGGATTTTTTTATAAACGGCATCGGGGTATTTTTTAAATACCGGCGGCTTAAAGGAGTCGCAGGTTGCCCAGTTATCGATACACGGTAAAAACATTTCCGTTTCACAGGCGGCAGTATCGAAATCTTGTATGTTTTCGATTAAAAACGCATGTAGATTGTTTTCTTCAAAATAGCGGTGCGGCAGATTTTGCATAAAGCGTAGGGCACCTGCCGGTTTTGTTTTAAAAAAGTTTTTCGCAAACTTTCGTAAAACCGGTGTTCTAATTCCGATTACTGCAGCCTTATCAACGCTCGGAATGAGCTTTTGCATAAAATTTTTATATGCCGTATCCTGTAGAGAAAAAAGCTGTGTTTGAATCGAAGTCTGTTTACGCTGCATACAAAGTTTTTTTGTTTTTAAGATTGCTTGCGGTTTTTTGCTCTTCATCAAGGTTCATCAAAACCGGCATAGGAAACAAAACCGGATATACGTCAAGCTCTTTTTTATGCATAATATTTTTTCTTGCAAATCTTTTATCCCGAAGAAGCGGCAGCCTTGAGGCAGTGGATTAAGTATCTTCCTGACTCTTTTCAGCTGTTTCGCTATGCAGTAAATCCTGCTGCTCTTATAGGTGTACCCCGTCTACTCTCAAGCCCCGGTACCGGCGCGCCTTTCGAGCAGAAGTGTCTTATATCCGCTTCATACCCTTTAAAAGCATGTTTCCTAAAATGCCGCCTGAAGTTACAAAGATAAGATACAGCCAGCCTGAAAGTGAAAAATGGGCAATCGGGGTAAAGAGAGCTCCCGCGTTACAGCCGTTTGCAAAGCGTGTACCGATACCCATTGTAAACCCTCCTACAGCGTACACAAGGGCATCCTTCCATGTTATTTTAAGTTCCGATTTGAAGGTAGAAGTGAATGTCCCTGCAAGCAAAAGACAGATAATGGTTCCGATGATAATACCGATGTCCTGCAGCGAAGTACCGTTTGCAAAAACGGAAGTTTCAAAAAATTCCGCAGAGCGTCCCGTAAAATTCGCCATAGTTTCCGTGCTTACGCCGAACAGGTGCAAAAATTTTCCGAACCACAAACCAAAGGCTGTCGTAACACCCCAGCCGGTTTTTGCAAAACCCATAAGCAGAGCAAAAAGAACGGCGAAGGCGAATGCTCCCGTAGCAAGTGTCCACGGTTTTGAAAAAATATGTGCATAGTTTTCCGCACTGAAAAACTTGTAATTTTTTGTATCGAATTCTTCTATCGTATCTTGCTCAACTTCCGAGCCCACACCCGAAAAGGTGTTTGCATTCTTGCGTCTCTTTTCATACATATACGAAACGGCAATAACAATACCTGCAAAAAGAGCCGTTAATAAAATTGCTCCCAAATAACCGCCCTTTCCGTTGGAGGCAAAAATGTCCGGCAGGTACACTCCCTTTCCGGTTCCTGAGCTTATAAGAGAGTCTTTTACCCACGAAGAGCGGGCCTGAAACGGAAAGCCGACAAAAACACCGAAGCACAAAAAGAACAGGGTAATTCCGCCGCGCGGCAGTCCCGTAACAAGGTCTGTAAGTGAACCTGAGGCACAGCAGGAACAAAGGCTCATCCCAAATCCGAATAAAAGTCCTCCAACCAAAAGGCCTAAGTTGATTGGATTTACCGAAAGCTTAAACGAAGAAACATCTGCAAAAGCTAAAAAACCTGCATTCAAAATAGCCGTAATAAGAAACATCAACATTAAAATGCGCATTAGTTTTGTGGAGCCTGCGCGGAATGCCCTGTTTACACTTCCTGCAAAGCCGAAAAAGGCACGCGTCAAAAGGTAGCCTATGCCGATTCCGATAAGCCAACGGAAAAACAATACTTCTTTTTTAAGAAAAAAGTACCCTAAAAGAACACTTGCTGCAAGCAAGATAAACCCGATAATGTTTTCAATTTTTTTCATAATAATTTCTCCTATACAAACTCAAAGCTCAAAATGTATCGGCGTTATTTAATCCGAAACATTTTTTTAAAGCCTTTTTAAATAACTTCATTTTTTTGCTGCCGCTTCCCACTTGTCCCGAAACGGTAAAACAAAATGCCTAGCAAAGTCCATGCAACCAGTGAAATAATCGAGCCTGCCGTAAGCTGTGCAGGTGAACCCGGAATCAGCAAAAGCCCGATAAAGATTAGACCGATAATGCATGTCAGAATACAAGCGGCTTTTTCAAAACCTGTACGGCTTTTTTTTACACCGATAATGCCGACATAGGTGTAGGCCAAGGCCGCTAGCACCGAAGCCATATCAACGATAAGGATGATAACCTCTCGGCCTATCCACGGTCCGATTAAACTGACTGCCGCTATAAACAAAATGGATTTCGGGTATAAACCTTTTGCATTTTTTTCGCCTAAAAATGCGGGGCTTAATTTCTCTTTCGAAATAGCGCCGAGCAGTTTGCTGCTGCCTATCATAAAGCCGTTAATCCCTCCGGTAACGGCGGAAAAAAGGGCGGCAAGCAAAAACACAAACCCGATATTCCCTGTCTTTTCCGTTACGGATGCCGCCACCGCCCATTCAAGCTGTGCCGCTTCCTCAGGCCCGTAGCTTAAACCGGCAATCGCATTCAAAAGGCTGTATACCAACACGCCGAAAAGAATTGCCGCAATGGCTGTAAAATGGGCCTTTGACGGTTTAAATTGTAAGTCGCTGGAAACCTGCGGTATTACGTCAAAACCCACAAACAAAAATGGAATTATTGCAATGACCGCTGCAGCCTTCGCAAGCGAGAGCTTTGAAAAGCCAAGGTAATTTTCGGAAAAGACTTTTAAATCGCTTTTGTGTAAGATAATCAAAAAAAGACCTATTACAATAATCACAAGCGATGAGCTCATAATGTTTTGTATTCTAGCACTTAAGAATAGACCCTTTAAATTTATCAGCGTAAAAACTATTATGGGGGCCGATGCAATTAAAATATCGGAAAGATACACCTCAGTGGAACCTATTTTGTACAAATAACCCCACAGTACGGCTTTCCCTAAAATTTTACGCAAAATCAGAACATAGGCTGTAGCATTCAGCGGTATCATACTCAAATAACAAAGGCTTAAAGACCAGCCGACAATAAAGCCGTGTATCTTGCCCATGTTGGAAAGAGCATACGAAAATTCGCCGCCCTCCCCTATATGGCTGGAAAGCATAATCTGGTACGCCTTTTGAATTATTATAACAAAAATACCGCCGATACAAAGCCCCAGCATGGTGCTTAACACACCTGACTTAGGCAGGAAAAAACGGCCCGGCAAAATAAAAGAACCCCAGCCGATAATCGAACCGATTACGAGGTTTAAAATATCGAATTTTGAAAGGCCTTTTTTTTTCGCCGATATGGTAGTGTGCTCCAAACCTTGCCCCTAATTAAAATTGTACTTTGTAACAATAGGCTTTCGGCCGGTTTTTACATCGTTAAAATATTCGTAAGCGCTTAAGCCTAAAAACGAACCCATAATGTTATATGCATTTTTATAACCGCACCCCTGCATGGCACAAATGGCATTGTAGCTTCTTTGGCTTGAGCGGCAGTGCAGATACACGGGCTTATTCTTAGGAATTTCATTCATTCTTTCTCTAAATTGGCTTAAAGGAATATTGATTGCATTTACGATATGCCCCATAGCAAATTCGTTCGGTTCGCGCACATCGATAATGCAGGCATTTTTTTCAACAAGTTCGCGCACCATTGTAACCGGCACCTGTTTGAACACTCCGTTCAAAATATTCATTCCGACCAAAGCGGCGTGGTTTACAATATCCTTTGCTGTGCCGAACATCGGCGAATAACAAAGCTCAAGCTCTTTGAGGTCTTCCAGCGTACCTCCCAGCATAATAAACGAGGCAATAACATCAACACGCTTATCGACATTTCCCTTACCGATTGCCTGTGCGCCAATGATTTTTCCCGAAGGCTTTTCAAAAATAAGTTTAAAGAACAACGGATTCGAGCCGGGCATAAGACCTACCTTATCGCCGGGAATAACGTATACATAATCGTACTGTATGCCGTATTTTTTACAGTCCTTTTCGTTAAGACCGGTACATGCTGCATTGTAGTCGAAGCAGTGAATAACCGAAGAACCGATAACGCCGGTGTTCCGGTGCGGAATGCGGTACATATCATCGGCGGCTGCGCGGGCCTGGCGCTGGGCGGGGCCTGCAAGGGTAAGCCTCGTTTTTTTGTTGGTAATAAAGTGCGTTACCTCAATAGCGTCTCCCACAGCGTACACATCCGGAACATTTGTTTTGTAGTTATGGTCTACAAGAATGGCGCCTGTTTCGCCTAAGGTAACACCGGCCGATTTTGCCAATTCCGTTTCGGGGCGTACGCCCAATGCCATAATGACGGCACCTGCATCAAGCTTTTTGCCGCTTTCCAAAACGATAAAACCGTCTCCAATTTCCTTGATTCCGTCTTCCAAAACAAGATTGATGCCCTTATCGTGCAATTCTTTATGCAGAATTTGTGCCATATCGTAATCGAAGGGAGCCATAACCTGATTAAGTTTTTCGACAAGCGAAACATTCTTTCCTGCAAGCTTAAAGTTTTCCGCAACTTCCATACCGATAAAACCCGCTCCGATAACGGCGATGTTTTCTATGTCCTTGGCCTTTACATAATCGTCTATCTTTTTTATATCGACAACATTGCGCACGATAAACACGTGCGGTTTATCAGCACCTTTAACCGACGCTGGAACGATAGGTGAAGCTCCCGGCGACAGTACCAGCACATCGTAGGATTCATCAAATTCTTTTCCCAAAGCCAAGTCCTTTACGGTTACGGTCTTTGCTGCAGCATTTACCTTTATAACCTCGTGCGAGGTTTTTGCAATAATGTTATACTGCTTCTTAAATTGTTCCGGCGTCATCAACACAAGATTCTCGCTCGCCGGCACCATTTTGCTTAAAAAAAACGGCAGACAACAGTTGGAAAAAGAGACATTCGGCCCTCTTTCAAACATAATAACTTCGGCGCTTTCATCCAAACGCCTTACTCTGGCTGCTGCGGACGCTCCGCCTGCAACGCCTCCGACAATTACCACTTTTTTTGCCATGTTATTCCTCCCTGACAAAAGTAACTTAAAAAATTATTTTTAAAGTTTTCCTTTGTTAATTTTGATGCATTATGAAAAAAAATTATATAAGACATTTAAAAAAAATGCAAGGTCAAAAAAAGAAAAAAAATATTTTTTATAATTTTATTGATAAAAAATGAAAAATACCGGCCGGCAGCTCCATACCCTAATCCGTAACGGAGCGCAGCCATTTGCCGGAACGTATGCGCCACAAGCCCAGAGCAGCCTTAAACGGCTCTTCACTGAAAAGGCAGACATAAACGGCCCAAACCGGAATGGCGGAATACACCGACAAAAAATAAGCAAGCGGTATCGAAATAAACCACATAATAAACGTATCGCAAATCATGCCGAAACGGGTGTCGCCGCCTGCCCTTATCAAGCCGATAAGCATACACATATTAAAGGCTTTTAAAGGATAACAGCAGGCCAAAACAATAAAAAGTTTTTTAACCGTTTCCACGACAATCGGTTCTACCTTAAAAAACAGCGGTACAAGATAAGAAATTGGAATTAAAGCGGCACCGACAAAAACGGCGACAAACGGAACAAAGAGCAAAACCCGCAGCGCATATCCCCTTACTTCATCGTATTTTTTCTCGCCTATCTTCTTTCCGATTAAAACGCTTATGCCGTTGCCTAAGCCGATAAAAATAACCCAGGTCAGCTGCGAAATCGTATTGGTTATATTAAAGGCGGCGTAGGAAAAGGTATTTAATCCTGCAAAAATTTTATGATGAAAAGTAATACCGAGCGACCATAACGATTCGTTTAAAAGCACCGGCAAGACAATCATAAAATAAATTTTTAAAAATTTTAAGTCGAAGGCAAGGTGATTTTTCAGCCGGCCTAATATGGGGTATTTTCGTTTTTTCGTTACCGTAAAAGTAATAGAAAGTTCTGCAAGACGGGCTGCAACCGTCGCAATGGCCGCCCCGCGCACACCCAAGGCCGGAAAACCCAAAAGGCCGAAAATTAAAACGGCATTTAATATGACGTTTACGATAATAGAAACTAAGGTGGCTGCAACAGCGACCTTCACCTTTTCGATGGAGCGGAGCGTAAGCATAAACATAAAATTAACGGCAAAGGGGAGAAAACACAAGGCCGAAAGCCTTAAATACTGTGTACCGCTTTCAATAACAGCTCTATCTTTTGTGTAAAGGGAAAGAATTTCAGCCGGTTTTAGAACACAAAACACGGTAAAAAGAGCACCCAAACAAAAGGCCAACAGCAAAGAAAGGCCGAAAGTTTTCTGCAAACCTTCCAAATTCTTTTTACCCCAAAACTGAGCCGTAAAAACCATACTGCCTGAAGCTAGACCGTACAAAATAAGATTAAGCAAAAAAAAGAGCTGATTTCCCAAACCTACCGCAGAAAGGGCTGTCGTCCCAAGCCGTCCTATCATCACAGAATCCAAAATGTTTACAAAAGCGCTCATAAAATTTTGTATCATAATGGGAAAGGCGATTACCAATAGGTTTCTTAAAAAAGCTTTATCGAAAAACGCCGATTTAAAATTTATATTTACCGCCATAACAGTTCTCCTCAAAAGGGACACGCTTTAAAAACCTAAAATTTCTTTGCGATGACGCAGGCCTAAAAGCTCAAGATTTTTTTTCAAAGAAAGGGGATCGGCGTAATTTTCTTTTAAATCGATTAAAAAACGGTTCATAGAAAAATGCTGATACAGATAAAGGGGCGGATTTTTTTCCTTGCCGTACTCTTTTTTTATCTCTTCTGCATAGGCCGTAAAAAGACCTTTCGGCCGCAACTCGCTGTAGCCTACCAGCCAAAGCGGACACGAAAGAGCCCTTTGCAGTTCTGCGGTTTTTTGTGCATTAAAAATTTGGGAGGCCTCAAAAAGCGCCTTAAACCCGCCGCTTGCATCCTCTTTTAAAAGGTAGGAAAGCTGCTTTGTTTTGGCCGTATGGATAGGCGTTTTGTTTAAAATGATAACATTTTTTCTAAAGTCGATTCCCAGCGCCGGGTTTGCTTTAAAAAAATTATCCGCAATTTTTCCTGCAAGGCCTACCAAATACCTTTGATTTTTATGAAGCTGCTCGTTTTTGCCGGGATTATCTCCGATAAGAATCAGCTTGATTGTATCTTCTTTTTTTACTTCATCAAGCGAATGATTATAAACGACAGGCGTTTCGACAGGATATTCGGGTGTACCGTTTTCTAGCGCAGCTTTTTTTTGCAAAGCGGTTATTCCGCCCCTGCAAAGCTCCGCACGCAGCTCGGAAAACAACTGCGCTGCGCACTTTTCGGAAGAAGGCTCCGCATACTCATACCCCAAACGTTCGGTATACGAACGGCAGTTATTTTTATACTCCGTTCTAAACTTGCAAAACGCCTTCCATTCATTCTCTTTCATTATCCGCCCATTATACTTATTCCAGGCCTTTATGAAAAGTCTATTTGCCGATTTATTTGATGAGCGTGAATTTCCGGTTTTAATTTTTAAGCCTTTTTAAAGACCAGTCCGTCATCGGCTTTTTCTACAACGATGGTGCACCCTTCAAGGAATTTTCCTTCGAGAACCTCCTTTGCAAGCCTGTTTTCAAGCTCTGCTTGAATGGCCCGTTTTAAGGGGCGCGCCCCGAACATCGGATCAAAACCGATGTCGGCAAGGAAGTCCTTTGCGCTATCCGTTACCGTGAGTTTCAGTTTTCGTGCCATAAGCCGCGATGCAACCGACTCAAGCTGTATTTCCACAATCTTTCTGATATTGCTTTTTTCCAGCCTGTTAAACGTCAATATTTCGTCTATGCGGTTTAAGAATTCGGGACGAAAATGACGGTGCAGGATTTCCGTTATGCGCGGCTGTATTTCTTTCATGTCCTTGGCTTCAAGAATGTATTCGGAACCGATATTGCTCGTCATAATGATGATGGTGTTTTTAAAATCCACCACACGGCCTTGACTGTCGGTAAGCCGTCCGTCGTCGAGTATCTGCAAAAAAACGTTGAATACATCGGGGTGCGCTTTTTCTATTTCGTCAAACAAAATAACGCTGTACGGCCTGCGTCTTACGGCCTCGGTCAGCTGCCCGCCTTCATCATAGCCGATGTATCCTGGCGGCGCTCCTATCAGGCGGCTTACGGAATGCTTTTCCATATACTCGCTCATATCGATGCGCGTAAGGGCCTTTTGGTCGTTAAACAAAAAGTCGGCAAGGGTGCGTGCAAGCTCGGTCTTTCCGACGCCCGTAGGCCCGATGCACAAGAAGCTGCCGAGCGGTTTTTCCGCATCGGAAAGGCCGGCCTTGTTCCGCCTGATGGCATCGGCAACGGCATGTACGGCCTCGTCCTGACCGACGACTCGTTTTTGCAGCACTTTTTCGAGTTCAAGGTATTTTTGCATTTCGCTTGCCATCATTTTGGAAACGGGAATGCCGGTCCAAATCGAAACGATTTTAGCAATATCCTCTTCGGAAACTTCTTCACGCAAAAGCTGCCCCGCAGAACCGGCTTTTTTTTCAAGCTCTGCCGTAACCGCCGCAATCTTTTTTTCAAGCTCCGGTATTTTGCCGTATTTTAATTCGGCCGCCTTGTTCAAATTGCCTTCCCTGCCGAACCTTGTTTCCTCGATTCTCAACTGTTCAAGCTCTTCTTTATATTTGCGCGACTCATCTATTTTAGCCTTTTCATTTTGCCACTGGGCATGCATCGCATTCCGTTTTTCGTTTAATTCGGCAAGCTCTTTTTCCAGTTTTTCAAGCCGCTCCTTGGATGCCGAGTCATGTTCTTTTGAAAGGGAAACTTTTTCGATATTAAGCTGAAGAATTTTCCGTTCAACCTGATCGAGCTCCACCGGCTGGCTTTCTATTTCCATTTTTAAACGGCTTGCAGCCTCGTCCACAAGGTCGATCGCCTTGTCGGGCAAAAAGCGGGTTGTAATGTAGCGGTTCGAAAGCACGGCCGCCGCAATCAGCGCCTCGTCCTTGATCCTAACGCCGTGATGCACCTCGTATTTTTCTTGAATACCGCGCAGTATCGCAATGGTGTCTTCGACGGTGGGCTCGGGGCAGTACACTTGCTGAAAGCGCCTTTCCAAGGCAGCGTCTTTTTCGATGTATTTTCTGTACTCGTTTAAGGTCGTCGCTCCTATCGCCCGCAGTTCCCCGCGTGCAAGGGCAGGCTTTAACAGGTTGGACGCGTCCATCGACCCCTCGCTTGCCCCCGCTCCGACGAGTGTATGCAGCTCATCGATAAAAAGAATGATCTTGCCTTCCGACTTTTGAACCTCTGCAATAACGGCCTTTAAGCGCTCTTCAAATTCACCGCGGAATTTTGCACCTGCAACTAAGGCGCCTAAATCGAGGGAAAGAAGCCGTTTGTTTTTTAGGCTGTCGGGAACATCACCTGAAACAATGCGCCGCGCAAGGCCTTCGACGATGGCCGTTTTTCCGACACCCGGCTCTCCAATCAGCACGGGATTGTTTTTTGTCCTGCGCGAAAGCACCTGCATAACGCGCCTTATTTCTTCATCGCGCCCGATCACAGGATCGATTTTTTCCTGCCGGGCAAGCTGCGTCAGATCACGGCAGAATTTTTCCAAACTTTGAAAGGTCGATTCGGGGTTTTCGCTGGTAACCCTGTTGTTTCCGCGGATATCTTTTAAGGCTTCCAAAATGTTTTTTACGCCGATTCCCTTGGAGCGCAAAAGCTCGCCCGTTTTATCCTGCGCCTCGCTCATTGCCAGCAAAAGATGTTCCGTAGAAACATAATCGTCTTTTAATTTATCCGCATATTTTTCCGCATGCGCAAAAACCTTTGCAAGCATCGGCGATATGTAGGTTTGAGCGGACTCGCCTGTAACGCGCGGTTTTTTATCCAGCATTGTATCGAGTTCGTCCAAAAGGCTTTCCGCAGAAACGCCTATCTTTTCGACAAGGGGAGGCACGATGCCTTCTTCCTGTTCCAGAAGTGCATATAAAAGATGTTCACTTTCGATTTGACTGTGATCGTCCCGTTGAGCTAAAGACGAGGCCTCCCTGACCGCCTCGCCTGCCTTTACCGTATATTTTTCCGTATTCATGATACCTAAAATATAATAAAAAAAGGGGCGAAAATCAAATTCGGTTTAGATAAACCAAAAGGAAAAATGCTAGAAAAAGAATTGGTGTACAAAAACGGAAATCCTATTTCGATTATATCGAAGACGGAGTGCTGATTTTTTTTCGGTTTCATCATATACTCCCAGTTATGCACAATTCACGACAAACTACTATAAAAAAGATCGTTCCGATTGTATACGAGGACGAGGCGATTTGTATTGTTAATAAGCCCTACGGTATTCCGGTGCAAGGCGGCGCGCATATTTCCGTGTGCCTCACCGAGATTTTAAGCAAACAGCTCGGAACCGAAATATTCCCCGTCCACCGTTTGGATAAAGAAACTGCCGGTTTGTTAATAACTGCAAAAAGCGCCGGAGCCGCCCGCTCCTGCCGTTCTTTGTTTGAATCTCAAGTTGTTGAAAAGGAGTATCTTGCACTGTGCTTCGGCGGTTTTGAGCGTACTGCAAACAAGAAACCGCTTAAAAAGTTTCTACAAGAGGGCATTATCGATACACCGATTATAGAAAACGGTACCCCAAAGCCGGCTTCAAGCGCATACAAGCTTCTTGAAAGCACGAAAGCCTACAGCCTTTTTTCTGTCCGGTTGCATACCGGCAGGAAGCACCAAATCCGCATTCATCTTGCCGGCCTTGGCTGCCCGATTATCGGAGACGACAAGCACGGAAACTTCGCCCTCAATAAGCAGCTTTGGAAAACGGCCCGCATCAAAAAACTTCAGCTGTGCGCGCACCGCCTGATGTTCCCTATCGGCGGCAAAAACCGCCTTTTCACCGTGCCGGTACCCGAACATATACGTACGGCTATCGATACGCTTATATCCGAATGAAAAAGTGCGCACAATCCAGCGGCGTTTGCCGAAAGGCAAACTTACGGTTCCGTATTGCACGGATGCATAGCTCCATGGAGTATGGACGCATAGCTCCACGCAGTATGGATGCATAGCTCCACACAGTATGGACGCATAGCTCCACGCAGTATGGATGCATAATGGTAGGCACCCTACCAGCATAATGGTAGCCGGTCTACCACGGTAATGGTGGACAGTCTACCGGCGTAATGGCAGCCGGTCTACCACGGTAATGGTAGGCTGTTCACACCTATAAGGGTGCTCCGTTCACTCCATGAAGTACGTCCGCTTCGGATTAGGGCCGGTACACCAGGCGAAAGCCTAGTGTGTTGTCGCTGGTGCCGCCGGGGTTGCCGTTGCCCCGAGAGCCTACCGTGCAGCCGTCCGCATTGTCGGAGTAACGGCCGCCGCGTTTAACACGGTTAGTACCCGAAGAAGCACCTTGCGGATCCGTTTCGTTACCGGCCGTTATCGCGCCATGCCGATCCCAGCACCACTCATAGGCATTCCCGCTCATATCGTATAAGCCCAAAGCATTTGCCCGCCTTTGTGCTGCTGTATGGGTTTTACTTCCCGAATTAGCGGAATACCATGCAACTTCTTTTGTTTCGTTCGTATCCCATTTATCTTTTGCGCCGCTTGCACTGTTCAGTTTGGTAAGCCATACGCTTCCGTATTGTTCGGCATTTGTACCGTTGTTTTGCCAACGGGCGGCGTATTCCCACTCGGCTTCGGTGGGCAGGCGGAAGCCTTTTTTAGCCATATCGGCATGGGCTGCGTTGCATGCGGCCGTATCGGTTGCGTTTTTTAAGACGGTGCTGTCGCTGCTGCTTTTTCGGTATACGCATTCGGCTTCACCCTTCATTTTGTGGGTGTATGCGTTGCACCAAATAATGCAGTCATTCCAGGTTACCTTTGTTACCGGCTCACTGCCGCTTCCGTTTCCGCTGCTGCCCGCCTGTCCTGCATTGGCAAACCTATACCCGTTTTCGGGCTGCACCGCCCAATCGTACACGTCTCTCCAAAGATTATACGTAACCTCCGTCTTGCCGATGCTATAGGCGCTTAAAGTTACCGTGCGCCCTGCAATAAATACGCCCTTGTAAAAGTCCTGTGCTCCGGGCATGGGGTATGTAGGGTCAGGTTTACCGGGAATGACACCGGCAGGCACCGCCGCAAATTCATAAGGAACGGGGGTATATCCGCCTCCGCCGCTTGAGCCCGCTGACTGTTTGCACGCTGCCGCTGTGAAGAGCACTGCAAATGTCAAAGCGTATAAAAAAGACGTTTTTACCGACGCAGGTTTAAATATTTGTTTTTGTTTCATTTGTAATCTCCCTAATTTTTCAGTATAAAGGCTTATAGCCCTTTGTTGTGTGATCTTGTCATAAAAACATCCAAACAGCTTTTAAGTTAAAGGAATCTTCTCTATTAAAAAAAGATTGGGATAAAATCATCGCATTTGACTGTGAAGATTTTGAAATATTAGGATTTTCTGGAAATAATTTTGAGATTATGGTATAATCAAAAGAGGTATTGGAATTGGAAGAGGCAAATGAAGCGAACGAATATTTGCTTAAAGGCTGATACATTGAACAAGGGTATTAAGAGTTGCTAAATGTTTAAATGCCGAAAAACAGCATTATAGCCTAAGTTATTAGACCTGTTCTGAAACTGAAGTTTCCGAACAGGTCTATTATAGAAAAGATATAAGCCGTATGGAAAGAACATAATATGCGCAGATGGAGTAAATTACAAAAAGAACTGTATCTCATTATTGATCCGAATATCGATTTTCAAATACACTGTTCCGTTTATCGAATGCAGAGCCGAATGGGCAGCACGGATTTGCCCCGTTATTGGATTACGTTAAACAAAGAAATTATTTTCGATTATCCATCCCAATTTGTAAATGCCGAAGGAGAAATCAACAACCCCGACGCTTGCGTCGGGGTTGTTGTTCTCATAAGGTGGTCGCAGTCGGCTTTAATACCTTTTGTTACGACGCAGAGCGTCGGGGTATTAAAGCCTCCGCACGAATAAAGAATTTTGCACCGAATGCTTTGAGTATACACTATCCGTATAATAGCGATATACGGGATATATCTCATTTAATCAGAGAATATATTGATACGCCAAAAACGGAGTTAATGAATAAACATTTTGAAAATGATTACTGGGGACTTATTAATATACTGAAAGCCGCAGATAAAAGAATAGGCTATAGACGTTTGGAAATACTTCGTAAAAAAACCGGAAACCGGGCTGCACAAAAAGTAATTGCTGCAAGGGCACATATCAAAAAATAACTTTTATGCCGGTCTGGTTTATGCCTTATTCTATGCTTTGATTAAAGGTAGAGATTTCGATACTGCAACAATAAATAGTCCGGCGATACCACGCTCTACCCGGCCTTTGTTTCGTCGGGATGCAGGCCTTTTTTTGCGTTTGCAAGCAGCAGTTTTAAGCGGTTCAGCTGGTTTACCTCGCTAGCCCCGGGGTCAAAATCGATTGCGGAAATATTCGCTTCGGGGTATCGGCGGCGCAGTTCTTTTATCATTCCCTTACCCGTTACGTGATTAGGCAGGCAGGCAAACGGCTGGACGCAGGCAATGTTCGGCACGCCCGAACGGATCAGCTCTATCATCTCCGCAGTCAAAAACCAGCCCTCCCCCGTTACGTTCCCAAGCTGCAAAATTCCGTCCACCGAATCGGCCATACGGTAAATGTTCTCAGGCGGCAAAAAGCGGCGGCTTTTGATCAGAGCCTTTTCTACGGGGCGGCGGTACCATTCCATCACAAAAATCGAAAGTTTTGAGATAAACCGTTTAAAGGCCGAAGAATCCAAATTGGTATTATGGTAGATGCCCGACATTCCTGAATACAAAAAGAAGTCCAAAAGATCCGGGACAACGCATTCGGCATTTTCGTTTTCGATCGTCGAAAAAATGTCGTTATTCGCCGCAGGGTGAAATTTTACGAGGATTTCCCCCACAACGCCGACCCGCGGCTTTCGGATATTTTTTAACGGCAATGTATCGAAGTCGCGGACTATGGCTTTTACGAGTTTTTTGTACGAGCCCCGCGTGATGCGTTTAAGCTTTTCTTTTATGAGGACCGAATACTTGTTGTACAGCCCGTTTGCAGAGCCCGGTACCGCCTCGTAGGGGCGCGTTCGGTACAGTACGCGCATTAGTAAGTCGCCCAAACAAAGGGCATAGGCAACGCGGTTCATTACGGATAGGCTCAATTTAAACCCGGGGTTTTTTTCTATCGATTGGATGCTGATACCGATTACCGGAACGTAGCCGTAACCTGCATCGATTAGTGCCCTGCGGATAAAACCGATGTAGTTGGTAGCACGGCAGCCGCCGCCTGTCTGGGTTATAGCCAGAGCCGTAGTTTGAAGGTCGTACCGTCCCGATTTTAAGGCGGCGATCATCTGGCCTGCGGTAATCAGGGCAGGATAACAGGCGTCGTTATTGATGTATTTCAGTCCATATTCTACGGCATTTTTATCCGTTTCGGAAAGAACTTCCAGATTATAGCCTGAATGAGTGATGGCCGCCCCAACAAGGTCAAAGTGAATGGGAGACATCTGCGGCGCCAAAATTGTGTACCGCTTTTTCATCGCCTTGGAAAAAACAATCCGCTTATATGCCGAACTTTTTTTAACGGCCTTAAACAAGTTCCTCTTTCTTTCTTTTACGGCCGCCATAAGGCTGCGTATCCGTATACGCACCGCGCCCAAATTCGAGCCCTCGTCTATTTTGATGAGGGTGTACATCTTTCCCTTCGCTTCCATTATTTCCTGCACCTGATCGGCGGTAACCGCATCGAGGCCGCAGCCGAAACTGGTAAGCTGAATAAGTTCGAGGTTTTCTTTTTCCGCAGTCAAAAGAGCGGCACGATACAGGCGGTTATGATAGGTCCACTGATCGACAACCCGCAATGGCCGTTCGATTGCACGTAAATGGGCTACCGAGTCTTCGGTTAAAACGGCAAGGCCGAGCCCTGCAAGCATTTGGGGGATTCCGTGATTTATTTCGGGGTCAAGGTGATAGGGTCTTCCCGACAAAACGATGCCGGGTATGCCCTTTTCTTCAAGCAGTTTTAAGGTGTCCTCGCCCATCTTTTCGGTTTCGGCCTTGTAGCGCTCCTGTTCCTGCCACGCCTTTTCGGCCGCCTCTTTTATTTCAGAAAAGCTAAGCGCAAAACGGGCACCGAGCTCTTCGTACAGCCGTTCGGCAAGCCTCTTTTTATCGTAATACGGCAAAAACGGATTAAGATAGACCACGTCCTTATCCTGCCGCAATGCGTCGATGTTGTTTTTTAAGGCCTCAGGATAGCTGGTAACGATGGGGCAATTGTAGTGGTTGCCCGCCCCCTCATCTTCCTGCCGTTCGTAGGGAATGCACGGATAAAAGATCGTTTTTACACCGGCTTTTAAGAGGGCTTCGATGTGTCCGTGCGCAATTTTTGCAGGATAACACACCGACTCCGAAGGAATCGATTCAAGACCCATTTCGTAGATTTTCCGCGTGGAAAACGGCGATATCCGTACCGAAAATTCCAGCGCAGTAAAAAAGGTAAACCAAAACGGATAATTTTCGTAGATGTTTAACACGCGCGGAATACCAATTTCGCCGCGGCGGGCCTTATCTTTCGGCAAGGGCTCATAGCGGAATAGGCGCTTGTATTTCCAGTCGAAAAGATTGGGAACGGCCTCCTTTTTTTCTCCGCCCGTACCGGCCGTCTTCGCGTCTTTTGCGGCCGCTTCCGCACCGCGCTCACAGCGGTTTCCGGTTATAAACCGCCGCGTTTCTTTCATCACGGTAAAGGTATTTATGGTCAAAAGACAGTTGTTTGCACACTTTCCGCATCGCCGCAAGTCCGGTTTAACCTCAAAATTGTTTAAGTCCTCGCCGCCTGCTATCTTAGACGGGGCAGGATTTTCCGCTTCCAGCCATTGGTCCTTGGCGATAAGGGCGGCGCCGTAGGCTCCCATCAGCCCGGCAACATCGGGGCGTACCGCTTCCTTGCCCGAAACCAGTTCAAAGGCCCGCAGCACCGCATCGTTATTAAAGGTGCCGCCCTGCACGATTATCTTGTTTCCGATGTCGGAAACGTCCCTGAGTTTTATGACCTTAAACAAGGCGTTTTTGATTACGGAATACGATAGCCCTGCGGAAATATCACCGACGGAAGCCCCCTCTTTTTGGGCCTGTTTAACGCGGCTATTCATAAAAACGGTACAGCGGCTGCCTAAATCGACCGGTTTTGCGGCAAGCAGTGCCTTTTTCGAAAATTCTTCGACTGAAAGACCGAGCGAGCGGGCAAAGTTGTCGAGAAAACTACCGCAGCCTGACGAACAAGCCTCGTTTAATTGAATGGAATGAATCGCCCCGTTTTTCATTCTAAGGCATTTCATATCCTGCCCGCCTATGTCCAGCAAAAAGTTGACACCGGGAAGAAAGAATTCGGCGGCGCGGTAATGAGCGATCGTTTCCACCTCGCCGGCATCCACACCCAGTGCCGTCTGAAAAAGATGTTCCCCGTATCCGGTAGAAACAGAGCGGGCAATATAGGCTTTTTCCGGCAGAGCCTTGTACAATATTTTAAGCAGCTTTACGGCCAACTCAACGGGGTTCCCCGCATTCACATCGTAAAACTTCCACAGAATAGTTCCGTCGCGGTCGATCAAAACCGCCTTTGTCGTAGTCGAGCCGGCATCGATGCCTAAAAAGACGGCGCCCTCAGCCTTGGAAAGATCCTTAGCCGGAGCCTTATCCTTTTCGTGCCGCAATTTAAAAGCGCGAAGCTCTTCTTCATCCTTAAAAAGCGGGGTAAGCCGCTGAATCTCGTTTAATTCCGAAGAGGCAATTTTATACAGCGATTTTTTAAATTCTTCAAGCGTTACCGAATGATGTTTTTTCTCCCGCGTTTCTTCCATAAATGGAGAAAAAAGCGGTGCCGCTCCCCGTGATCCCGCTTTTTTTAAAGAAAGCCCTTTTTTTTCAGTCCGGCCGGCCTCATTAAAAGGCAAAAAAGAAGCGGCACTCCCGCCTTGTGCTGAAGGCCTTGTAAACGCCGCGTTTTTTGCAATATCCTTAGCCTCGAAAATTTCCGAAGCGGCTTCAAAAGCAGCCCCGCAGGCTACAAAAAGCTCCGAATTTTCAGGCGCAATAATTTCATCATCTTTCAAATTAAGGGTTTTGATAAACCGCACCCGCAGCTGGTCTAAAAAATGCAAGGGACCGCCTAAAAACGCAATCTTGCCGCGGATCGGTTTACCGCAGGCAAGCCCCGAAATGGTCTGGCTAACCACCGCCTGAAAAATACTCGCGGCAATATCGGCCCGCCCTGCCCCCTCGTTTATAAGGGGCTGCACATCGGTTTTGGCAAAAACGCCGCAGCGCGCAGCAATCGGATAAATGGTTGTCGCCTTTTTTGCAAGCTCGTTCAGCCCCGCAGCGTCCGTTTCCAAAAGGGCAGCCATCTGATCGATAAAGGCCCCCGTACCGCCTGCGCAAGTTCCGTTCATCCTTTGTTCTATGTTGGAATTTTCAAAATAGGTAATTTTGGCGTCCTCACCGCCGAGCTCGATAACCACATCGGTTTGCGGAATCAGCTTTTTAACGGCCGTCGTAGAGGCAGCCACCTCCTGCACAAACGGGATATCCAGCCACTTCGACACCGCAAGGCCTCCCGACCCGGTAACAACTATCGAAAACGAAACCCCGCTTCCGAAAGCTTTTTCGACCGCAGCTATGGCCTGTTCACACACTGCAATGATGGCGCTTCTTATGTCCGCCCTATGTCTTTGATACTTACTGAAAAATACGGTACCGTCGGCATTTAAAACAACGACCTTAACCGTAGTAGACCCGACATCGATGCCGAATCTTATAAGCGAATCACCGTTCATAACGGATAAGTATACTTATTTTTCGGCAAAAAGGCAATGCCCGAAGAAATTCAAATTTATTTTGATATTATTTTTGAAAAAACCAAGATTTTATCTTGGAACACTGTAAAGGAAAATAGTCATATTTCAAGATTAAATAAAGCAAAACACCCATAACGCCGTTTTCAAAGTCGACAACGCAAGGCTTTGCTTGCGTTGCAGTTTAAAACTAACTATGTTATGAGGACTGCCCTTTGGGCAACAATAGAGAAAAAAATGAATAGATTTTATGATTTTTTCAATTTAGTTTTATTTATACATAATCTTTCCAGTAAAAACGAACTTTGTTTACCCAATAGCCAAAAGATTATTTTTTGTATATAATTAAAGCCTCTATGGATGAAAAAATAATGCAAAAAGGTTTATTCTCAGAACAAACTAATAAAAAAATAAAAAAAATCTTAAATACAATTATCGAAGGGGATTGTATTTCAGAATTACAAAAACTTCCCAATGATAGCATTGATTTTATATTTGCTGACCCGCCTTATTTTATGCAAACTGAAGGTGATTTGCTCCGCTTTGAGGGTACAAAATTTGCAGGCGTCGATGATAAATGGGATAAATTTAATTCATTTACTGAGTATGATAATTTCTGTGAAAACTGGCTTAAAGAATGTCAGCGAATATTAAAAAAAGACGGAAGTATTTGCGTTATTGGTTCATTTCAAAATATTTTCAGGTTAGGCTATATAATGCAAAATTTAGGGTTTTGGATAATAAATGATATTATTTGGCATAAAAATAATCCTGTTCCCAATTTTGCAGGAACAAGAGTTTGTAATGCCCACGAAACTTTGATTTGGTGCAGTAAAAATAAAAACAGTAAAATTAATTTCAATTATAAAACAATGAAGTATTTAAACGGAGATAAGCAAGAAAAATCTGTTTGGGCATTGCCCATTTGCAACGGAAATGAACGCTTGAAAGATAAAACAGGTAAAAAGATTCATTCTACTCAAAAGCCCGAACAATTACTTTTTAAAATAATTTTAGCGGCGACAAAACCAAATGATATTATCCTAGACCCATTCTTTGGGACAGGAACAACAGGAGCGGTTGCAAAACGAATTGGGCGAAATTATATTGGAATTGAACGAGAAGTAAAATATATTATTGAAGCTAAAAAAAGACTTGCTAAGATAAAAAATGAAAGTGATGAAATCACGAACTTAACATTAGAAAAAAAACCACCAAAAGTACCAATGACCGCCTTACTAAAAAAGAGTTACATAAAAAAAGGTGATTTTTTATATTCTCCTAAACATGAAAAAAAATGTAAAATTTTAGAAACAGGATGTGTTCAAGATGAACAAGATGTATTATCCATCCATAAAATGAGTGCAAAAATCTTGAATAAAACTAATTACAATGGCTGGAATTATTTTTATGTTAATTATAAAAATTCATTTATTCC
>CAUUSH010000010.1:0-71493 GCA_963547785.1 uncultured Treponema sp. | reverse complement strand
TTGCTTGTTGCTAAAAATTGTGTCAGGCACACTGCTGCGTGTCAAGTGCTTTGCTAAACTTTTTGCATTTTTTTGGTGAGAATGTTTGTAACTGCGGGCGGTGTGTTTCAATATCATTGGTGTGTAGTATAGGGCTTTTCCTCAAATATATCAACCCTTTTACAAGACGCTCTTATATCAGCTGGCCCAGCTTTTCCCGAATAAATTCGCTTTTTTCTTTTAAGCCGATTTTTCCCGTGTGCAGAACCAGTATGTTCGGCGCCGTAGGATCAAGGCTTGCCCTTCCGCCCGATTCTTTTATCATACGCAGCAGTTTATCTACCGAAATTTTCGACACCCGTTCAAATTCGATTCTGACCTTTGACTTTTTTTCTTTTAAGCGTGCGATCCACAAGGTATTGCAGATTATTTTAATTTCGGAAAGCGCCAAGAGGCTATCGACTTCGGCCGGCGGCGGGCCGAAACGATCGGAAATTTCCGAATACACCTTGTCCAAATCGTCTTGCGTTTTAACGGCTGCAATTTTTTTGTATACTTCCATTTTTGTTTCGGGAACAAAAATGTATGAATCGGGAAGGTAGCCTGAGTATTCAAGTTCGATTACAGGCTCTTGATGTATTTCGTAATTGCCGTTTTGCAATTTTTGTACGGCCTCGTCCAAAAGGCGCAGATATAAATCGAAGCCGACGGAATAAATGTCGCCGGATTGTTCTTTGCCCAAAAGGTTGCCCGCTCCCCGTATCTCCATATCCTTCATTGCAATTTTAAAACCGGAACCGAGTTCGGTAAAATCGGAAATAACTTGCAGGCGTTTCATCGCAATTTCCGAAAGGGCCTTGTTTTCAGGATACAAAAGATAGGCATAGGCCTTTTTGTCCGAACGTCCGACCCGCCCGCGTAATTGATACAGCTGGGAAACCCCGTACATATCGGCGCGGTCTATGATGATGGTATTTGCGTTCGGAATGTCTATTCCGTTTTCGATGATGGTCGTGGCGATCAAAACCTGAAAACCGCCGAGGCTGAAACGTTCGAAAATTTCTTCCAGTTTGTTTGCAGGCATTTGCCCATGCGCCGTTTCGATTAGAATTTCAGGCAGCAGGGTTTGCAGGCGGAACAGGGTTTCGTCTAAGGTTTCGACCCTGTTATGAAGATAAAAAACCTGCCCGCCCCGTGCGGTTTCCCGCCGTATTACCTCGGCAACTCGATCGGGGTTAAATTCTTCGATAACCGTTTCGACGGGTTTTCTGTTTTGGGGCGGCGTTGTGATGACGCTCATATCCCTGATTTTTAAAAGCGACATGTGCAAGGTTCGCGGAATCGGGGTCGCTGACAGGGAAAGACAGTCAACGTTGTATTTTAATTGTTTTAGCCTTTCTTTATCTTTTACCCCGAAACGCTGCTCCTCATCGATGACCATCAGACCTAAATCTTTAAAGACAACATCTTTTTGAATGATCCTGTGCGTGCCGATGAGTACGTCGATGTCGCCGTTTTTCAGTTTTTGCAAGATCTTGGTTTGTTCTCCTTTCGGAACAAATCGTGAAAGGCGTGCCAGCTTTACGGGAAAGTTTTTAAACCGTTTGCTTAAGGTTTCAAAATGCTGCTCCGTTAAAATGGTCGTCGGCGATAAAAACGCGACCTGCTTCCCCGCCATTACCGCCTTAAACGCAGCCCGCATTGCAACTTCCGTTTTTCCGTAACCGACATCTCCGCAAACAAGCCGGTCCATCGGTACGGGCTGTTCCATATCCTGTTTGACCTCGGCAATGCAGGTCAGCTGATCATCCGTTTCTTCATAGGGGAAGGCCGCTTCGAAAGCAATTTGCCATTCATCGTCTTTTTGAAACGCGAAGCCGCCGCTCGCCTTGCGCCGCGAATAAAGATCGATCAGTTTTGCTGCAATATCTTCGACCGATTTTTTTACTTTGTTTTTGCGGTTTTCCCATGCCTTCGACCCCAAAATATCGAGCCGCGGCGCCTCGCCCTCGTTCCCGATGTAGCGCTGAACCAAATCCGCCTGTTCAATCGGAATAAAAACCGTTTCGTCGTTTGCGTATAAAAGATTGATATAATCGCGTTCGGTATCCGAAATTTTTACGCGCTCGATGCCGCGGAATTTTCCGATGCCGTAATTGACGTGCACGACGTAATCGCCGGGGTTTAATTCTATAAATGTATCGATGACGGAACTTTTTGCGGTTTTTACCGATTTTGGAATTCTTCTTCGGCGCCCGAAAATTTCGTTTTCGTGAATGACGAGTATTTTCAATTCAGGAATTCCGAATCCGCTTGAAAGATTAAACGGCAGAATTTGAATATCCAGCCCGCGCAGCAGCTCGGAAATGCGCAGCGCCTGATTATCGCTTTCGGCAAAAACGTAAACGCTCCAGCCGTCTTTAATCAAATTGGAAAGCTCTTCTTTTAAATACACGATGTTGCCGAAAAAGCTGCGCGGCGGATCCGTATCGAATTTAACCGTATTCTGATGAGCCGTGTCGGCAATCGTTTTAAAGAAAACCGTTTTTTCGTATCGGGAAGAAACCGCATCGAATGGAAGCAAGATATGCTGAGGTTCGGGGAATTCGGAAAGAAGCGCCTTGCGTTTTTCGTTTTCGTCAAATTGCATTTTTGTTTTTTTGTAAAGCCCCAGATACTCTCTTTGCAAAACCTCTGCCGAATTTTTTTGCCTGTCGTAATCGATGTAAAAAACGGCAGCTTCTTGCTGGTCTAGATAATCTAAAACGCTGGCCGGTTTTTCAAAACACAACGGGTAAAAAATTTCTTCTCCTTCAAAACCTTTTTGCTCTTTTAAATGCTCTATGAGTTTTGACGAGGCTTTAGTGAATTCGGGCAGGGTTTTTAGATTGTTTTGCAAAACGGAAATCCTTTCGTTATCCCAGATAACTTCTTTTGCAGGAAAAAAGTCCGCCGTTTTATATTCGGTTACGGAACCTTGGCTGTTGACGTCGAAGGTTTTAATTTTTTCTATGGAATCGAAATCGAATTGGATTCGGTACGCGTGAGTGCTGCCCGTGTTGGAAGCAGGGCAAATATCCAGCACCTCACCCCTAAGGGCAAATTCGCCGCGCACGGTTACGCGCGGAACCCTTGTGTATCCCCATGCCGTTAAAAGCGCCGCCGTTTTTGAAATGTCGATTTTTTCTCCGATCTTGATGTTCAGCCGCTGTTTTTCGGAATAGGAGACGGGCGGCACAGGCGTCAACAGGCAGCGTTGGCAGGTAACAAAAACGGCGGGTTTGGCCTGCGCTTTTGAGGTGTTCAGCATTCTCATTAAAATTTCGGCGCGTTCGGAAAAAACGGGCGCATTCGGCGAGACGGGCCGGTAGGCAAGGCTTCCCCACCATGGCAGTACAAAAAAATCTATTCTTGAAAAGTCCAAATCGGCACGCACGCTTTCTATTTCTTTTTCGGTCGGCACGACAATCAAAACGGTGTTTTTGGTTTTGGATAAATATTCGGTTAGGAAAAAACCGAACAAGCCGCCTGATATGCCGGTAATATAATAGGGGTATCGGTTTTCAAAGAGCGTTCCGAAAGCGCTTTTCATATTCTGCCACGAGCGTATTTTGTTTTGAAGGGACAAAAGGGTCATCGCCTTATTTTAGCAAATTTTAAGCAGAACGGCAATATCCTGCATTACAAAGCATAATCACCACGATCTTAAAAAATACTAAAACTCTTCCCCAAAAAGTTGAAACCCACACAAAAAGATGCTATACTGTATCATAATGAAAGGCAGCCGCACCAACAGCAAATACAAAGATTCTCACAAAAAAAGTGAAGCAAAGCACTTGCACGCACCGGCACGCCCGACACAATTTTTAGCGACAAAGCGGCATAAGCGCGCAGTTTGCCTGCATAAAAACACACCCAAACAACACCCATTTTTCTCAACACAACCTTGGTTTGATAAGGGGGGCTGCGTCCCCCTTAAACCCCCGGCTTTTTGTAGGGGGAAAGAGAGACACTTGTCAGACGCAAGTTTCCCTCTTTCCCCCTACGACCCCCTATCTCCTTTTCAACGCTGCCAAAGGGGACACCCCTTTGGAAACCCCATCCGTAAACAGAAAGGCATACAAACAAAGATTTCCAAAGAGCTACGGCTCTTTAAAAACATATACACCATACAAGTTTGCATTTATCGCAAGCTCAATGCTCGATTGGAACCAAAAGCGGACAGAACACCCGCCCGGAATAATCGCGGCAAACAGGATGTTTGCCCGGCATAATCGTTCGAGTTTGCGCTTGCCGCAAACTCGTAGCTAAAAAGCATACACGGATGTATGCTTTTTAGCGGGGGTCATAGGGGTGCTTTCTTCTTTTCTCGGTAAAAAGAAAAAAGTACCCCTAATCGGTGGGATTTTTGAGGGGGAACCCCCTTAAAACAAAACAATTTTTATGGAGGTCTATAATGGACTCAAACAACAACAAAAAGGCAAAAGCCTTCGCCTTTAAGGGAGCGGCGGCGCTCACCACAGTCGCACTTATTGCAGCACTGCTGTTTAAAGCCTGCCTCAACAGTGCCGGCGGCGGAACGGGCTCTGGAAGCGGCAGCACGAGCGGAGGCAGCACCGGAGGCGGAGCTTTTCCCCCTGTACCCAGCTTTACACCGGTATCCTTCGGCACAAACGGAGACGATTTAAAAGACTGGCTTACCAACACTGCATCTCCGACAGAGATAAACCGCATTGAAGTAACGGGTGTACCGCCTACCGCTCTTGCAGGCACGCCAACCGAAGCAGGTACTTTGGGAAAAATAATTAAAGAAAGCGGTAAAATGGTTGCCTTAAAACTGTCTGCACAAAGTCCGACCCCGTCTTTAAAAAACGGCTTTAAGGACTGCACTAACCTTCAGTCGATACAGCTTGAATACGCGTATGAGGCGGGAAAATTCGACGGTGCTTTTGCCGGCTGTACGGGTCTGGGAAAAGGCAGCATACTGGTACCGCTTGAACAGCTGCACGCATACCAAACTGCTGCCGCTTCTATGGGCGTTGTTTTAGCCGATCGCTTTATTCCATCTTCCATAGAGGGAGTGTGGAGATGGATTTCCGAACAGAACGAAGGACAGCCGCTTAAAACATTTCCGCAAGATACGGGCGGCGGCAGTCAAATGCAGCCGTATTATTGCTTTGATCACGGAAAGGTGTATCATGCATTAAAAGGATTGGGGTATCCTTCTGAACAGGCTCAACACAACGGAATTTTCAAAATGCCCGGAAATTGGGGAATACCGTACATCTATATGGTTATGAGTTTTAATGTTACATTTAACGGTAATGAACTAACACTTGAAGAACCAGGTACAGTAATATTAAAAATGGAAAAAGTAAGTGATCCCACCGTCGAGCAAATTTTGGCGGCTCAGCCGCTTCCCGGACCGTAAACGTAGTAAACATCGCACAATTAGACCAAAGACGAACAGGATGTCCGCCGGTTCCAAGACTTACGAGTTTTTGCGTATGCAAAAACTCGAAGTCCAAGAATATACAGGATGCACGTTGAAGCTCACGCTTTTTAGCAGACACTCTTACCAATCCGTTTAGAATGTGATATAATCCGCTAAAAAGAGGCTTTTTAAAATATGCAAACTATTTATCAGACAATGAGCGACGGCCTTTCCGTTGCCGTTCATCAGTGGAGTCCCAAACAAAAACCTAAGGCCGTACTTCACATAGTACATGGAATGGCAGAGCACGCGCTCCGGTATAGCGGGTTTGCAGAAGACGCCTGCAAAAAAGACTTTGCGGTGTTTGCGGCAGATCATCGGGGGCATGGTAAAACCGTTTCGGGAAAGGATACTTTAGGGTACCTTTCAGACGGCGACGGCTTTAGGCGTGTTACGGATGACCAAAAAGAAATTAACGGCGAAATCAAGAAACTGTATCCTAACCTTCCTGTCATCATAATAGGGCATTCTTTCGGATCTTTTATCACCCAAGAATATATCGAAATATACGCAAACACGGTAAACGCCGCCGTTTTAATCGGCTCTTCCGGGCCGAAGGCCGGCCTTTTTTTAGCTTCCGCACTCGCAAATATAAATTGCTTTTTCAAAGGCAAAAAATCCCCAGCAAAGCTTATGCACAAATTGGTTTTCGGCTCTTATAACGGCACCATTGAGAATGCAAAAACGGAGTTTGACTGGCTTTCGAGAGAAGAAAGCGAGGTAAAAAAATACATGGACGACGAATTCTGCGGTTTTGTCTGCACTGCGGGGTTTTATAGAGATTTAATGCGCGGCTTAAAAAGAATTCACAAGCAGGGCGCGCTAAAAGGCATTCCTACAGAACTTCCCATTTTAATTACGGCAGGCTCGGAAGATCCCGTCTCGAACAAGTGCAAAACGCTTAAAACCTTGCACCGCCTGTACAAAGAAGCGGGCATAAAGGATACGGAATTAAAAATATACGAAGGTGCCCGGCACGAAATTTTAAACGAAACAAACAGGGAAGAGGTAAAGGCCGATATTTTTGCATGGATTGAAAAGCACCTGCCCTAATTTTAAGTATTTATGAAAAAACGGCCGATTATTCTTAAAACACTTTTTTTACTCTTTATGCTTTTTACCGTACGCTGTAAGAAAGAAGAAAGGTCCGCCGTCTTCGATATAGAAAAACTAAAAGAAAAGGCCGCCGAAATCGTTTTAATGATAAACGAAAAAAGTTGGAGCGAAATTAGGGAATTAGGTACCGAAGAATTTAAACAATATTTTACGCAAGATTTTATAGACGCAAGCACAAAATTGTTTTTTAAGCCGGCCGGCCGCTGCAGATATATCCGCGATTCCTTTTTTTCCGAAATAACCGATAAAAATACCGAAAAAAAAACAGCCGTCATCATTGTAAGAGCAAAATACGAACATAAAACCATCTGTTATACCTTTAATTTTACCGAAGACTATAAGCTCATCGGCTTTTTTATGCGCTAAAATGCTCCCAAATTACGCCGTCTGTACTTGCAATTTTACAAAGATTATAGTAGTATGCTTTCAACTTTAAACGCTATGATCCGTTAGCTCAGTTGGATAGAGCGGCTGCCTCCTAAGCAGCAGGTCGGACGTTCGAATCGTCTACGGGTCAATAAAAGCGGCGGGAAGGATAAGACGCTTCCGCTTAAAAAGCGCTAAAGATGCACGGGTTTAAAAGAAAGCGTTTCTGTCCGCCCGTACCTTCAGCATGAAAGGTTTATCAAAGACTGCTTTGCTCTGCAGCAATCAGTGTATTTTCAACGAGCATTGCAATGGTCATCGGGCCGACGCCTTTTGGAACAGGCGTTATTGCAGATGCAACTTCCAAGGCCGCCTCATAGTCCACATCGCCTGTAAGCCTAAATCCGCTTTTTTTAGAAGCGTCTTCAATCCTGTTGACACCCACGTCTATAACAGCTGCGCCCGGTTTAATCATATCGGCGGTAATAAATTTGGGCTTACCCATAGCTGCAACCAAAATATCGGCGCGGCGCGTAATGTCGGCCAGCTTTTTTGTACCGCTGTGGCACACCGTTACTGTGGCGTTTACGTCTTTATTCATCATAAGGACGGAAAGAGGTTTTCCGACAATATTGGAGCGGCCTACAATAACCGCATCAGCGCCGTCCGTGCGGACATCCGCTTTTTTTAATAAATGAATAATACCGTGCGGCGTACATGGAATAAAGGTCTTGTGCCCCAGCATCAGCTTACCGACATTCACCGGATGAAAACCGTCGACGTCTTTTTCTGGGCTTATAGCTTCGATAACCGAATCGGGGTCAATTTGCTTAGGAAGCGGCAGCTGCACCAAAATACCGTGTACGCTCTTATCGGCATTTAACTTTTGAATAAGCGTAATAAGTTCCCCCTGTCCCGCCTTTTCGGGCAAACGGAAGGTTTTGTCTTCCATACCGGCCTCGTGCAGGGCATTGGTCTTTCCCTTTACATAAGATTGAGAAGCCGGATCGTTTCCGGCTAAAATAACCGCCAAAGCAGGGGTAGTGCCCTTTTCTTTCAGCTTTTTAACCTTCTGCGCTATTGCTGCCCGTAATTCCGCCGCTATTTGAGCCCCATCGATAATTTTTGCACCCATACATACCTCCGATCTATAGTAAGTAACCATTACCGTTATTGTTTGTTGTATAACTTTACTTGGTTGTAAATGAAAATGTAAAACCGTACCTAATTATAATTGCGAAAGACTTTTTTTGCAAGTATAAAAAGCCGTATAGACATTCTTATAAAAATTGGAGTATACTGTCTTGATGAAACGCATGGCCACATTTGTCTGCATAATACTGTTCTTGACGCTTTTGTGCAGCGCGCAGGAAAACGGAGATGCCGAAAAAGAAAAGAATGCGCTTGATGCTTCAAGCCTTTTTCAGCCGGTACGAAAGGGCGATAAGTTTATAAAAATGGGCTTATCCTTAGGTATTCCTCTTTTTAATTCGTCAAAAGAAAAAATTGCGATAAATCCGAAAATATATCCGGGTGGAACCATAGACTTAGGTTTTGCCTATTACGTTACAAATGGACTTTCACTAGGCGCAGGATTGAGTTTTCAGTTCTACCCGACACTGGCAAAAAACCTGTATTTTTCGCTTCCCGTTACCTTCGATCTCGGTTACACCGTAGCCGCGTCGAAGTGGAGAATCCCTTTCGGTACGGGAATAGGCGGCGCCCTGCAAATTTACAACGGAAACGGAGCTAAGTATTTCGGCATGATTTTTAGGTTTGATGCCGGTGTGTATTATCAATATACGCCTGAATGGTCGATAGGCGGCGATATTACATGGTCGGTTGTACCGCAATGGTATAAAGAAGAATCTTATAACCGCACGGGGAATTTTTTAAACATAAGGTTCGGTGCGAGGTACCATTTTTAAGAGGTTTTTATGAAATTAAAACACGCACTAATTTTGGACTCATGTTTAGCGATATTGATTACTTTGTCCTGTACAAATCCGCCTATTTTTGCCGCTATTGAACAGGAAGTCAAACTAAAAAACTTTTCAGTACGGGGGCCTATTTCAAGCCTTTTGGAATTAAACAATACGGTTTATGCTGCAACGCCTGAAGCGGTTTTTTCCAAATCGAAGTGGTCGAACGGAGAATGGGATAATATCGGCTCGCCGGGTAGGCTTGTACAAAACTTTGCCACCGACGGAACACATCTGTTTGCAGCCACTGCAAAAGGCGTGTATTATTATAACGGAGGCTGGAGCGCGGTTCCGGGCGGCGGAAGTATCGTTACAATAGGCGGAAATAATATGGTTTTCGGCTATGACGGAGAAAACGTATATAAAATAACGACCGCAGGTATCGGCAATTCGATTCTTTCAAAAAGCGGAATTTTTGTCGGCGCAGGCGGTGAATATTTTGCATTTGCAGATGGGGTTTATAAAGACGGAACACCTGCAACAGCCGTTGCAGGAAGTCCGTCTGACATAAAATCAGCTTGCGGCGGGGACGGTACTACCGTATTCGTTTTGGCAGGCTCATCAGTTTATCATTACGGAAGCTCATGGTCGGCTCAAAGCGTAAGTCTTAGCAACCCCCTGTCGGTTTCATACTTTAAGTACGGCACATCGGAAGAGCGGGTTTTGGTAGGAAGCGGAAAGGGGTACGGCGAAGTTAAACTTGCATCCGGAATTCATACCCTTGCGGGTGCCTATTACATCGGTGCGGGAGAAAGCGGTTCCACAACCCCGCCATCCGTTAATGCCCAATATACCTCTTCCATCGGTGCCTACAGCATTATGCCTGTTCTGGCGGTATACAGAGGCGGCGACTATACGGTTTTTGCAGGCGTACACGCCGGTTCGATACACCGCAACACGGGGCTTTGGGGCTTTTACAGTAACGGAAATGTCGAATGGAACCGTGAATAACGGCGATCTTTTTGGATCGGCGGTTCAAAACGATATATCGAAAGAGCCGCTGGCTTCAAGAATGCGCCCCTTAACCCTCGACGAATATATAGGACAAGAACACATTGTCGGAGAAGAAACTCTTTTACGCAGAGCAATACAGGCGGACCGGCTTTCTTCGATTATCCTTTTCGGGCCGCCCGGCACGGGCAAGACCACACTGGCCCGCGTCATCGCAAACACAACAAAAAGCAACTTTTTAAGTCTGAACGCCGTACTAGCAGGTGTTCAGCAAATCCGTGATGCCGTAACCAATGCGGAAGAAAACAAAAAACTGTACGGAAGAAAAACCATTCTTTTTGTCGATGAGGTACACCGCTGGAACCGCTCACAACAGGACGCCTTGCTCCCGTGGGTCGAAAACGGAACCATTATCCTGATAGGAGCCACCACCGAAAACCCCTTTTTCGAAGTAAACAAGGCCCTAGTCAGCCGAAGCCGCGTCTTTCAGCTGTACAGCCTGACTGACGAAGACTTAAAAAAAGTTGCCGAAGCCGCTTTAACAAACAAGGAGCGGGGGTACGGAAAGCTCAATATCGAATTCGAAAAAGGGGCGCTGGAACACCTTATCTTTACGGCAGCAGGCGATGCAAGAAGCCTTTTAAACGCCATAGAACTGGCCGTCGAAACATCCCTTGAGAATACTGCCGCCGAAACAGGCGGAAAAACAGGCCCGATAAAAATCAGTCTAAAAGCAGCCGAAGAAAGTATCCAACAAAAAATCGTCTTATACGACAGGGACGGGGATTACCATTATGATGTAATAAGCGCCTTTATCAAATCGATTCGGGGAAGCGATCCCGATGCCGCCGTTTACTGGCTTGCCCGTATGGTCGCAGCAGGAGAAGATCCGCGTTTTATCTTCCGGCGAATGCTGATTTCCGCTTGTGAAGACATAGGCCTCGCTTCCCCCGGCGCCGTCAGCGTGGTTTCAGGGGCTGCCGACGCCTTCGACCGGGTGGGAATGCCGGAAGGAATGTACCATCTTGCCCATGCAGCCTTGTACCTTGCAACCTGCCCCAAATCGAACAGCGCGCAGGCCTTTTTCAAAGCCCTCGATCAGGTAAAAAAAGAAAACGCCGAAGTGCCCGATCATCTAAAAGACTCGAACCGCGACGGTAAATATTTGGGGCACGGAAAAGGCTACCTGTACCCGCACAACTTTGAGGGGCATTGGGTAGCCCAGCAATACCTGCCCGACAGCCTTGCCGGAACCGTTTTTTACGAACCAGGCGATCAAGGTTATGAGGGCAGAATTAAGCCCGAAATCTTAAAAAAACGAGGCAGCCGCCCCCGCTAAACAATTACCCGTTTATCGGTTTTACTGACAAAGCACGGGTAATTCCGCCCGAATACCCCCGTTTCGAAAAAATCCGATTGTTTCGCCCCGCTTATTTTTAGCCCCTCTGTTTCATTATGGAAGATTGTTACAGGCACCGTTTCCACTGCAGCATTTTTAAAAAGAATCCGTATACTGAAAACCGCTTATCCTCAATCAGCAAAATCCCCGAAATTCTCCACCTCTACAATTTACAAACATACTTTTTTGTGATACACTTTTACAATGAACAGTGCGTTTGAATGGAACGATAAAAAGGCTGAAAGTAATGCAAAAAAGCACAAAAAACGCGGAATTCGACACTTGAAGAACCTCGGTTTAAAGTTATCGGAAGAATAAAGCGTCAGGCAGTTGTTGTCGTTGCATATACTCTTCGCAACGATAACATCCGGATAATTAGTGCGCGTTATGCAGCACCAAAAGAAAGGCAGGTATATTATGACAGTTTCTGAAAAGAAAGAGTTAATGGCTGAATGCGAGGCAAATGCCATTCCCTATGACGACATTGACTTTACGGAAATTCCTGAAATCACCGATTTCTCGGAATTCAAACCATTGGCGGCACATTCAAAATACTTCAAACCGGTAAAAGAGCAAGTTTCTATCCGGTTCAACAAGGTTTTATTGGATCATTTGCGCTCCAAGGGCAGACGCTGGCAGTCGGAAGTAAATGACTTTTTAATGTCCGCCTATATGAAAGGCCAAATTTAAAAAACCGGTAAGCTCCCCCTTACCAGTCGGGGCTTGTTTCGGGCAGCGTTCAGCAAGGCGGTTTAAAACCGAAACGCCGCTTACCGTGAAAATCGGCCATGGAAATACGGCTCGTTTGCCTGAATAGGCTAAAACCTTTAAACGGCAAGCGGCGGGTTTTGCACCTTCCTAATGCAAAACCCGCCGCCGTTATCAAGGCCTTGGTAAAAATTTAACTGTTTACGCGTTCTTGATACTCGTTCGTTTCCGTATTGACAAGAATTTTTTCGCCTTGCTTTATAAAAAGCGGAACACGCACTACCAGTCCCGTTTCCGTAACAATAGGCTTTGTCGCCCCCGATACGGTATCGCCTTTTATATAGTTCTCGCTTTGTTCCACGATAAAAATCATCTTCGTCGGAATTCTTACATCGATAGGTTCGTTTTCCCAAATCAAAATATCGTACTCATCGCCTTCCCGCAAATAGTGTTCCTTGGTCCCTATCGTATCGGCCGGCACCTGCACGGTATCGAAACTTTCCGTATCCATAAACATAAACATATCGCCGTCCTTGTACTGGTACTGACACTTATGCGTGTCTACCACGGCGTCTTCCACGGTGTCGGCTGTTTTTATCGTCTGCATCAAAACAGAACCGTCCCGCAAATTCTTCATTTTAACGCGCGCAAACGCGGCCCCTTTTCCGGGATTTACGAATTCTCTTTCCACCACAAGATAAGGAGTTCCCTTATTCAATAAAACGGTTCCTTTAGCTATATCGCCGCCTCTGATCATTTTTCACCTCATAAAAAGAATAGGGTTATTTTAACACTTTTAATAATTTTATGCAAGTTATCGATATAATTTTGACAAGACTGTTCAGTCTGACGGAACGGCTTCCTGCCATGTGTTTTAAAATACGCATATTATTCCCTGTCAGTAAGAAAGAGCGGTGTCGGCGATTTTAAAATAGAATTCAAATCTTTAAAAAAGAGCGGAAAGGCATTAACCATACCGTATTTTTTTATAGGAATCCATTCCAAATATTCCTCCGCCCCCAGCATAGAAACGCTTCCCGCGTTTGTCCGTACCTCGCCTTTAATATCCGTCAAATAATAAAAACTCAGTTCATGCCAATTATCTTTTGTCCATTCATTACCTTTAAAAAAATTTTGATGAACGGTCAATAGCCTAATAATTTCAGGTTTGCAGCCCGTCTCTTCTTTTACTTCTCTTAAAAGGGCTTGTTCAACGGTTTCTCCAAACTGCACGGCGCCCCCTATGGAATAAAAGTACGAGACATTTTTATTTTTAGCCATCAATACGCACTCATCCCGAATAATAACGGCAGCGGCTCTTAATCTAAAAAGATTACCGTCTCTTACAAAACTGATATCTCTTCCAAAATCAATCATAGCTATTTCCTTATAGTTTTATTCACCGATGATAACCAAATATTTTTTTTGAAACCAGCCGCCCATGCCGTCATTTTTACGTACATATACCCATTCGCCGATGTCCCGGATAATCAAAACTGTCTCCCCGATAAGAAGCTCCCCCGCTGCCGTACCGGATACTTCGGGTATGTGATATAAAACAGCTTCGCCCTGTTCAGAATCCGGAACAAACACAGCCCGTGCATTCTTTCCTTCCGCAAAAAGATAAACGCTCAAGCCGAAAAAACACAAGGCCGCCCCTATCGATAAAATGCTGTACCTTTTCTTTTTTACACGTATAACGGCAATAAGTAAAACTAAAAACAAAAATACGGCGAAAGTTATTTTTTTTAAATATGAAGAATACACAGGAAAAGTATTATCGAAGTCAAGCTTCTTTTCATGCTTTATTCGCTCAAGCCGTGCAGCATTGGAAAAAAAAGAACGATTTTCTTTTTGCCTAAGCTCTGCTATTTCCAAGGCTATCCATTTTTTCGTTTCAAAATTATTTTTTATATCTGCAGTATGCAGTTCAGGAGATTCTTTTTTTATTTCCATAGCTTGCCGTAAGCTTTTTTGAGCATCTTTTTCTTTGGCAGTTATTTTATCCGAACCGTCAAATTGTTTCGTATTTGCATTTACAAAAATAGTTTCTCTATTCATAGAAATGCGGGTAACATTTGCGCCTGGTTTCTTTACAGTTATAACCGGTTCAGGCAGCTGCTGATGTCCGGCTTTTAACGGCACCCAAGAAAAAAAAGCTGCTTTTTTCCAGCCTGCTGCGGAAACTGGTTTAAGTGTAAAATCGTCCGCCGTAATTTCTTTTAAAAGAGTATTTTCAGGAGGGCTGCAGTTTATATTCAAAACAGGGGCATCTTTATCCGAATCGGAATAAAAAAAACCTTCCAGTACAATTGTATAAAAGATACCCTGCATAACCGTATTGGCGGTTTTGTCAGTATCTATATCGGAAATATCGGAAAAAATCTTCCATCTAAATACGGTATGTGCGGAAAGGGGCGGCGGTTCAACCTTAACATAAAAAGTATCGAGCTTCATTTTATTTTTTTTAGATACGATTTTCGGTTCAAGTTTAAATCTTCCTATTTTTTTTAATGTATATTTATTTTTAATTATTAAGCCGCCGTATGCCGAACTTACTGTGGAAGATTCAAAATAAAGAGCGTCCTCTTCAATTTTCAATTCAGGAGATTTTAAAAATTTATAATAGTCGGGAAATCCGTCGTTTAATTTAACTTCGACAAAAAAGTAAGAATTTAAAAACAGAGGAGCCTCTCCGTATTTTACTTCCGCAAATTTTACCTCTTGCGAAAATACAAAGCCGGAAATCAAAAAAAACAAACCTGCCGCTAATAATCGAACGGAAGAGGTTTTTGGTCTTGCTCCATATTTTGCCATTGTGCTCTCTCCTTTTTTTGTATAAATTCTATTATAGTTTTATCAAAAATATTTTCTTCATTAACATCGAAATCGGTTGAATCTTTATGTTCGGCGGTGCCGGTATCTTTTTTCTGCAAGTATTTTTTGCTTAATTCATAATTTATTTTTGCGTCGACACTTCCGGATACAAGTTCAAGTGAGTGTTTAAAAAAAGCGGCGGCATCTTCATATTTCTGCATTTTAAAGGAAATTATACCCAACTGATAAAGCACGGATGCCTGTAGGTTTTTATCCTGTAAATCCGTAATGTTTTTAAAACGATTTACGGCAGACTCATCTTCATTTTGCATAAGATATACAGCCCCTATGCCGTAATTCGAGTAACGCTTAATTTCTTCATCATTCATCTGCGTTCCTAATTCCAAAGCCGTTAAAAAATGAGAAACGGAGCTATTCCAATCGTTTTGCTTCCATGCAAGATAGCCTGATAGAGAAGAGAGTTTTGCCTTATCCGCATTTGTGCAGGAAAACAAAACAAGACAAAACCAGAAAAGAAAAATACGTTTATTTATTTTTGCCATAAAACGGTAGACCTCCCAGGCATATCAAAATAAAGGCCGCTAATGCCATTTCAAAATTCCTTTTAACAGGCTCTTGGATATACACCATTTTTTCACTGACTTCAACTCCGGAATTAACGGCTTTTATTATTTCCAAAACAGCACCGGGGCTTGAAGCCGAAACATATAAAGAATTTTCTCCGGCAATTTTCGCCGCACGGATTAAGAATTCTTCTTCGAGCTTTGTTTCTTTTAATTGAGATTCTCCTTGTTCATCATATACGGAAACGTTTCCACCATGCGCTGTTCCAAATCCTGCAATTATCAAAATCGCATCGGACTTTTTTATTGTCTCGCATGCCCGTAAAAGAGAGCCCGAATTTTCTCCCCCGTCAGTACATAAAATTACTATTTTAGAATTTCCTCTATTCCCGGAAAAAGAATCTAAGGCCTTTAATACACCGGCTTCCAAATCGGTTCCGGCAGAAGTAAGTACGTGCGGCGATAAAGAATCTATTGCGGAAAAAACGGCTTGTTTTTCAAAGCTTAAAGGAATTGAAAGAATTCCGTCCCCCTTTGTTATAACCAATCCGCAGGCGGCCTTATCGAGTTTTTCCAAAAATATTTTTAAAAATTGTTTTTGAACGGCAAGTCTGGAAGACCCCATATCAGTTACCGTCATACTTCGTGAAACATCGCTTACAATCATAACGGAAACACCGCGCCTTCTTACCGAAACCGGTTTTGCCCCCCAAAGAGGGCAGGCTAAGGACAAGACTAAAAGACACCACGCAAAAGAAAAAAATACCGAGCGGAGCCTTATGCGCCGTATCATTTTTTTTGCATAAGGAGCATTACCGTAAGAAGCTTTAAGCTTTGTTATGTTTACAAAGACCATGATAAAGGCCGGAAACACAAGCAGCAATAACAATAGATAATTCGGATTTTCAAAGCGAATCATAAAAACATCCTCATAAGCAAACGCCGTATAATCCATACCGCTGCAAAACAAAAAATAACGCTTAGTAAAAAAGGCTTATACAAATTTTTTTCTATTGTTTGTGTAAAATTAAATTGAGAAGCGGGAACCTGTGCTGAGATCGTGTTAAATATTTCCTCCAATTTTTCAGAAGAATTTGCAGAAGCATACCTTCCGTTTCCATACGCAGAAATCTTTTTTAATTCTTTTTCATCGAATCTGGAATATAAAGAGCCGCTGTATGTTTTACCTGTTTTTATATCGGTATACTCCAAAGCCGTATAGCCTGAATTTCCTATACCGATTACATAAAAGCCGATGTTTTTACGTATCAACATTTGAGCTGCCGTCTTCGGGTTTATTTCGCCCGTATTATTTTCTCCGTCCGTTAATAAAATAATATAAGATGAACGTTTATCCTTTGCTTTATGCCTCGAATGAATGGAAGAAACAGCTAAACCCATTCCCAGTGCGGTTCCGTCCCCGAGCTCCCCTATCGACAAAGAATTAAGCCGTGCTAAAAAAACCTTGTGGTCGATTGTAGGCGGTACTATTAAGGCTGCAGAACTTGCAAGGGCGGTAAGTCCAAAAGAATCGCCTGGATACCTGCTTACAAATTTTCTTATAATTCTTTTTGCACTTTCAATACGGCTTTCTCCGTTAATGTCCTTTGCTGCCATCGATGGACTTATATCGATTAAAAACATTATGGAATTTCCTTCATCTGTATATACTTGTTCCGTTTTAAACGTAACCGGTTCTGCAATAGCAATAATTAAAAGAAATACGCCGGCATATAAAAAACATAAGGATACAAAATTTAAAAGACCGATGAGTGTATTTTGCTTAGGTTTTATTCCATTCCAATTAATTAAATTAAGTCTGAATTCAGGCGTAAAAACAAACCCTGTTTTTTTTAAAATAAAAATTGCAGGGAAAATAAATAACAAGAAAAAAAACACCGGATGATTAAAACTTATCATCTTCTTCCTCTTCTCCTTTAACTTTAGTTCGATGAGCGGCTTCAATCTTTTGTATTTCAGGCTCGCATAATTTTATTAAATTAAAAGATCGATGCAAAAGACCGAGCTCCCGTTTTTTTAAATCTTCCGATAAAAAATCCGTATTTCCGAACCTCAATGCCTGCAAATAAAAAAACACATTTTCAAATTCACCGATTACATTTCTATTTTGAAATTTTTCGTCAAGCTTTAAAATTATTTCGGAACAGGTAAGCGTCTGCGCTTGTGTTATTTTATTTATAAAGCTTTCTGTTATTATGCTAAAACAATATTTACGCAAAATATCTTCAAGTTCCTTCAACCATTCTTTTTTAAAAAAAATAATATCGGAGTCTTGAGTTTTCTGTTTTACTTTTGCCTCATATTTTTTTTTCATCTTCTTCAATGCGGCCGTTAAAAATTTTATACGCTTTTTTTGAATACGGGAAAACGAATAAGTAAACAGTGCTTTTTTTATGCTTTGAAATATTATTATGCCTGCAAAGAAAAACAAGGCGGTTATAAAACCTGTTATATACAGTAAGTAAGTTGTACCCGGTATTATAATAGGAGGGCGCGGCGGCTGCAATATTTCCGTTTTTGACATTTCTAAAATAGAAGAGACCGGAACGGCCGGAAGCTTTACGGTAAGCCCTGCTTCTTTTAACGGCGGAAAAGAAACATCGCCGGTTTCCCACGGAATAAAAGTAATTGAAATATATTCCTTTTTTCCCCGTATCTTCAGCTGCACTGAAGTTACTGTCATCGCTTCAGTTTGTATAACCTTTCCTGTTTGAAAGTATCCGTTTTGCAAACCGGAAGAATCAAAGTTTGCAATAGAATCTAGGGGAAAAATAAACTCGGCAGTATCGCCTACAAAAATATTTTGCGGAATTAAAATACCTTCCATACATCCGCCTTTATCTTGTCAATATTGCCCTTTAGTTTTTTTTGACTTCTTTGATGAGAAAGAAAAAAATCACTTAAAACTTCTACCGGATTATCCGTAACCTTTAGCAGTACAGGATAGGCATGGAATCTTTTACACATATCCTGCCAGCGTTCCAGCTCTTCATAAAACATTTTCTTATACTCTATTTGGAAATCTTTCGAGCTTGTCGGCAGTAACATTTGTACATCGGATTCAGTATCCCGAAAGCAGACAGCTCCCGCAGGCGGCAAATGAAGGTCAAGGTCGTTTATTATGCGGATACAGATAACATCGTGACGAGCCGCCAAAATGCCGAGTTTTTTTTCAAAACCCTCTACCCGAAAATCGGAAATAATAACCGCCATAGACCTTTGCCTAAGTATTTTTGAAATTGCCGTTAAAGCCGAAGCGAGCTCCGTTCCCTTTTTTAACTCTCGTTTTTTTCCTAAGCCAAACGCTTCCATAGACTTTAAAACCGCCAAGTGGTGTCCTGATTTACTATGTGGCATAACCTGGGGGCATTTTTCGCCGTAAAAAAAAACGGCTCCAACCTGTGAAGAAATATTGCTTCCGGCAAAGGCTAAAAGCGCGGCCGTCTCCAAAGCTTTTTGTTTCGGTGCGCATTCTCCATCATCCAAGTCCATCGAAAGAGAAAAGTCCACACATAAAAAAAGCGTAAGATCCCGCTCTTCGCGGTACATTTTGATAAAGGTCTTGCCGCTTCTGGCTGTAAGGTTCCAATCGATGCTCCGTACATCATCCCCAATTTCGTATTCGCGCACCGAATCGAATTCTATTCCCTGCCCCCTAAAAACGGAGCCGAAGCTGCCTGAACGCAGCCCTTCGGAAATGGAAAGAGAAGAAATTTTAAGCTGTTTAGCCCTTTCGGCAAGAAATCCTACATTCACGGAGCTTATTTTATTACGAAAATACTTTTTTTTCAATAAGGGTGAAAATAAAAAAAAGGGGGGGTGCCGTATGAACGGCGGGACGCTCTACCGTTTAAAAAGATAAAAAGACATTTTTCAAAAACCTTAGTTTGTACTTGCTTCATGTTCTTTATAAATACAATTAAATCCATAACTTCCGGCAAAAGCTGCTTTTTTTCTTCTTAACGCTCTAAACATAAGGGCTTTTATCGCTCCAGTTTTCGATAAACGCTTCGGTGCGGCGTATCGGCGTCCTTCCCGTATTTTTCTTTTCTCCATTCGGCATATTCGCTCCAGTTACCGTCATACCACACGGCCTCGCCGTCCGCTTCAAAGGCAAGAATGTGCGAACAAACCCTGTCCAAAAACCAGCGGTCATGGCTGATGACAAGTACGGAGCCTGCAAAACTTTCCAAGGCTTCTTCCAAGGTGCGTAAGGTGGTAACGTCCAAATCATTAGTCGGCTCATCGAGCATTAGTACATTTCCGCCTTCTTTTAACATCATTGCAAGGTTTAAACGGTTCCGCTCGCCGCCTGAAAGCACGCCGACCTTCCGCGACTGATCCTGCCCCGAAAAATTAAACCACGAGCAATACGCCCGCGAATTGACCTCGCGAATTGCAGAAGACCCGTCAGCGGCGCCGAGCTTGATAATATCCAGTCCGTCAGAAAGCTGTTCCCAGACCGTTTTCTGTGCGTCAAGCTTTTCGCGGGTTTGATCGACGTAACAGAGTTTGACCGTTTCGCCTATCTTTATTTCGCCTGCATCGGGCTGGACGATCCGCTTTTTTTGATCGGCTCCTTCGGGTGTTTCAAACCCGGCGGCGCCTACGATCATTTTAAAAAGCGTCGTTTTTCCCGCTCCGTTCGGCCCGACAATGCCGACGATGGCCCCAGCAGGCACCGAAAAGGTGAGTTTATCGAAAAGGACCCTGTCGCTGTAATGTTTTGCAATGTTTTTTGCCTCGATGACTAGGTTACCCAAACGGGGGCCTGGGGGGATGGTAATCTGCGAATCCTTAATTTTTTCCTTTGACCCTTGCGCCAAAAGTTTTTCGTACTCGTTTATGCGCGCCTTGCTTTTTGCATGCCGGCCCTTGGGGCTCATACCGATCCATTCAAGTTCGCGTTTTAACGTTTTTTGCCGTTCACTTTCGCCCTTTTCTTCAAGCGCAAGGCGTTTTTGTTTTTGGTCAAGCCAGCTCGAATAATTGCCCTTCCACGGAATTCCCTCGCCGCGGTCAAGCTCTAAAATCCAGCCTGCAACATTATCCAAAAAGTACCGGTCGTGCGTAACACAGATAATTGTGCCTGCATATTGGTGCAGGTGCCGCTCAAGCCATGCGACCGTTTCAGCGTCGAGGTGGTTTGTCGGCTCATCCAGTAAAAGAATGTCGGGCTTTTGAAGTAAAAGGCGGCATAAGGCGACGCGGCGCTTTTCTCCGCCTGAAAGTACGTCCACGGTCTGTTCTGCAGGAGGGCAGCGGAGCGCTTCCATCGCCAGATCCAAACGGCTGTCTAAATTCCACGCATCGGTTGCGTCCAGCCTTTCTTGAATCTTCGCCTGTTTTTCCATCAGCTTATCCATATCGGCGTCAGGATCCGCAAACGCCTCGTTTACCGCATCGAATTCGGCAAGCAGGTCAACGAGTTCCTGTACGCCCTCTGAAACGACTTCGCGGACGGTTTTGCCGCTTTGCAGCTGCGGTTCTTGTTCAAGATAGCCGATCGTATAACCGGGAGAAGAAGAAACCTCGCCCGTATAATCGGTATCCCGGCCTGCCATAATGCGCAGCAGGCTTGACTTACCGGATCCGTTTGAACCGATCACACCGATTTTCGCACCATAAAAATAAGAAAGGCTTATGTCTTTTAAAACCTGTTTTGTTCCGTGGGTTCTGGAAACCCTGTCCATCGTATAAATTATTTTTTTATCGTCTACTGTCTTTGCCATACGGTATCAATGTAACAGAGAAACGGCAAAATTGCAAGAGGCGATGACGGGAAGTCTGCCGCGAAAGTGGTTGAGGTTCAAGGTCTTGTCTTACGCTTAAAAAACGACAACTTTGTTTCCGAAATTATGATAGCGGTAAAGATGCAAAGGCAGCCGGCCGCAAGCCCTGCAGAAAAAACTTCATCGGTAAGCATAACCGATAAGAAAATACTAAAAACCGATTCCAGCGACATTATGAGGGCAGCAGTGTCAGGCGGGGTATTTTTTTGGCCGATGACCTGTAAAAGTACGCAAAGAGCTGAGCATAAAACGGTAAGATAAGCGAGGGTAAAAATCGACTGGGAATTCCATACGGTGTTGGAATTGTCTTCAAATAAAAGCGAGAATATAAGCGCATAAGAGCCGGCGTAAATGAATTGTACGATTGTAATTAAAACCGAATCTAGCCGCCGTGACAGGCGCGGTAAGAGCACTATGTAAAACGAAAAAATGATGCTGCTTACAAGTGAACAAATGTCACCCGGGGTAAGACCTGCATCCTTTTCTTTTAGTAAGTCCGGCATAGAAATAACTGCAACACCAGCAAAGCATAAAAAGGCGGCGGCTATGTTGTATTTATCGGGCGCCTGTTTTGAAAAGATGATATTGACGAAAGGAACCAACACGCAGTAGGTTGCAACTAAAAACGAGCTTCGTCCGGGAAGCCCGCCTGCCGTCGTAATGGCGATAGCCTGCACGGAATAGCCTGCAGCCATTATAAGCCCCAAAACGGCCCCTGTTTTAAAATAGGCCTTATTTAATCTTTTTAGCCTTTTAAAAAAAACAAGACACAAAAGGGCAGCCGCAGGCAAAAAACGCAGGGCCAACAGAAAATTCGGCTTAAAAAAGTCGTTTGTACTGTTTACGGCAACAAAGGTGCTTCCCCATAGCAGCGTAGTAATAAGGATGGCAAGGCGTGCGAGAATTTCAGCACGGGTTAAAGCGTGAGTTTCCGACATATAATTTTTACCCTAACCGCCATTTTCCTTAGTCTATATTTACGTAAAATTTTTTGATATACCGTATGCGTGCGTCGGCTTCATCCCAACGGGCGCTGTCGGGGTAGGCTTTTACCACGGTTTGATAAGCATCTAACGCAAGTTTTATGTTTTTTTCTTTTCCGTTTAACTCATAAGCTTGCCCGCGTAAAAACCATGCTTCGTCCGCTCTTACCGAATAATTTTGAAAAAAGCTGTTTAAATTATTTAAGGCTTCCGAAGCATTTCCTGACGCTATGGATTTTCTGATACTCTCAAGGCTTTCCTCGGCGGAAGGTTCTTGTGGCTTTGTTTCTTTTGTTTCGGTTTCCATGGCTATTAAAACATCAGGCGAATCGGAAATGACAGGACTTTTTCCTACCGTTTTTTTCGGTATTTCAGCTTCAGTATTTACGGCTTCGGCTTCGGCCGTTTTAACCGTTTCCGTTTTTTCGCTGGCGGCGGTTTCGGCCTTTTTATTTTCAAGGTTCGGGTTGACCGTCATTCGTGAGTTTTGGGGTACAGCCGGTTCGGCCGCAATGCTGTCCGCTCCGGTCAGGGTTCCTTTAAAGTCAGGTGCCTTTACGACATTATTCAGTTTTTGAACGGAATCTTCCACTTCTACCAAAACCGAGTCGGCGATAAAGTTGTCGGAAAAAGCGTCAAAGCGCGAAAAGTTTAAAAGATACGAGCCTTTGTTTTCCGTATTAAAATTAAAAACCGTTATCCCGTTTTGGAGCTTGCGCTGTTGGTATTTTATGCCCTTTTGCGCCGTCGATTCTCCGAGATACACCCAGCCTTCTCCCGGATAGTCGAGCCGCAGCCGCTGGCCGGTGTATAGTTTTACAGTTCTCGAGATAACGGGTTCTTTCGAGTTGTCAGGTTCGGTACTGGGAAATTCGGAAAAGAAGCCGTGTTCTTCCGGCGTGCTTTGAGCGCTGCGGCTGCCGTTATTTTTTGCAGAATCCGAATAGAGCTCCTTTAAAAGCGCCTCTTTGGAAATCTGCGGTTCCGTCCGTTTAGGTTTTTTGGGTGTGCTTTTTGGGCTTTCCGTGTGAGCTTTAGCCGTTTCGGTGTGAGCCTCGTCCACAGGCAGCGCCGGTTCAAAAGTGCGCTCCGTAGCTGCAGGTTTCGTTTCCCGTTTCGGTACGTTTTTTTCGGCGGTTTTATATTCCGTCTTTTCCGCTTTTTTTACCGGCGCAGTATTTTTAGCTTGCGCTCCTGCGGCAGGCTTAGGAGAATCTTTTTTTTCAAGTTTAGGTGCAGTCCGTTTTACCGCTTCCGTTTTAAGCTTAGGCTTTTCGGCAGTTTGCGGCCTGTCCGTTTTGGCTATCGGCTGTACTTTTTCGGCAGGTTTGGCCTTGGGTTTTTCGGTTTTTACGCTTCCGCCTGTTGTGCCCGCCTTAGGAGCTTCTTTTACACTGTCTAAAGCCGGCTTTTCGGCTAGCTTTGGTTTTGCAGTTTGGTTGTTTCCTGCAGCGGCGGGAGTTTTTGCCGTATCCGTCTTGGGCTTTTCGGCGGTTATTTTTGTGCCGAGCCCGGACTGTGCCGGTTGTTTTTCGAGTTTTGCGTTTCCGTCCGTTTTGCCATTTGCAGTGCCTGCTCCCGCACTCGGGGGCTGTTTTGCATTGCCCGAAGACGGTTTTTCCGCCTGATTCGGTTTTGCGGTATTTTCGGCTGCGGAAGACTTTGGTTTTTCAGTTGCTTTAGGCGGCTCTTTTTTTTCAAGTTTAGGCGCAGCCTGTTTTACTGCTTCCGTTTTGGGCTTGGGCTCTTCCGCCGTTTTAGGCGAGGCTGCTTTCGGTTTTTCTGTAGGCTTTGCGGTTTGGGTATTTCCTGCAGCGGCGGGAGTTTTTGCCGTATTCGACCTGGCTATCGGCTGTATTTTTTCGGCAGGCTTGGTTTGCGGTTTTTCAAGGGCCGTACCGTTTTTTGCGGCCGGCTTTTGCTCTTCGGATTTTACATTCGGCTTCGCATTTTTTTCAGTTTCCGCCGTTTTTTCGTTTTTTGACGGTTTTGCTTCCGTTTTTTGTGAAGGATTTTCTACCTTGGGAACTTCCCGATTTGTTTCTTTTTCCGCCTTTTTTATTCCGGCACAGGAAACGGCCGAAAATAAAAGACCCAGTAATAATAATTGTAGTAATTTTATATTTTTTTTCATGGAGCTGCCTCTAAAATATTATCGACAAGATTTCTATTTTTTTTATTAAGCATTTCCATTATTTGTTTTGAAGGCGGCTCATACCAATATTCAATTTCTTCTTCTTCCCAAATCTTTCTTTGTTCCCGCGAAAACTGAATAGGCGGCAGGTATAAGGGTTCTTCCAAAAGCCACAGTACGTTCGGATCGATTTTTGCGTCGGTACGGCTCATCTTTGCTCTTTTATTTCCGCTGAAAATCATCGCTAAAATGATGATAAGCAGTATTAAAATTAAGATACATACTGCGATAACGGTTTCTTTTTTGCGGTTTGAGATAAAATCTTGTATTTTATTCATCATGAGAGTCTTCCTCCTTTTGTCCGTTTATTGTTTTGATACGCTTGGACGGATGGGGCGGAATGTAAATTCCTTGTTCCGGCTCTACCTCTTCTTCAATAAACGGTTCGTCTATAATGTCAACACTTTGTTGTTTTGCACTTATTTCACTTTCTTTATCCAGTTTGACGGCTATAACTTTGGAAACACCGGCTTCTTCCATTGTTACCCCCAGCATTGTATTTGCACCTAAAACCGTTTTTTTGTTATGTGTAATAACGATGTACTGGCTGACGTTTGCAAATTCGCGTAAGGTAGTAACGAAGCGGACGACATTCGGCTCATCGAGGGCGGCATCGATTTCGTCCAAAAGGCAGAAAGGAGAAGGTTTTACCATATAGGTAGCGAACAAAATGGCGACAGCCGTTATGGATTTTTCGCCGCCTGAAAGCAGATTTATGTTTTCCAGCTTTTTTCCGGGCGGCTGGGCAAAAATTTCTATTCCCGATTCCAGTACGTTCTGAGGATCGGTTAACCGTATTTCCGCCCGCCCGCCGCCGTATAAGCGCCGGAACATATTGTGAAAATTCTTTTTGATTTTGTTATAGGTGCTTAAAAAAAGCTCGGTGGATTCGGCGGTAATTTCATCGGTAATTCTTTGCAAGTCGGAACGCGCCTTTTCAAGATCGCCTATTTGCTTATTTAAAAATTCGTAGCGCGTCTTTACTTCTTCAAATTCTTCCGGGGCCATCAGGTTCGGGTTGCCCAAGGCTTCCAGTTTTTGTTTAATCGAAGAAAGCTCGGTTTTTAAGTCGCCCGGCGATATGTTCAGCGCAAACATCCGTTCTTCGAATTCCATAAGGTCGCGCGAATATTTTTCGCGGAAATTATCTTTTAGGTTGCGTATGTCGGCTTCAATTCCGATAAGGTCATCATGAAATTTTTCCAATAATGAATTGGCTTTTGAAAGCTCTTCGGTAAGTTTTGAAATTTTGCCGCGTTTACTTGCAAGATCGCTGTTTTTTTCGGAAATATCGTTTTGCAGTTTTTCCAATTCGTCGGCGAGTTTCCGCCCCTGAATTTCAAGCGAATTTATTTCGCCTTCAAGTTCGGTAAGCGTTTCATCGATTTGGTTTAACCGTTTTGTCTCCGAAAAAATTTCGTCTTCCGCTTCTTTTAAAAGATTTTGCTGTGACAAAAGCTGCCTTTCCAACAATTTTACTTGACTTTCGGCATTTGCGGCGTTCGCTTCAATTTTGGTTTTGCTTATACGTAAATTTTCAAGTGTTTTTTTGTAATCGTCTATTTTGACGGAAAGCTCATTATTTTCCACAAGAAGGTTTGCAATTTCCGTACGGTTCTTTTCGATTGACTGCCTGTTTTGCAAAATCGCCGCATCTACGGCGCGCTTTTTTGTAATAATGCCTTCCGGGGCTAAAAAATCGTCGATAAAACCGGCTGAAGACTTTTTGTATTTTTCAAGGCAGGTTTCAAGCTCAGCTACAATTTGCAAAAGAGAATCAAAACTTTCCACCGCATTGCCTGCAAACCTTTTTACGTCTTCCGGCGCGGGGGTGTGAAGGCCTGCAAAGTCCGAAAAGATGTTTTTTCTTCCATTTAAGAATATTTTCAGCCGGTTAAGGCTTTCCTCAAGGGCGGTTTCCGCCTCCAACCTGTTTGCAGATGAATAACCTGCCGAACGCAGATTTTGATCAAGCTCGGTAACGATGTCTTCGGTTACCGCCCGCAGCTCCGCCTCTTTTTCGATACGTGCGGCTTCAAGGTTTTTTATCTCTTTTTCCGCCTTTTCGATTTTCTCTTTATTTAAATCTATGCTGCACCCGGCAAGTTTTATGTTTTGTTCAAATTCGGCGGCATTTTTTTCGATATCCGCTACCTGTTTTTTAAATTCGAACACGGCGGACGATTTTTCCGAAATATCGTCTTTTAAGGACTCGGCAGCCTCTTTGATGGAAGCGGTTTTTGCTTCAAGCTGATTTAGTTTGTATTTGAGCTGTGAACGCTGCGTGTTGTAAATTTGAACTTGGTCTTTTTTATTGCGCTGTTCGCTTGCAAGACTTGCAATTTTAAGCTGAGAAGCGGTAAGCATTCCTTCCATTTCGTTTACGATGTCCATATTTTCCGAAAGCATATCATTTATGCCGTCGATTTGGGCTTGAATGGAATTACGCTTTTCCTCAGCGTTTTGCGTACTTTGTTTTTTTGTACCAAGACTTTCTATAAACCCCTTTAATCGTAAAAGCTGAATATCCCGCTCATGATCGAAAATTTGTTCTTTATATTCACGATACTTTATAGTTTTTTCCGATTGGATTTTTAAAACGTCGTAGGAGCGGCGTACCTCGCCTAAAACGCCTTCAATTTGGCGCATATTTTCCTGCGTTTTTTCAAGATTCCTTTCCGCTTCAAGCCTTTTCATCTTAAACTTGGTAATGCCTGCCGCTTCTTCAAAAAGGTACCGCCGCTCTTCAGGCTTGCTGGATAAAATTTGGTCTATCTTGCCCTGTTCCATAACGGAATAGGCTGCTTTTCCGACGCCTGTGTCCCAAAAAAGTTCTTTAATTTCTTTTAACCGCGCCGGTGCATTATTGACAAAAAATTCGTTTTCGCCTGAGCGGAACAGTCTGCGCTTTATGGCGATTTCACTCATATCCAGATTTAAAAGTCCCTGCTCATTACTGATAGTCAAGGTAACTTCGGCAACATTTAAGGCCTTACGTTTTTCAGTTCCGTTAAAGATAACGTCTTCTTTTTTGTCGGCGCGCAGGGTTTTAAGTGATTGCTCTCCCAAAACCCACTTAACGGCGTCTACGACATTGCTTTTGCCGCACCCATTCGGGCCTAAAAGAGCCGTTATCCCGTCTGCAAATTCAATTTTAACTCTATCGGAAAAGGATTTAAATCCGAAAATTTCAAGACTTTTAAGAAACATTAGATTCCCTGCTGCACATAAACATAAATAAGGAAGGCGGATTAACCGGAAGACTAATCTGCGGCAACCTTGAAAAACGCGGCGCAGATTATGTTTTTCAACCTTAATCTGCAGCGCCTTAGAGGGTATTATACAATTTATTCGATAATTTGTCAGCAGGATACGGAAAAAAGATTAAGCGGGAGCGGTGCGGTCTCGTTCCGTGATAGCGGTTTTCGGACATTATTTTAACATTACGTCCAAAATGACCTTATCGGTTTGCACCATTCCTTCTGCAGCCACAACGCCGACGCCTGCAATAGTCTTTTCTATATCGCTCTTTATGATGCCGTCCCCGTCATCAAAATAACTGCCGTCCATTGCAAGCTCGTGTGAAAACAGCGCATAGTCCAAGGCCGCCGCAATTTTTGAAGCGCAAGACTGCTTTGCCCCGTCGCAAATAAGGCCAGAAACGGTGCCCAAGGTGTTGGTGATAGTGCCGCAGACTTGTTCGTAAGTGCCGCCTTTCATATAGGTAATGGCGGCGGCGCTTGCAGCTCCGGCCGTTACCGCGCCGCAGTACGCCGAAAGCCTTCCTATGCCCGTTTTTTGGTGAATCGCCAGCAGATTGCTCACGATTAACGCCCGTATAAGCGTATCCTTATCCAGTTTTTCCTCTCTTGCATAGACGATTACAGGAACGGAGACGGCAAGCCCCTGATTGCCGCTGCCTGAGTTGGTTACAACGGGGTAGGGACAGCCGCACATTCTCGCGTCGGAGGCGGCGGCGACCTCTCCTTCCGCCTGAATTTTTAAGGAAAACCCCGTCCCCTTCTTTTGATAATATTTTAAGATTTTTTTTCCCGTTTCTATCCCGTAAGAATTCTTTAAACCGGCCTCGCTTATACGCATATTATATTCTATTTGCCGCTCCAAAATAGGACCTACCTGATTTAAATCGACGGAAGAGGCAAATTCCAATATATCCTTTACGTTAAGGCAAGAACGGTCGGTCATACCGCCGCCTGCAGAATCCAAACTGTAGGGCTTTTCAAATAAAACCGTGCCGTTTTTTTTAAGCAAAACGATATTGGTATGCTGATGGATAAGCTCTGCAACATAGGTGTCCCCGTTCCGTTTTCCGGTAAGGCGGATATGAAGCGAAGCGGGCGTTTGTAAAAGCTTTAAGGTTGTACATTTTTTTTGCAAAAAGGCGTTTACCGTTTTTATATCCTTTTCGGTTACATCGGCTAACACCTCCAAGCCCTTCTCCGGATTGCCGGCTACTATTCCTATAATTGCGGAAGCTTCCATCCCCTTCATTCCGCCGCTGTTCGGTACCGTAACCGACTTTGCATTTTTTATGATATTTCCGCTGCTTTCAATTAAAAGTTCATCGGCAATCCCGCCCATAATCTTTTTTAAATGAGCGCCGGCATAGGCTATCGCGATAGGTTCGGTGCATCCGAGTGCAGGCACCAATTCTTCTTCCAAAATTTGAATATATTTTTGTACCTTCGACTTATCCAAACTCATAATTCCCCCGTTCAATCTAATTTCGGCAATATATCGGTAAGAGTGAAATTCGGCCGTTTGCCGAAAACAGGTTCTCCTTAAGTATCAATTCGTTTTAAACCGCACCGCATATTTCTTTCTTAAGAAAATGGCACGCCTATAGTATATCTAAATAATGAAGGTGTCAACAATAGGCAGCGGTTGTGTTTTTGCCATCGGCTTGAAGCTCAATCTTCGCCGGCTTTTGAAACAAAGGTTGTGTAGTGGGGAAGAAACAATAAGGGCACGGTTCCGATAGGCCCGTTTCTCTGTTTTGCCAAAATAAGCTCTGTTGCAATTGTCTTGCTTCCGTCCGAACCCGTTTCTTCTCTTTCCCGATGCAAAAACATTACGACGTCTGCATCCTGTTCAAGTGAGCCTGATTCCCGAATATCAGCAAGACCGGGGCGTTTACCTTCGGCATCACGGGTCAGCTGAGAAAGGGCAATAATCGGAATATTCAGTTCCCGTGCAAGCCCTTTTAGAGAACGCGAGATTTCCGCTATCTGTTCGTGACGGGGAATTGCAGCATTTTCTCCGGTTATAAGCGTAAGATAGTCTATAAAAATAATTTTTACGTTGTAAGGCGGGCTGCACAGTTTTCTGGCCATTGCGCGTAAGTCCAACAACTTCATATTCGGCATATCCGCAAGATAAAAAGGCGCCTCGTATAAGGTACCGCAGGCAACCGCCAATTTGTTTAAATCGGAAGCGCTTAAATTGGCTGAGCGCATTTTGTTTGAATTTATTTTTGCATGTGAAGCTAAAAGGCGCTGTACAAGCTGCATAGCGGACATTTCAAGCGAAAAAAAGGCAGCGGGTATTTTTTTGTTGATTGAAATATAACTTGCCATAGTCATCGCAAGGGCGGTTTTACCGACCGAAGGTCTCGCCCCGATTATGATGAATTCGGAATTCTGAAAACCGTAGGTCAGTCCGTCAAGGTTTTCTAGGCCGCAGGGAATACCGGTATATTCGCCTTTTCTTTCATTCATTTTTTCGAGTACTTCAATTGTATTAAAAATAACTTCCGAAAGAGGCTTAAAGGTCGCAGCGTTACCCGCATCAGTCAGTTCGAAAATGCTTTTCTGGGCTTCTTCCAAAATGGTACGGCTTTGCACGGTTTCGTCAAAAATATCGGCCGAAATTTTACCCGAAATTTTTAGAAGATTCCGTTTGATATAGGCTTCCAAAACGATTTTAACGTAATAGTCGACGTTGGCAGAGCTTGGAACCGAATCCGTAAGCGAAGCGATGTAGCCGGCTCCTCCTGCCGCATTCAGCTCATCCGAAGAGCGTAAAAAATCGGTTAAAATAAGTATGTCTGCCTTTTGTCCCTGCGCGTCAAGGGCGGAAATCGCCTTATAGATTTTTTGGTGCTGCGGGGAATAAAAGGCTTCCGGCGTAAGGACGGCGCGTACCGTACCGAAAATATCGGGGTCAAGCAACACGGCTCCCAAAACGGCCGTTTCGGCTTCCAAATTATTGGGCGGTATCTTAGTTTTAAGCGTTTTTGTATTTTCCATAAAAAGTCCTTAAAGGCTTCGTTTTAACGGTTAGTTTTATGCGAAAGGGGCTTTGCGGCCGCAGGTTTTCCGCACCTTTACCGGCATGCCTTTAGGAAGGAAGAATGTACCAAATAATCGTAAAAAAGTCCAGCAAAGGCAAAGCTAAAAAAAGGTTCAGCCATTGTTTTTTGCGCCTTAAGGATGGCGGGAAAAGCCGTAGGTTCCAGGCCTTATGCGGCTGGCTGTTCATCCCCTAATTTGGATTGAATTAGTGCCAATACAAGAAGGACATTTAGATTATCCGCACAAAAGGTGCGGCGTTCTCGAATTACCTTTCGAGATACCCTAGAACGATGCTTCGAGGCTGCGTCGACTTATGCTTCGAGCCATCCTCGAACGGTGCTTCCAGACTCACTCGAAGTATGCTTCAACGCATCGGCTGATTATGCAGATAGAGTGTCTATCATTATGCTGGTAGAGTGTCTACCATTATGCTGGTAGACTACCCACCATTATGCCGGTAGGATGTCTACCATTATGCTGGTAGGGTGTCTACCATTATCGTGGTAGACCGGCCGCCATTATGCTGGTAGACTTCCCGCCATTATGCGGTAAGTGCGGCTTACCCTATGCGGTAACGGTGAGCGGTTTGGCAAACCTGCCTACTTTCAGTGTTTTAAGCTGTTTTGCCGCATTGGCATACTTTGTGCGCACTTCGATGCAGCAGGTGCCGGCTTTAAGGCCGGCGGGGATGATGGCCATGAGGCGGGCGGGTTTGTTTTCGGCTATGAGCGCAAGCGCGCAAGGGCGTTCCCGTTGCATTTATCCTTAAAATTAAAACTGCCGATACTATAACGGCGGCGGTAAGCCCTGTAAACTTTATTGCAGGAATGCGGCCTTGTTTATCGTAGGGTGCGTTTATTTTTGGGCTTTTACATGCATTAATGCCCGCTTTCGTGCTTGAAATTTGGAGTTTTATTTGAAACCGAAGTCTGACATCAGAATTATTTCGATTATATTAGGAATAGGTGTTTTTATATTTTCCGCATACCTGACGCTTTCTATAGCGCTTTATATTTTGGGTTTTAGTGCGTCCGGTTCTTTTTTCGCTTTAGGAAGAATTCTGTATTCTTCATACGGAATTTCTTCGCTGTTTATTCCGCTTATTCTTTTGTATGCGGCCGTTCTTTTAATTATTCCCGGTTGGCAGGCTTATTCTAAGGCCTTGCTTGCAGGCTCGCCCGTTTACTTTTTTTCGCTCGTGCTGGGCGAGAAGTTTATTTATTTTTTGCTGCCGCATATCGGCAATGGGATTGTTCAGGAGTTTACAAAAGTAGCCGTTTTCCTTTGCACCGTGCTTGCAGTCCTTTTTGAAGTTTTTATGGTCTTAAATATTGCCGAAAAAAGACCGCAGAGGCGGGCCTTTATGTCTGCAGGTGAATGGGAAGAGGAGGATATTGTAGGCGGCGAGCTGTACTGCGATGAGCGGTTTAATGCGGAGCCTTTTACGATGAGCCCTGATCCGCAGGCTGCGGATATGGATAGGCTTGATGAGGGAGCTTTAAAAAATGCGGCTCAAGCACTTGCCGCTTTCGGCCGACGAGGAGCCGCACTTGATGAGGGGGCTCAAACTAAGACAGGCGGGGCTGAAGAAACGGTAAAACCTTCTGCAAAAAGGGGCATTATCAATTCTCTTGTAGTTATCGAAACTCCTAAACCGGAAGAACCTTCGATGCTGGAAGAATACGGCGAATACGGGACAGGCCGTAAGGTGAATTCGGCCATTGCAGATACAGATAAAAACAGTGCCGCGTATGCCGAAGACGGCGAACTGCCGGATGCGGTTTTTGAAGAGGCGGAAACGGAAGAAGCAGGCGGGCAGGGTACCGCCGGAGACGGGAATGAGGGTTTAGGGAATGACGGCAATGCCGAAAGCGGTTCCTATGATGAGCCTTTGAGCGAGGACGGTTTTGCCGATGATGAAGATGATGCCGATAGCGCCTATGATGAAGCTGAAACCGGCGATTTTGATGAAGACGATTTCAATGAAGACGATTTTGACGAAGGCAGTTTTGACGATGAGCTAGAAGCCGATAAAGACCCGCTGACAGGCGGTTTTTACGATGCGCAAGAAACCGAAGACGGCTTTGACGAAGGCAGTTTTGACGATAGCACTGAAGAAGGCGGCTTTGAAGATGAATTTGAAGATGATGCCGAAGAAGATTTTACCGAAGACGGTTTTACCGAAGACGGGGCGGAAACCGCCGAAGCCGGTATGGCAGAGGTTACTCAGGCAGGCGGACTAAACGTAAGGATGCAGCCTGAAGGCGCGGCAGTTCAAGCGGCAGGGCTTCCCATAGAAATAACGGCAGCTAAGCCCTTACAGCCTAAGGTACAGGAAATTAAAAGAAACTATCACATTCCCTTTGATCTTCTTACCAACTATCCCGGTAACGACTACTGGATTATAGACGATTCTACGCGGACGGCTGCCATCGCTTTAAAAAATACCTTTGAAGAATTCAACATCAATATCGAAATTACGGGTATCCGAAAGGGGCCTGTCGTAACAATGTTCGAAGTTTTGCCGCCGCCGGGGATCAAACTCGGAAAAATCACGGCCTTGCAGGATAATATCGCCTTGCGTCTTGCCGCCCAAAGCGTGCGTATCGTCGCACCTATTCCGGGCAAGCAAGCCGTCGGTATCGAGGTGCCTAATAAATCGCGGGCAATCGTCGGCTTTCGGGAACTAATCGAAACGGAAATCCCCGAAACAAAAAAAATGGCCATTCCGATCGTGCTTGGAAAAGACGTTACGGGAGAACCGCAAACCCTTGACCTGTGTCAAACGCCCCATCTTTTAATTGCAGGGGCAACAGGTTCGGGTAAATCGGTCTGTGTCAACTCCATCATTCTTTCGATTTTGTACAACAAAAGTCCCGAAGAGGTAAAACTCCTATTGGTAGACCCGAAAATCGTCGAACTGAAACTGTATAACGGCATCGGCCACCTGCTTACCCCCGTTATCACCGAACCAAAACGTGCCTTGCAGGGGCTGCAATATTGTATCTGTGAGATGGAGCGGCGGTATGCCATGCTCGACGGAATGAGCGTGCGGGACATAAAAAGTTACAACAAAAAGATACGCAGAGAAAAAATCGCTGCAGAAGCCCTGCCCTACATCGTCATCATCATAGACGAATTTGCAGACCTTATGGCGACGACCGGCAAGGAACTTGAAGCGACCGTTTCCCGCCTGTGCGCTATGAGCCGCGCCGTCGGTATTCACCTCGTCCTTGCAACCCAGCGGCCGTCAACCAATGTCATTACGGGGCTTATTAAGGCCAATATCCCAAGCCGTATTGCCTTTATGGTTGCCTCACGGGTAGACAGTCAGATTATCTTGGACAACAACGGCGCGGAAAAGTTGTTGGGCAAGGGCGATATGCTGTATGTGAGCACGGTAAATCCCTTCCCCGGCCGAATTCAGGGTACCTTTGTTTCCGACGAGGAAGTCGAAAAGGTAGTCGAGTGCGTAAAAACGTTCGGCGAACCTGAGTACATAGACGATGAAATCTTTTTTGACGAGGACGACTACGGGCAGGATACCCTTTTTGATGAGGAAAGCGATCCCCTCTACGATGAGGCCTTGGAAATTGTTATGCAGGAAGGAAAGGCTTCGGCCTCGTATATCCAGCGGAAACTGAAGATAGGCTATAACCGCGCCGCCCGTATCGTAGAAGAAATGGAAGCCCGCGGCGTAGTCGGCCCTGCCAACGGCTCAAAACCGCGCGAGGTCATAAGCCCGGTATAGGGGCGGGGTACAGGACAGCGTTGCTGTTTTTTTATGCATGCGGGGGCGGGCACCATCGGTCTTTGCCGCCGTCAAAACTCACTTTACATCTTTTTAAATACATTATACAATGCCTTTTATGCAGGAAGAAGAAGACTTTATGACCGTGCGCCCTGAAGAACAGGCGGGAGACGAAAAAGACAGGGCCTTGCGCCCCCGGTATCTGGCCGATTTTCAAGGACAGCCTGCTGTAAAGGAAAATCTGTCCGTTTTTATAAAGGCCGCACGTGAACGGGGCGAGAGCCTTGATCATCTTTTTTTGATAGGTCCGCCCGGGCTCGGTAAAACGACCCTTGCCCAAATTACCGCAAACGAACTTGGGGTCGAGTTTAAGGTAACCGGAGCCCCAGCCCTCGATAAACCGAAAGACCTTGCAGGAATTTTAACGGCGCTTACAGAGCGGAGCGTTTTTTTTATAGACGAAATTCACCGGTTAAAACCGGCTATTGAAGAAATGCTTTATATTGCGATGGAAGACTACGAGCTTGACTGGATAATAGGGCAGGGGCCGGGCGCCAGAACCGTCAGGATCCCGATACCGCCATTTACCCTGATAGGTGCGACTACGCGGGCGGGTATGGTTTCAAGTCCGCTGATAAGCCGCTTCGGTATTGTACAGCGGTTCGAATTTTATGATGAAACGGAGCTTTCTTCCATTATAACCCGTTCGGCAGATATATTGAACATACGCATACAAAAGGACGCCGCCCGCGCTCTGGCCCGCTGTTCCCGCGGAACGCCGCGTGTCGCAAACCGCCTTTTGCGCCGAATGCGCGATTTTGCGCAGGTTGCAGGCAAGGCCTGTATCGACGAGCCTGCGGTCGCGGCGGGCTTACGGCAGCTTAACATCGACTCACTCGGGCTTGAAACCTACGACCGCCAAATCCTGCGTTCCATTATCGAAAACTACGGCGGCGGCCCGGTCGGTGCGGAAACCCTGGCTATTTCCATCGGCGAAGCACAAGATACCCTCGAAGATTATTACGAGCCCTATCTTATTCAGTCCGGCCTTTTACAGCGCACGCCGCGCGGCAGAACCGTAACCGATAAGGCGTATGCGCACCTCGGGCTTAAAACACCAGCTAAAAAAGAGCAAAGCCTTTTCGACTAGCGTTTTCGGTTTCTAGCTTCTATTTTTGCAGGATCGTAAAATCCCTCTTTCCAGTTAAAACGGGACACATCGTCTAAAAAACCGCTTTTTTTGCAGGTTCCGATGATTTTGCGGTATTCCGCCCGTTCAATTTCGGTATGAGAAAAATCCGTTAAGAATTTGGAAAAGCCCTTTTTTTGCAGGGCCGAAATTCTGTCCGTTATCGAAAAGGGGCGCTCGGGTAAAACGAAGGACGCCGACGGAGTGGAAAAGGCCTTAAAACTTTCGCCCTGCTTATCCGAAAAATACAAAAAATCGTAGGACTCAGGCAGCCTGAACCGCATTCGGAACAGGGCCGGATAAGAAAAAACCGGAACCAATACCTGTCTTCTCATACCGGGTTCAAAAACCGCTTCCAGATTTCCTTGCGAATTTTCGGCCGGAGAAACAAAGCCGTGTACTCCGTTTTCCTGAAGCCAGCGTACCGTAAAACGGTTAAACGCATACAGATACGGGCCGGCGATTAGATCGACATCCTTGTTTTTCAGCATTGCAAGATGAGCGGGATTGTTTACGGCAAACTGCCTGTAGCCTGAGTCGGCAAGCTTTAGTAAAAAGTCTTCAAGCTCCGCGCTGCTTCCCTCCGGCAAAAACGGATCGGGCGATATAATCACCTCGCGCTTTGAGAAGGGAAGCGGCTTTTTTCCGCTCATCGAATGCTCCAAAGCGGCTGCCGTATCTTCGTTTATATTGATGATGACCCGTACCGGCTTTTCCGACAAAACCGCATGCAGACTGTTTATCGAAGAAACTTGTACATAAAACCCGTCGGGTAAAATATCCGCATCGGACTTTACGGGCTGCCTTTTTTTAAAGGCCGTTTTTTCCTCGTTCCGGAGTCGCCCGTTTTTTTTCGCATTGCCTGACCTGATAGGAAGCGTTTTTGTGCCTTCCGCTTCAGGCTGCGGCCCTTCGGGGTACAACTTGAGGGGCGCTAGCTTTTCTCCGCCCGGTTTTAAACGGAATTTATCCAGATTTTTGGGCAAAACAGGCTTGTAGCGCCGGCTCATCGTCTTGGTCTGCAAGAGATACACGCTGTCGCCCTCACCGAAGTCGGCCGGTACCTGCACCCAGCTGTTACCGTCCTCAACGCGCACATCCTGTATTTTCCAGCTTTCCCGTCCCGTATCGTCTTTTTTATGCAGCCGCACCGAATCGCCGAAATCGGGGGCATAGCGGCCGCCTTTTAACAAAACGTAATGTACCCGGCGCGGTGCTTCGTCCTTTGTTCTTCCTTCGATCTGTGTAATTTTGAAGTTTTTGGTTTTCTCGATAAGGCCTAAAAATATGCCCGTGCCGCCTGCCTGCGCGGGGTTTAAAATATTTTCGGATTCGGAGGATTCAAACAAAAAGGTTGTCTTTTTTCGGGCAAAATCGTTTGCAAGAATTCTGCGGCCTGTTTCGATAGCCGCCTTTTTGTCCTTTTCCCAATTATCCAAAACGTGGCGGTAGGCCGAAACGACGGTACCGACATATTCGGCGCTTTTCATCCTGCCTTCTATTTTAAAAGATGAAACCCCCGCCGCAGCCAGATCGGGAACGTAATCGATGAGCTGCAAATCGTCAGGCGAAAAATAATAGCCTTCCTTTTTGCCGCCTGCGGTGTGCGCCGTGTATAAACGCCTGCACGCCTGCGTACACATACCGCGGTTCGCCGATTTTCCGCCCAAATAAGAAGAAAACAGGCATAGACCCGACTCGCAGATGCACAGGGCGCCGTGTACGAAGACTTCAAGTTCGCAAGAAGTATTAAGCGTAAGATTTTCAATTTCTTTTAAAGAAAGTTCGCGCGCCAAAACCACCCGCGAAACCCCTGAGCGGCTTAACATATTGGCGGCCTTGGCTGAGGCGATATTCATTTGGGTAGACGCATGGAGCTTTAATTTTGGGAAAAAGGTTTTTGCCATTTGCACGACGCCCAAATCCTGTACGATAATTCCGTCGGGGCCCACTGCATTAAGATAGGCTAAAAAACGGTACATTTTTTCGGTTTCCGCCTCGGTTATCACCGTATTGACGGTTACGTAAATTTTCTTATTTTTTTTATGAAGCGCGTCTACGGCCGCCTCGAACTGGGGCCATGCAAAATTGGAGGAGCGCATCCTGGCATTAAAGCTCTTCAAACCGAGATATACGGCATCGGCACCTTCGCCGATTGCGGCGTCCAGCGCTTCGGGATTACCGGCCGGGGCTAAAAGTTCTACCTGCATACTAAATCCTTTTAGTCGGTACTATGGAACCTTTTTATGGGCATTAAAAAGGTTTAGGGTATTAAAACGAGTGAATTGGAAATGTACACCGCCGCCTGTAAAACCAAGGGTTTTGATTTGGGCAGCGGCTGGGTTTTAGGCCGGCTGAAATCAGCCTAAAAAAACCTGAGCGTTATCATCTATAGCTAAGATGGTTTTGCATTCGGAACAGCGGAATCGGCCTGCCTTCGTTGCCTTTAATTTTTTTGTACAAATAGGACATGCAAAGATTTTCGGGAAAATTTCCGCATGTACTTCCTCGGTAGTATTCTTAAAAAATGCTACTGCATCGGGAAGCGCATCTTTAATATTGAAAAACTGTGAAAATCCCAAAAGCTGAAAAATTTCGTATACTTTTGGCTGTATATCCAGAAGAACAACATCACCGCCCCTCGGTTTTACGGTCTTTAAAAAAGCGGTAAACGACCCGATACCGGTCGAAGAAACATAATTTAAAGACGCACAATTGAAAATTATCTGAGAAAACCCGCCTTCAATCAGTCTTGCTATCTTTTTTTGAAAAAACGCCGAGTTATACGTGTCAATATACCCGTTTAAAAAAACAACTACACATTTTTCCAACCCGTCGACTTTTTGCAGCCTTATTTTTAAGCTATCATCCTGTTCGTCATCAAAGCCGGCTATAATATCGTTATTATTCATAAGTCCTTTCCTAACGCCCCTTATTCATGCAGAAATATTTTCAATACTTTAAAGTCCATTATATCCTCTTTTGTAAAAAAAGTAAATAGCAACCAATGAATAATTTGCTATTTTAACGGCCTTATTCCGATTATAAAAATACATCAGCTTTTAGTGCGGCAAAGCATTTCTTAATGTTTGCCGTTTTTTACCTAATGATTTTATATATTCGCCTACCGTTTATTATCGGCATATTTTTATTATCGGTATATTTCGTTTTATACATAGCTGTAAAAGTTATAAAAACAGCGTTTATAGGCAAAAACCCGAACATAAATTTAACTTGGTGGTAATTTAATTAAATTTCTTAAAAATGTCAATCTTTTAAAGAGGATTTTATTTGTGAAATAACCGCTTTTCTACCGATTTTGAGGGTTTTTCTTAATATTTTTTTTAGAATTCCGATAAATTGAGCGTAGGATTAGCCGGATGTTAAAAAAAATTTTGTTTTTTGTTTTTTTCGGATTGGTTATGGGGCATCAGGCCTTTACGATGACAATAGCGTTTGCCTGTTTTCAGAATATAAATGCCCACGAAAATAGCCGGAATATCACCGGAATGTTTGAAGACCTTTTATTTGAGCCGTTTTTTGACAGCGGCTTTATCGTTACAAACGTTCCCTTGGCAAAATATTCTTCCGAAAAAGATATAAGTTTGGCGAAAATTAAAAAGTTTTTTGAAGAAGAACCTTCGGATTATTTGGTACTATTGAATTTTGAGTACGGTGAAAATCTGGTTTTTGATAAAAAGACTCAAGAGAAGGTTCCCGATTGGAAGCGTTTAAAAGTTTCTCTTTATGAATTTGCCGATGAAAACGAGATTTTTACAAAGGTTATTGATATAGATAGGATAAAAGGTTCAAATCCGGAGAGAAAGGCTGAGAGCCTTTCAGGGCAAACTGCAAGCGAAATACTTGCGGCACTTAAAAAGAATAAAAAATGAAACTGCTTTGAGGTTTATTTTTTGATGGGGGTGAAATGATGAAAAAGAAGATATTATTGATCTTGTTTATTGTATTTTGTGTTTGGCCGCTTTTGTGGGCCACGTGGGAAGGAAACGGAGGAATCGGTGCCGCATCGGACTTTCCTGCAAACGGACTGTTTGTAAAAAGCGATATGTTTCCCAAGCATACCCTTTTGGAAATAACCAATCTCGAAAAAAGTGTTACGGCGCGGGCAGTTGTCGTCGGCTCGTCCGGCGTACCCGGTCTTTTGGCTGTCTTATCGCCCGATTTGGGCAATAAGCTGTCTGTTCCTGCGGGAAAGGTTGTCCGTATACGCGTTTTAACGCCGTCTCCCGTGCAGGAAATAGGCGATGACGGTGCTAGTGTTGATGTAGCGGAGGCGGCCTCGGCTGCTTTTCAACAGCCTCCAAAAAAAGAAGAACCCGTACAGGAACAACCGAAGCGAGTAACGGCCGGCGAAGCGTCTTTTGGAACGCAGCGGCCTGTTGCGGAAAAAATGCGCACGGTTTCTCAACAGCAGGAAACGGAGCGTCCTATAAAACAGGTACCGCCGGTTGTTAAGACGGTTGTTTTTATGGAGCCGGCTTCCGAACGGCCGCCTATAACGGTGCCGGGAATCGTTAAACCTAAAAAAACCGAATCAAAAGAAGATCAGCGGGCGGTAAAGCAAGTGAAGGAGCCGGTACAGCCGGAACCTGCTTCCAAACCTAGTCCAGAACCCGTTAAAGATATACCCTTGCCTAAAGAACCTGAAAAAAATGTAATTGAAGATGAGCCTGAGGTTTCCGTAATTAATGAGATAAAAGAGCCTGAAAAACAGGTAGAACCTGAGGAAGCCGAGGTTCAGGCTGCTCCCGATATTCAAGAACCTTCGAAAGCGCATCCTAAGGAAGAGCCTAAAAAAGAAGAGGTTTACGAAACAGCTCCTACTCAGCAAGAGCTAGAACCGGAAGAAAAGCTTGTTGCAAAGGCAGAACCTGAAAAAGAAGTTCCGCCGCCTGTATTCAATGCAAAGTTGGAAAAAGGAAAACTGTATGTACAGATAGCAATGTATACTGATAAAAAAGCTTCAGATTCTGTAGTCGCGCAGTACGGTACGCAATATCCGCTGCTTATTAAAGAAAGCAAATCAGGAAACAAGGATCGTTATACGATATTTGTCGGGCCTCTGCAAACCGATGAAACAGGCGCTATCATAGAACGGTTTAAAACGCTGGGTTTTAAGGGCGCTTTTTTAAAAAAAGGTAAATAAAAACTGACGAATTTCTGCATTTTCTATAAAGCGCAAGAAGCACTGTAATGTTCCAGAGCCTTACTCAAAAAATTCTAATAGGTCAGTCCCATTAATACGGGATTGACCTTGCATTATTCTGCCTGCCTAAACAAGCCGAAGCTCATCATTTAACAAGACTGCAGGCGTCCTATTATTGGCGCACAATAATATGCTAATATATGTCCGAAGCCTTACCGAGCCGCGTTATACGGCATTTTGTAAACCCTTGAAATTTTACCTTCTTTTTTTTATACTTTAAAACAATAAACGCCAAAATATATAAAAAGATTTGCCGTATGAATATTTTACGAATATGCTAAGGAGAATATATGCGCAAGGTAATTGTGGAAGCAGAAGCCCTCGACGGGTATCTTACAAAAGACGACATAACCAATCTTAATCAAATGAATGAACTTTATGCAAAGGCTATGAATAAATTTTCGTTTTTGGAAAAGAGCTCAGGAGAAAAAAAAGAAGCGGCGAAGACGAAAATAATTAAAATTTACGATGAGATGGGAAAATTGATGCAGCGTATATGCAAAGGAATTCCTCAATTAAAAATTTATTCATTTGATACCGAACACGAAAATCACGCGGAAGCGTCAAGGGTTATTGCAAAACTTCGCTCTATAAATACCGATCACAGCGAATTCCTTTATTACACCCAGCGGTCTTTTGAAATGCTTTTTAAGCTTGCATACAAAGGAAAACACAAGGATAATAAAAATTATCTTGTGGTAAAAACGCCGGTAACGGCACCTGTTCAAAACTATGCAGTGCATAAAATTTCCGATATCGATTATAAAATTGAAAATACCGTTATGTGTGTAATGCTGCGCGGTGCGCTCCTTCCTTCTATGATCCTTTCAAAAGAAATCGAAGAATATTCTTCGCACGGCTATGTTACCCCCTTTGCGCTTTTTAAAATAAAACGCGATGATTCTTGCGAAGAATCCAATATGCAATATATTTTAGATTTGGATAAATCTTATTTTAATTTAAATACCTTAGACGGAAAAGATTTGATTTTTGCCGATCCTATGAATGCAACGGGCGGAAGCCTTGTAACGGTTGTAACCTATCTGAAAAAATTGGGCATACGTCCGAAATCGATAAGCTGCTTTCACGTTATTTCAGCTTTAAAAGGCGCGTTAAGAATTGTGCGGGCTTTAGAAAACTGCACTTTATACACCCTGTGGATGGATCCTGCTCTTAACACTTCGGCTTATATAATGCCGGGCTTAGGCGATGCAGGCGACAGGATAAACGGAAAGGATTCAAACGATGATCCTAGAAATATTATCAGACTGATTGCCGACTACGGCTCAAATATTTCAGGGCTGTACCGCTCCCAGCTTAGGCAGATAGAAAAAACCGTACTTGGAAATTAGGATAAATATTATGAAAAAAAATAATCGGCTTATTTTTTTTATCGGCTTTTTTTCTGCTCTTTTTTTTAATAAAGCCGTTTATGCGAAAGGACAAATAGAAGAGGATTTGGCCGGCGAATATTTTTCGATAGCTGAAGGGTACGGCGAATTAAAAAATTATCAAAAGGCCGTCGACTATTATAAAAAGGCGGAAAAATCGGCGCAGTACAAAAATGCAGTACGGTATAACCTTGCTCAAGTGTATGCCTTGCAAAGTGACTGGGAAAACTGTTTAAAATACTTAACGCCCCTTTATACGCAGGTTCCGGACAATATAAAAATAGCATCCGCCTATGCCTATGCCCTTTCTTCTTCCGGCAAAGAAAAAAAAGCGATAGAAATTTATAAAAAGATATACACCGATAATCCTGAAACACCGGTTTATTTTTTTAATTATGTGCGTATTTTAATTACGGCAAAAAAGTATACGGAAGCGTCGGCGCTGCTTGAAGAAAACAAAGAAATTTTTAATTCCGATACCGACAAAAAAACGCTAAACGATCTTATTGAAAAAATACGGGATATTCTTAATCCGCCTAAAAAGAAAAAAAACAAGGAAAAAGAAAGTTCAAACTCGAAACCGCCTGAAAAGGAAATGCCGGCAAAATCCCCGCCTCAAGAGCCTTAAGTTAAAGTCTGAAAAATATGCAATAATTACAGGGCAAAACAGCATCTTACAAAAATGCAGCAATTATGGTAAAATAACCTCAAGATAAAACCACAGGAGAGACGGGTTGAACTTCACGGTATAAGTGGTACCGCCTGCTTCAACCATTAAATTGCAGTTTTTCACTATTCGTTGTAAAAATGCATAAAAAGTCAACTTCAGGAATTTATATTTATTAAATGCAAGTTTTTATTGGAGTGAGTATGCGAAAATTATGTACGCTTGTTTTTCTTTTCGCTCTTATTGCCGCTTCATGCAGGCCGGCAGCCGAAAAAAATGGAGTTTATGCCATAAAGCAGGGTGTGTACAATATAGGAGATTTGGGCGCTTCCGAAATAGCGGATTTGGAAGGCGAATGGATTTTTGTTCCGGATAAGCATGTACCGCCTGCGGACGTTTTTTCAGGATATACTAGGTTTGAAAAAATCAATGTTGACTGGACAAAATATAAAGAGCCTATGTCTGTTTACGGCTGCGCAACCTATGCAGTAAAAATTAACGGCTTTTCTGCGGATGGAGTATACGCTATAAAAATAGCTGAAGTTTCCTCAGCCTTTACCGCTTACCTTGACGGGGTTAAATTTTTCCATGCGGGTAAAACCGCTGAAACAAAAGACGGCGAACAATTCAACTGGAATTCCGATGTAATTATTCTTCCATTGAAGAGAGCGACTCAAGCTGAAATCGTTTTTCATGTTTCCAATTTTTCCGATATGAATCCCGGTTTTAATCGGCCCATAAAAATAGGCTTTTATTCCACCCTTGCACAGGATATGGATGCAAGTATTATAAGTGCAACCGTTACGGCTGGAATTTTATTTCTTCTTTTTATCTTTTTCATTTCGTTGTATATCTTTTATCCTGAAGATAAAAAAACGCTTTATTTTAGTCTTGTATGTTTTACGTTCAGTATAAGAACCTTTTGTTACGATGACTATCTGCTTGCGGTCATTATACCGCAAATTAATCTAATGTTTATGCATAGGCTCGGTTACGTAACCTTTTCTGCCGCTCTTATTTTTGTGTCGTTATTTATTCACGAATTATTCGGAAAAATAAGTAAAAAGATTTTATTTTTGCTGCTTACGCCTAGTTTTATATATATTCTTATAAACATAGCAGCTCCGTTTCGTCTGTCGATGACTTTACTTAGTTATGCACAAATTTATCTTTTTATAATAGCACTTTATAATATTTATGTAGTAGGAGCTGCGGCACTAAAGAAAAATATGTCTGCTGTGCTGTTTTTATCAAGTCTGTTTATTTTCTGTCTTTTTGTTTTAAGAGATGTATTGATTGCCAACGGATATATAGGCGGCATTTTTTTAGCGCAAGTTGGAGTTTTTCTTCTCCTTGTTCCGATGTCGCTTATCGTTTTAGGCCATTTTAAGTTTACGTTTGAAAATATACTGAAGGTAACCAATCGTATCGAAGCGGTAAACAGTGCCCTAGAAAAATTCCTTCCAGCGGAGTTTATGCATTATTTAAACAAAAAACATATAGATGTCCATTTGGGCGATAACACCTTAAAGGAGATGTATGTTGCCTTTGTATATACGGGGCTGCACACGGAATTAAAAACCGAAAAAGAGCGCTTGGCACTGCTTGAAGCGTATAACCTCATCCTTGTAAATATAAATCCAATCATAAAAAAATACGGCGGCTTTATTGACAAATATTTGGCAGAAGGCTTGATGATTCTTTTTTCCGAAGATGCAGGATGCGTTATACAGTGCATGCTTGAAATAAGGGCTTTTATTATGAGCGAAAATATAAACCGCCTAACCGGACACTTATCCGAAATAGGTTTTGCCTGCGGTGTACACTACGGACCGGTAATGCTGGGCACAATCGGCGAGGCGGAGCGTATGGACAGTACCGTTATTTCCGATATAGTAAACACGGCTTCAAGGCTTCATTTTTATGCGCTTAAAACCGGAAACGGAATTTTTATAAGCGAAACGGTAAAGCGTAATTTCGATGTAAGGCCTTCGGGAAATATTCTTTTTAAAAATGCGGGCTCCGTAAAGCTAAGGGGCAAGGATAAGCCCCTTTTTGTGTATGAGGTAAATAAAGATGAATAAGAAAACAGTATTTTTAGGTTCCATTCCGTTTTTGTGCATGGCAGTCTTTTTTTATATCGTCTATTTGCTATCAGGCTCGTACAGCAGTAAAAGCGTAAACATAAAGGCTCGGAAGGGTGAATTGATTATCCCGAACGGTTTTAATACAAAGCTTATTTCCATAAGCGGCGAATTCTATTTTACACCGGAACAGTTTTATTCCCTTACCGATATAACGAAAGAATCCTACGGTAAGATACCCGGTTCCTTTAAAGACACAAGCCTTAACTCCCGCTTTGGATACGGCTCCTATGGCCTGCGCATATATGGTCTGGATCCTAATATGATTTATACCTTGCATGTACACCGAGCTGCCGGCAGCTGCAGTATTATAATTAATTCCAAAGATGTATTGCAACAGGGACAGCCTGGCATCAGCAAGGATACGGAAATACCGGGTGTAAAAAGTTCGCAGGCGGCTTTCAGACCAAAACCTGACGGAACGGCGGTTGTTGTTTTAAACGTTTCCAATTTTAGAAATAGAAAAGGCGGTTTTTCTTCTCCGCTTATTTTAGGGCAGGCAAAAGATGTGGAACAAATGTTTCATTTTGATTTAATTTTAAGTTCGGCAATCTTTGCGGCAATATTTGCCATTGCAGTCTTTTTCTTTTTGCTGCCTTTCTTTTATAAAAAAGCGTCCTTTATATGGTGGTTTGCGCTGGCTTCCACCGTTTCTGCAATACGGAGTATCTTCTTTTACCCGAACATACAGGCCTTTTTGTTTCCCTTTTTATCATGGCATGCCCACTTTGTATGCAGATATGCAACTTTCCCGCTACTGGTACTGTTTTTTACCATCTTTATAAAAAAAGCATTGAATGTTTACTTTAAAATACCGTATATTGCAATAATTATTGTATCCTCCTTGTATACACTTTCGATCATTGTTTTGGACCCGGAACAGTCTGTCACCGTACTTCCGTATTATCAGTTTTTTTCAATCGGGTGTATAGTGTATAATATTTTTATCGCGGTAGTTGCGCTTATAAAAAAGGCGGAATTGGGATTATGGATTTTTATTTCGGTTGCCGTTTTAGTCCTTTTCGGTGTTTACGATTTACTGGTTGTCTTCAATATAATTGCAGCCCAGTATAACATACAGGTGGCTTCTTTTATTGCCGTAAATATTTTGTCGATTATGATTTTAAATCAATATTCCGATTCGATAAAAAAACTACAAGTGCTCAATAAAGAAATACAAGATATAAATAAATCTCTGATACGGTTTTTTCCCGATAAAATTATCGAGCTGTTTAATAAAGATTCCATTACGGATATAAGGCTTGGCGACTATGCGGAATTAACAATGCCCGTTATGTCGATAGACATACGTTCCTTTACAAGTATTTCCGAAAAACTTTCCCCAGATCAGGTTTTTAATTTTTTAAATACATATTTTGCCCTTACCGTTCCTATTATCCGCAGTTATGGCGGCGTTATTACTAAATACTTAGGCGACGGTTTTTTGGCACTTTTTCCAGGCGGTGCCGACGACGCCGTGCAATGTGCAATTCATCTTCAAAAAGAAGTAAAATCCAGCAGCATTACGCCTTCTTCCGAGAAGGCTGCTCCTATTCGGATAGGTATAGGAATCGACTTCGATTATCTTTTGTTGGGAACAATAGGTGATGCAGATAGAATGGATAGTATCATCATTTCCGATGCATATTATATTTCGGAAATATTACAGCGGCAAACGAAAATTTACTGCTCTTCTATAATGGTTTCCAATAGGGTTATTGCGGAATTAAAAGATCCAAGCCGGTATTATATCCGCCCCGCCCAAACAATTAAAAGCGGAATGCAGGATGATTTTTTTTCTTTTGAGATTTACGACACCGATGATGAGAGCATAAAGGATTCAAAGCGCCGTTCTCAGGATTATCTTGAACAAGGCCTGCAAGCCCTGTTTGCACAAAAGGATCCGGCGTATGCAAATACCTATTTCGATAAGGTTTTGGAAATATCCCCTAACGATAGTATTGCCGCCCGCTATAAAAAAATATTGGAAAAGTACAGGATATAATTATACCTAAGGACATCTTAAAAAAATCTTGTTGCATTCGCCGTTTGTGCTTAATTTTTCATCTTGCTTTTTTTAACGGGTTGGTGTATAGTTAAGAAGCCGGGGTGCTTTTTAGGGATATGCCGCATAGTTTCTGCATTTCCCTCAGCTGAGAACATACCCGCAAGGGCTGTCCGCACGGATGCCCTACACCTGATCCGGATAATACCGGCGGAGGGAGCTTATGAAATATATACGCTCTATTTTTATTTTTAGTTTTTCGGTTTTTGGTTTTGCAGCGCTGTTTGCAGGCGGTGCAAAGGAATCGGCTTATGCCGGGGGAAAAAAGGTTGTTGTCTATACGACCAATTCGTTTGCGGGCAGTTACGGGCCGGGGCAAAAAATTGCCGAATTGTTTAAAGCCCGTACCGGTTGCGAGGTAGAATACGTTATCTGCAAGGAAGGCATTTTAAACAGGGCAATTCTTGAAGGTAAAAGAACTGCTGCAGATGTTTTAATCGGTATTGACAATCATCTTTCGGCAGCAGCAAGAAAGGCGAATGTATTAAAGCCGTACAAACCGCAAAATGCAGATGTAATTGCCGAAAATATTTTACTTACGGATGATTGGCTTTTAACGCCTTTCGATTACGGATATCTTGCTTTTATGTTCGACACCAATTCCAAATTAGTGCCTCCGAAAAGCTTGGAAGATTTAACGAAAGCCGAATATAAGGGCAAAATCGTCATTATCGATCCGAGAACAAGTACGACAGGGCTTGCCCTTGTTGCGTGGACTAAGGCGGTGTTCGGCAATAAATACCTCGATTATTGGAAAAAGTTAAAAGCCAATATCTTTACGATGGCACCGAAATGGAGTGCAGGCTATGATTTATTTACCTCAGGCGAGGCTCCGTTTGCGTTTTCATATACGACAAGCCTTGCTTCACACGTTTTATACGATAAAACGATGCGGTTTCAGCCGCTTATTTTTACCGATAAGCATATTATTCAAATTGAGGGAATGGGGATTTCCGCATACGCCAAACACGAAAAAGAAGCGAAGCTCTTTATCGATTTCATGTTGACGAAAGAAGCCCAAAGTCTGCTTCCAGAAACGCAGTTTATGTTTCCGGCTGCGTCCGGAGTAAAACTTCCCGCTTCGTTTAAAAATGTTCCCGCGCCTTCCAATGCACTGCGCATTCCTACGGAAGACCAGACTGAATATGTAAACTCGGTTATCAATGTTTTGCAAAACTAGGCTTAAAAAAAGAGTTCTTGCGGCCGGTTTCGGTTCTCTGGCCGTTTCCGCCGCGGCTCTTCTTTTTTTTGTTACGGTTCTATCTTTTTTGGTTCCGCTTGCTTTAAGTTTTGCGCCGCTTTTCTCCAACAGATTCGATTTTACGGCCTTAACCGGAGCAGCCGTGCATGATAAGGCGGAAACTGCCAGGCGGATTTTCCGTATTGTAGGCTTTACGGTTATGCAGGCCATTCTTTCGGCATTTTTGGCTACGGCTGTAGGGCTTGCCGCCGCATATTTTTGTGCAAAGAAAAAATTTGCAGGCAGAAAATTTCTTCTTGCGCTTTCAAGTATCCCTTTGTGCGTACCTGCAATTATCGTTGCCCTTGCCTTTATCGTTTTTTTCGGCAATAACGGAATTGTCAACTCGATATTAAAACCGCTTTTTAAAACTGATGAGCCGATCATCTCCTTTCTTTTTACGATGCCGGGCGTTATTTTGGTGCATGCCTTTTATAATTTTCCGATTGCAATGCGTACGGTTTCGCAGGTGTGGGAAGGCCTTAATGAAGATGAAGAACACGCAGCTGTGCTTTTGGGTGCCGGCAGATTAAGGATTTTCAAAACGATAACATTTCCCGCACTGCTTAATTCCGCCGCCGCTTCCTTTTTGCTTATTTTTCTTTTTTGCTTTTTCAGTTTTATCATCATCTTGCTTTTCGGCGGTCTTGGCATAACAACCTTGGAAGTAGAGCTTTATAAATCCGCCCGTGCGAGCTTAAATATGAATCTTGCTGCAAAAATTTCACTTACGGAAATGTTCATCGCAGGCACCGTAATCGGTTTATATGCGCATGTACAAAAAAAAGGCTCAAGTAAAAATCAAAAAATAAAACAAAAAAATAAAAGAACCCGATTAAACGGCTTCGGCGAAAAATTCGGCTTTGCGTTTACCGTAACGGTTATCTTTCTTTTTTTAATTGCGCCTCTTTTTTCAATCTTCTTGCGCTCTACATATAACGTCAATTACACAAACTCCTTGCATAAATTCCTTTCGTTTACTGCGTGGAAAAAAGTGCTAAGCTCGGCCGTTTTTTTTCGATCCTTTGTGATGACGGTGGCAGTAGGATTCGGCACCGCCTGTATTACGCTGATAACGTCCCTGTTTTTTGCCTATATTACGGTTTTTTCAAAAACTAAAAAATTCGTTGCCGTAATCCCGTATTTTCCGCTCGCTGTTTCTTCGATAATGCTGGGATTCGGCTGGATGCTCCTGCGTCCCAACGGAAACATTTTTGTCTTGATGTTTGCACAAAGTGCTTTGGCGTGGCCTTTTGCATGGACTCAAATACAAACCTCTCTTTTGCGTATCCCCGAAAATATTTTTAATACGGCACTGTTGTTTTCGGCAGATAAGAAAGACGCCTTTTTCCGCTGCATAATGCCGCTTTGCAGGCGCGGCATTATTTCCGCCTTCGGGTTTGTATTTGCAATCAGTGCAGGCGACGCTTCACTGCCCATCATCTTAAATATTCCCCGCTTTGAAAACTTGGCTTTGCTTTTATACGATTATTCGGGTTCCTACCGGTTTGCAGAATCGGCGGCGGTGGCGGTCGTGCTCGCATTGATGACGGGCTTTGTCTTTTTTTTACAGAATAAGGAGAGCCTTGATAAAAATGAATAAAATGCAAGCGTTTTTACAGGTAGAAAATTTGACAAAACATTTTGAAAATAAAACGGTTTCCATTTCTTTTTGTTTGGAAAAAGGGAAGGCTCTTGCCTTGCTAGGCCCTTCAGGCTGCGGTAAGACGACGGTGTTAAAAATGATTGCAGGACTTCTTTCTCCTGATTGCGGTTCCGTTTTTTTGGACGGAAGCAACATAACACGTATGCCCGCCGGTAAACGCAAAATAGGAATGGTCTTTCAAGATTACGCTCTTTTTCCGCACCTAAGTGTAGAAGATAATATAGCTTACGGTTTGGTTTCGCAAGGGGCCGGCAAAAAGGCTGCCCGTGCCGAAGCTGGAAAATTTATCGAAGTCTTTAATCTCAAGGGGTTGGAAAAACGGAAGACGGATTTGCTTTCAGGCGGTGAAAAACAGCGGGTTGCCTTAGCTCGGAGCTTAGCCGTGCACCCGGCGCTTATTCTTTTTGACGAACCCCTTTCAGCGCTGGATACCGAGCTTAGGCTTAAACTCCGCAAAGAATTGAAAGCCGGCCGCAAGACGCTTGGGTACACCGCCGTCTACGTTACCCACGATAAGGATGAAGCCGCCGAGCTTGCCGATACGATTATCTATATGTGAGAAGGCAGTAATTGATAGATAGACATTACATATAAAAATCTGTTATAATGTCAAAATGCTATACCAACTTTCAGGACTGTTCGCCTCGGTTTTCGGCCCCTTGCGGCTGTTGCAGTCTTATACCGTATTAATTTCTATAGGCCTCCTTTTGGGCTTTTTACTGACTGTTTTTTTACTGCCGAGATTCTATATCGTGCTCCCCAAAGACAGGGGCAGGGAATTTACTGTAAACCCCGAAGCTGCCGTCGGAAAACCGACGGGGGCAGGAATCGTTTTTATTTCTATTTTTATCGCCTGCGTTTTTTTACTGATAAAACCCGATATAACTCAAATCTTTATCTTAATTTTAACCTTTGCTGTTATGGTGACGGGCTTTTTGGACGACAGGGCCGTAAAATCGTGGGGTGAATATCTGAAAGGGGCACTGGATCTCGTATTGGCAGTAATTGCTTGTGCAGTCATTTTTTATATCAATTTTGACGGAAAAGTTTCCTTTTGGCTCCCCTTTACCTCAAGTCCCATTGCAATACCGCCTGCGGTATTTTTTATCGTGTCGGTTATCGTGCTGTGGGTTTCCATAAATACGACTAACTGCACCGACGGTGTGGATGGGCTTTCGGGCACTCTTATTTTGATGGCCTTTACCGCTCTTGGTATCATTTTTTACTTTGTGCTGGGGCACATAAAAGTTGCAACGTATTTGTTGGTACCGAATATTCCGAACGGGGCGCAGTGGGCGGTAATAATTTTTACGCTGTGCGGGGTGATCACAGGCTATCTGTGGCATAACGCTTTTCCGAGCAAGGTTTTGATGGGCGACGCCGGCTCCAGAGCGCTAGGTTTTTTTATGGGTGTACTCGTCATTATTTCGCGGAATCCCCTTATTATTTTGATGACTAGTGGAATGATTTTAATTAACGGCGGCACGGGAATTGTAAAGGTTGCCTTGCTGCGTTTTTTCAAAATAAAGATTTTCAAAAACGTCCGTTTTCCGCTTCACGATCATATGAAAAAGAATTTGCAATGGTCGCCGACTCAAGTTTTAATACGCTTCGTTATTTTGCAGATACTGATTATGCTCGTATTTTTCGGAATCCTGTTTAAAATAAGATAAGCCCGTCCGTGCAAATCCCATACACAGACATCCCTTTTTCGGCCTGTGTGTTTTTGCGTTTAAGAGAAGAGCCGATTAACCGTCCCCGCTTTAATCGGCTTTTTTTAAGCGTCTATTTCTGCCAGCAAATTTTTCATAATAAATTTGCGTCTTTCAGGCGTATTTTTCCCCATATAAAATTCCAAAATATCGGGAACCTTTTTTAAGGTTTGAACGGTAACGGGCAAGAGTTTTATATCGCTGCCGATAAACTGACCGAATTCGTTCGGGCTTATCTCGCCGAGCCCCTTAAAACGCGTAATTTCCGCACTGCTTCCAAGCCGCCTTACCTCTTCATCGCGCTCCTTTTCGGAGTAGCAATACGAGGTTTCCTTTTTGGTACGCACCCTAAAAAGCGGCGTTTCCAAAATGCAGATATGGCCTGCAGTAACCAGCTCTTCGAAATAGCTTAAAAAGAAGGTTAAAAGAAGATTGCGGATATGAAAGCCGTCGTTATCCGCATCGGTTGCAATAACGATTTTTGCGTAGCGCAGTCCTGCAATATCGTTTTCGATACCCAGCGCCATCATCATATTGTACAGCTCCGCATTTTTGTAAATCGACGCCCGTTTTTTCCCGAACATATTTTCCGGTTTTCCGCGCAGCGAAAAGATCGCCTGCGTCAAAACGTTGCGGCTTGAAACCATTGCCCCGGTAGCCGAATCTCCTTCCGTTATAAAAATCATCGTTTCATCGCCGTACTTATTATCGCCCAAATGAAATTTGCAGTCTTTTAACTTAGGTATTTTGATTGCGATTTTTTTAGCCGCAGCCTTCGCTTCCTTTTTTACCGTGTTCAGTTCGGTACGCAGCTTTTCGTTTGCAATAATCTTGCTTTCCAGACGGGCCGCCGCATCGGCATTTTTTTGCAGCCATTCCACCACTGCCGACTTCGTATCGTTTACGATCCACGAGCGCACCTCCGTATTGCCGAGCTTGTTCTTCGTCTGGCTTTCAAAAACGGGCGCTTGGATTTTTACCGCAACGGCGGCGCAGGTCCCCTCACGTACGTCTTCGCTTTTATAATTTTTTCTAAAATACTCGTTAATGCCCTTTAAAAGCCCTTCTTTAAATGCGGAAAGGTGCGTACCGCCGTCGGAGGTATATTGACCGTTTACAAAAGAATAATAGGTTTCGCCGTAATTGTTGGTGTGAGAAAAAGCGAATTCCAATTGTTTTTCTTTAAAACGGCACACCTCGTACAGCGTATTTGTGCCCACATTGGCTTCAAGCAGATCCAAAAGCCCGTTTTCGGACTTATATGTTTTTCCGTTAAAACTTAAAGTCAGTCCGGAATTAAGGTACGCATAGTTCCAAATTCTTTTATCGATAAAGTCGCCGTTAAAAGAATACTTGCCGAATATTTTAGCGTCGGGAACAAATTCCACAAGGGTGCCGTTTTTAACGCCCGGCTTGGCCTTTCCCTTTTTTTCGCTTATCAGCTTACCCCGTTCAAAAACGGCTTCGGCATACTTTTCGTCCCTGACAGCCACGACGCGGAAAAGCTCCGAGAGCGCATTGACCGCCTTTGTTCCCACGCCGTTTAAACCGACCGAAAACTGAAAAACATCATCGTTATATTTTGCGCCGGTATTTATGACGGACACGCACTCGACTAATTTGCCCAAGGGAATTCCCCGCCCGTAATCGCGGACGATAACCTTGTTTTCGCTTAATTGAATGTCAATGCGCGAACCGTTACCCATTATAAATTCGTCGATCGAATTATCGATTACTTCTTTTACAAGAATATAAATACCGTCATCGGGATTTGAACCGTCGCCGAGCCTGCCGATGTACATACCGGTTCTTAAACGGATGTGCTCCAGCGAGCTTAATGTTTTTATCTTCGATTCATCATAAACCGCTTTTTTTTCTGCCATGTGATTAACTCCATAAGTGCGCATTTAAGGCTGTTTTTTGCCGTCCCGTTTTTGTTATCGGCCGCTTTAAAACCGCAAAAAGGCCTATAGGGAACCTTTTAAAAAACTTCGATTTTTTGCAAATGCCCTATCGGTTTTCGCCGGGATCATTTGACGTATCATCGGAAAATTCGGAAGAAAGTTTTTGCAAAAGCTCTTTTAATTCTCCGATATGTTCTTTGGCTGTTTTTATGCCGGTCTTCGATTCTGCAATTCTTTTTTCAGCGTTTTTAATTTCAGACTCGGAATTTTTTATAACACGGTGAAGATTTTCTATTTTCTTTTCTTCGTTTTTTATTTGCCCGTTTATTCTGCAAATTTCAATGTCATATTTTGTTTTTTCTATTTTTACCCTAAACCCTCGTATGCGCTCCAAATAGTCGGCATATCCGTCTTGCGCATAAGCGTCGAAATTTTCCGCTGCCGGTTTTCCGCCTGGTAAATAAAACCTGTTTGCATAGCGTAAACCGGTATCTTCCGTCATTGCTCCGATTTCCGCATCTATTTCTTTTACCCTCACCGTAAAATGGTGCGTTTGCTTATCCGCATTTTTTCCGGCGCCCAGCTTTTCAAGCGTATTGGCGGTGGCCTTCTTTTCTTCGTTTATGGCATAAACCCTCTCTTCGGAAGAGTCCAGGCCCTCATACAGGTTTAAAAGATTTTCATATTTTGCTTTTATTTCGGAAGGCAGGCCGTCTGCCTCATATAAAGTTTTTATCTCTTGCGAAAACCGGATATCCTCCACGGCTTTGTTTAAAGCGGTCTTTATTTCCTGTTCCGCCTTTTTAATCTTACCCTGCTTTACCGTTATTTTGTGCGAAACAGCCAGTTTGGAAAAAAAGCCGGCCCTTTCTTTTTCGGCTTGTAAACCTTCAAGTTCGGCAGAAGCCTCGTCTATAATTTTGTTTTGCTTTGCCGCAGCTTCTTGCACATTTTTAAAAAGTTCAGTGCAGGACGCAAACGTATTTTTATAAAGATACCACAAAAAATCGGACTTCGTTTTTTCGATGTCTTTTTTTACTGCTTTATTGGTCTTTTCGATTTGGCGTAAAAAATTTTTTAGCTCTGTGATCCGCTCTCCGCTGCTTTTGATATTTAAAATATTTTCGGTGCAGGAAGCCCGCTCATCTTTAAGCTTTTGCCATTTTATGATTTCTGTGTTTGCTGCTGCAGTCTTATTGGAAGAGGGGTCGGCGGAATCTGCCAAGACTTTGTGCCCAAGCAGCCTATAAACGCCGGACAGCTCCGTTTCCAGCTCCTTTAATTCTCTTGTTAACACCGGTATCGTTTTTGTAATGCTTTTCATTTTGCTATTGTAATATTTTATGCCGGTCTTGACAATAGGCTTGTAAGTGAGAAATTGCATGGCAGAACCGAATAGTGCGGATAATGAGACGGTACGGCAGGTTTCGAAGCTTCGCCGAACAAGATGCTCTTTATGTAATTCCTTTTAAGTCCTTTGAGCTTGTTCAATTTTGTTTTTTGTACTATACTTTAGGGTATCTCTAAAAACCTTGTTGGATTTGCTTCGCATTCTTGGAATAGAGATGCCTAATCAGCAAAGCTGATAACGAGTTTTTCATAAGTCTTTATGTACAAATGACTTATGAAGAACGTAGCAAGCGGGCTTAAGGTAAACCTCTAAAAAACTGATTCGCAGTCCGTAAAGCGGATAAGTTGATGAATTTCCTTACAGAATAAGCCGATAGGCTTGCAGTTTTTAGAGGTTACCTTTAATGAAAATTACAAAAATAGGGAGGAAGGCGGATGAATCCTTTAGAAAACACGGAACCCAAAGAGGTTTTTAAATGGTTTTATGAAATTTCGCAGATACCGCGCGGTTCGGGAAACGAAAAGGCTATAAGCGATTTCTTGGTACAATTTGCAAAAGACAGACACTTGGAAGTGTATCAGGATAAGGCGTTGAACGTTATCATAAAAAAGGCGGGGACTAAAGGCTTTGAAAAATCGCCTGCCGTTATTTTGCAAGGACACATGGATATGGTCTGCGAAAAGGACAGCTCATCGCCGCACGATTTTTTAAAAGACCCGATTAAGTTTGTGGTAAAAGATGATATGCTATATGCGGATAAAACAACCCTAGGCGGCGATGACGGCATTGCAGTGGCCTACTGCCTTGCCCTCCTTAATTCAAACGATATTCCCCATCCGCCCCTTGAAGTGCTTATAACCACCGAAGAGGAAACCGGAATGGACGGGGCAATGGCTCTTACGGGCGAACATTTGGAAGGAAAGCGCCTTTTAAACATCGACTCCGAAGAAGAGGGAATCTTTTTAGTCAGCTGTGCAGGCGGCGCCAATATAAACGTTTTTTTCGATATTAAAAGAGAACCCGTTAAAAATGAGGCGGTAAAAATTACCGTAGGCGGGCTTTTGGGCGGACATTCCGGCATCGAAATTAAAAATCAGCGGGCAAATGCAATTAAGATTTTAGGCAGAATTTTATCGCAGATTAAAAAAAGCGAAAAAATCAATATAGCGGAAATTGCAGGCGGTTCAAAACACAATGCCATTGCAAAGGATGCCTATGCAGTGCTTACCGCTGAAAACCCCGAGTCGGTTTTGGCCCTTATCGAAAAAACGGCGGCAGGTTTAAAAGCGGAATACCGGACGGCGGATAAAGACCTGTCCATACGGGCTGAAAAAACGGCGGCAGGCAAAAAAGAGGTATTTACTAAAGACCTTACGGATAACCTTATAGACTTTATGATGATGGTACCTGACGGCGTTCAGTATATCAGCTTGGATATTCCGGGACTTGTGCAAACCAGTTTAAATAACGGTATTTTGGAAGAAAAAGACAATAAGATTAAATTTACGATTTCTATTAGAAGCAGCGTAAAAACCGCCCTCGATGAAATTGCCGACGTTATCCGTATTCAGGCCGAAAGAACGGGCGCACAATTCGTAAAGGCTTCCGAATATCCTGCGTGGGAATACAGCCTTGAATCCGAGGTTCGGGATATAGCGGTTGCAACGTATAAACAGCTTTACGGCAAAGAACCTGCGATAAGCGCCATTCATGCAGGGCTTGAGTGCGGGCTTTTAAAAAAGACCCTGCCTGCAGTAGATGCAGTCAGTTTCGGTCCTAATTTGTACGACGTACATACGCCGAACGAGCACTTGAACATTCCTTCAGCGGCACGCACATGGAAATTTTTGTGCGCCTATCTGGAGAATTTAAAATAAGATTTTACGTAAAGCGGGAGCCTTGAGAAAGACTGCCCTGTTTTTGCAGGGCTGCTTCCCGCCGATATAACTGCTTAAAAAAAGGATAAATAAAAGATGAAAAAATACTACATTGCCGCAAATTGGAAGATGAATATGACAAGGAAAGAGGCTTTTGCCCTTGCCGGCGAATTCGCCGAAAAGTTAAAAGACGGCCCGCACAAATACATGATAGCCCCTTCCTTCACCCTTTTACAGGACGCCGGCGGCGCGCTTAAAGGTTCCGGTATTCTCCTCGGCGCCCAAAACATGGCGGAAGAAGAAAAGGGCGCCTACACGGGCGAAGTTTCCGTGTTACAGCTAAAAGACCTTGGCGTGCAAGCTGTCATACTAGGGCATTCCGAACGCCGAAACCTCTACGGAGAAACAGACACCCTCATAAACAAAAAGGTGCGGCTTGCGCTAAAACATGGCCTTGAAGTTATACTGTGTGTCGGCGAGCTTTTGGAAGAGCGGGAAGCTGGAATGGCAGAAGCCGTTTGCGAAAGACAGGTAAAAAGCGGTCTTGAAGGCATAAGCGCCGCCGATCTGAAAAATGTAACAATAGCCTATGAGCCTGTTTGGGCAATAGGTACGGGAAAAACGGCGACCCCTGAAGACGCCGATTCGATCCATGCGCACATACGCGCCGTTATAAACGGTTTGTACGGAAAAAAAGCTGCCGAAGATATGGTAATTCAGTACGGCGGTTCTATGAAAAGCGAAAATGCCCTAAGCCTTTTACAAAAGCCTAACATCGACGGCGGGCTTATCGGCGGGGCGGGCTTAAAAGCCGAAACCTTTATCCCCATTGCTCTACAAAAGTTGTAACTGCGCCCGCTTATCCTAAGAAAACTGCCCTTTATTGTGTGCAAGACGGCCATTGCGGCTTTGCAGGCGGGCAAAGTCCCTAATCTACGCCTGCCATAGGTTATAATCTTCGTCAGCCGTAGTACATAGTCTACGTCTGCCGTAGGCTATAGCCTACACTTGCCGATGCAGCCGGTCTTGTTCTTCAGCGTTTATATTGAATAAAGCCCCGTTTTGTGTTATTATCACGGCTTGTTTAAAAGACGGAGGATACAATGCCCAAAATCGAAGTAAACGAATCTCTTTTTTTTAAAATGCTGGGTAAAACATACGATTACGGCAGGTTGGAAGAAATTTTGACCTCCGCAAAAGCCGAGCTGGACGAACCGCCCGACAGCTCGCAGCCTGACGATAAACGCCTCATCAAAATAGAATTAAACGATACGAACCGCCCCGATCTGTGGTCGACGGCCGGTTTGACCCGCCTTTTGCGGATTCACGCAGGCGGGGCTTCCAACGGCGAAAAATACGGCTCTTTTTTGTCATCTAAAGAAAAACTTGTGCAAAACGGGGAGCGTGTGCTCAAGGTTTCGCCGGAACTAAAAGATATCCGCCCTTATGCGGCGGGTTTTGTCATTTCGGGTAAGCCTATAGACGAGGCAATGCTTTCGGATATAATCCAGACGCAGGAAAAACTGTGCGGGAATTTCGGCCGAAAGCGCAAGTCCGTTTCGATGGGGGTTTACCGTTCAGCGATGATACACTGGCCCGTTTTGTACAAGGGTGCCGACCCCGACACAACCTGTTTTGTGCCCCTTGACGGCGAAAAAACGTTGAGCTGTAGAAATATTTTAAAAGAACACCCCAAGGGCATCGAATACGGCGGTATCATTGCAGGGCAAAAACTGTTTCCCGTTTTAGAAGATGCCGCAGGGGAAATTTTGTCTATGCCGCCTGTCATAAACAGCGCGACGATAGGGGCGGTTAAAACAGGCGATACGGATCTGTTTGTCGAATTCACCGGCACCGATTTGGTTTCGGTCCTGCTTTCGGCTTCGATCGTAGCCTGCGATTTTTTCGATTTCGGTTTTGAAATTCTTCCCGTAAAAACGGAATATCCGTACGAAACGGAATTCGGTACAAGCATAACCGCTCCGTATTATTTTCAAAAACCCGTGCGCACTACCGTTCAGGCAGTAAACCGGCTCTTAGGCTCTAACTTTTCTGCACAAGAGATTGCACAGGCCTTGGCCAAGATGGACTGCAAAACCCAAACAAAGGACGATGAGATTACTCTTTTTCCTTCTCCCTACCGTAACGATTTTTTGCACGAGGTCGATATCATCGAAGATGTGATGATGGGCAAAACCGTCAATTTTTTCGAGCCCCAAACCCCGAACGAATTTACGATAGGGCGTCTTTCGGCTTCGAGCCTGCTTAGCCGCAAAATAAAGGGACTGATGACGGGCATGGGCTATCAGGAGATGATTTTTAATTATCTCGGTTCAAAAAAAGATTATATAGAAAAAATGTGCATTGACGGAAAGGACGTGATAGAAATTGCAAACCCGATGTCCGAAAACTATCAGTTTGTGCGCTCTTCGATTATTCCGTCCCTGCTGAATGCGGAAGCCTCTTCTGCAAACGCCGTGTATCCGCACAAGATTTTTGAAACGGGAAAAACGGCCTTTCTATGCGCAAAAGAGAATACGGGCACACGCACCGTTCAAAGTCTGGGTTTTTTGACCGCTTCTCAAAACGCCAACTTCAACGAGGCGGCAAGCGAGGCGGCAAATTTGCTGTATTATCTGGGACTAAAATACGAGGTATGCGAAACGGATGATGTCAGGTTTATAAGGGGCAGACAGGCAGGCATTTTGTACAAGGGTGAGAAAATCGGTATTTTCGGCGAGATAAATCCGCAGGTGCTGGAAAACTGGGCCGTTACGGTACCCTGTTATGCAGGGGAGCTCACCATCGATAAACTGATATAAAACTCTTTCAGGCGCTTGTGTTTCGTTGTATCGAGCCTGACAGAAAACGTGCAGGAGGAATCATTATGGAATTTATCAGAGAAGAAGGAAGAATTTACGCGGAAAACAAGGACGGGACAGTGCTTGCAGAGGTGATTTTTCCCGCAATTTCCGATTTTGCAGTAAGTATCAACCGCACCTTTGTTGACAATTCGCTTAAGGGGCAAGGGGTTGCGGGAAAACTCGTGGACGAGGTTATCGGTTATGCAAAAGCGCACGGTAAAAAGATCAAGCCCGTCTGTTCTTTTGCGGCCGGCTGGTTTGAAAAACACCCTGAATACACAGAATACCTTTTTACGGATTAAAACGCGGATATTCCGTACGGAAATTAAAGGTCATTTGGCCTCAAATCGAAATGTTCCGCTTCTATCCTGTAAAAGCGGCTGCCGTTAAACACCGTAAGACTAATCGAAGGGCGCAAAGTAAATTCAATAAGGCTTTTAGAAAATGCTCTGGAGTTTATAATGAAACTAATAAAACATAAAAAAGGATTTTTGTTTTTCTTCTGCTTGTTGCCGGTTTTGTTTTTTTTGTTTTCTATTGCCGTTAACCGTTACACGGGCAAAATAAGCGCTGCGGAAAAAAAACTTTCATCGTATGAGATAAATATTTTTAATACAGGCTGTATTATAAAAACCTTCGGCCGGGGGAATTCTACGGTAAGTGCTTCGATTTCGTTTTATACGCCTTCGGAAAAGCCGATAGGCTCTTACGAAAGGGCTTGGCACGGCTCTGAGTTAAACCTTGAATGTATCGTTTTTACCTTTAAGCACGGCAGTATTGTTTTTCCCTACAGACTTTTTTCGGATAAGCCTGAAAGTACGGGCGTCCTTCTTTTTAACATGTACTCCGAAAAAGACTATCCTGCTATTTATGATTATCCTTTTCTTCCCGAAGAAGAAAAAATGTCCATTAAAACGCTTTTTAAGTCCGCTGTTTTTTCGCCTTATTTACTAACCCTTTTTTCTTCTGCCAGGCTGCAAACGGTTACGCTCGCCAGCTTTAAGCCCGATGCGGAGTATAGTTTGAATATCCTGCCTTCAGGTCAGGCGGTTTTGGAAAAACTGTAGAAAAAAAAGGGCGGGTAATTGAATAAACTCAAGCAACTTCTTATTGTCTTTTTCCCCGTTTTGCGATATACTTACGGCATGGCGGATTCGGCCGGACAGCCGCTGTTTTGCAAGAAAGGCGGTTTTCAGGCGAATACGGCTGGTGGAGGGTTTTAAGTGCCGGGTAAGGTTATCTATTTTTTATGTATTGTATTGGCATTTGCGGTATTTTCCATATCCAATTTAAATAATTCATGCAATGTTTCTTTTATATTTTATACATTTAAGGACATGCCCGTTTATCTGCATACCCTGTTTTCGTTCGTAGTAGGCTGCATAATCACACTTCCTTTTTTTATAAGAACGAAGAAGAAAAAAGAAAAAATAGCGGCCGTTTCTACGGAAAGTGAAGCTTCCGGAATAAAGAATGTGGCGTTAAAGGAGCGGAAAAAATTCCGGTTTTGGCATAAAAAGAAAGAAACCGAGCCGGAAACTCCTCCTGTATCATCTTAAGAAACGAAAATACAGGCCGCTCAAACGGTTATTTGCTGCAATGCTCGTTTGGAAAATTTCTAAGCGGTTACAATAAAATGTATGATTTTTAAAACCCGTAACACAAAAATAATCCTTTTCTTTTTTATTCTTTTTCGTACAGCCTTTTTTTTATCAGGCGAAGAAGCTGTATCGGCGAAGGTAAAAAAAATTGCTATTGCGGCTTTCGGAAAAAATTCGAAAGAAGAAGTGGTTTCCTTTATGGAAAAGGAAATAAAAAAACTCACTTCCGATACCGATAAGGCCGCTGCCTTAAAAATTTTAGCTGATTACGAAGAGCGCTCCGAGCTTTTTGAGGCGGCTGCAATGCATTATATGCAGGCTGCCGGTCTGTGCACCGCTTCTTTAAAGAAAAAACTATTCATACAGGCGCTTGCCTCTTATCTTTTAGCCGATTTGACCGATAAGGCGCTTGAGCTATGTCATTCAAAACTGCTTCCGTTAATTAAAAGTCCGCCTGAAGGGAGCGATATAAAAACCTTGGTATATTACGAATGGCTTAAATTAAAAACGTCCGGTTTTGAAAACGAGGGTGAGCGTACCGTTGTTATAAACACACTGAAAAAATATATGACGGATGCGGTCTTTGCGGAATTTCATCCGGCCATTCTTTTAACTCTTTGGTGGACTGAAAATGATAAAAGGGCCGAAAACACGCTTTTAAAAAACTTTCCCGGCAGTATCGAAGCGGGTGTTGTCCGAGGCGAAATAACCTTATCACCTCAAACTTTTTGGTACCTAATGCCGCGTTCCGTCGCTGCAGCGGAAGAAGCGGATGGCTATAAGACGGAAGCAAAGAAGGAAGAAACTCCCGTAAGCGGCTTTGCAGGGGCAGGGGCTAAAGAAGGCGGGAAAACCCTAAAACAGCTAAAAGACTCTTCTGCGGAATTTTTCCAAACCGGTTTTTTTAAAACCGAAGATTATGCAAATGCAATGATCGCAGAACTTTCCAAAAAAGGCTTTACGGTTTTTATAAAAGAGGAAAAAAGAACATCAGGACTTTTTTATTCCGTGCTTGTAAAGGCCGACGGCAAAGGCGATATTGTTTTGCGCTTAAAAAATGAAGGATATGAGGCTGTTCCCGTCTTTGAATAATTGAATTTTTTGTGATAAATAGGTATTTTATCTGCCGCTACAGTTTTCAGTACTTAAATCTTAAAAACCGTAAAAAAAGCAAAAAAAAGCCTTTAAACCCTTGACTGAACTGCCTTTTTATATTTAAATCTTACTTTGAGGATTTTTATTTGGAAGATACTTATACTATAATATTAAAAGACGAACGGATACTTTCATCGCTGTGCGGTGTGAACGATAAAAACTTGGCTTTTTTGGAAAAATATCTGGGTGTTCCCGTTGTGTGCAGGGGCAATGAGGTAAGCGTTTTGACTGCGGATGACGAAATTTGCAGAAAATTCCAGTCCGTTATCGATAAGGCAGCCAATTCGTCCGAAATTACCTCCGATTCTTCTTCCGAATATATGGAATCATTGCTTTCGGCGTTGACGGACTATAACGAAGCCGACTTTTCTTCCTGCTGTATTCATATTCCGCGCGGTACAAGAACCGTTTATCCGAAAAATGAGCGGCAGCTTGAATTTATACGGTCAATTCAAACCAACGATATAACCTTCGGTTTGGGAGCGGCCGGAACGGGTAAAACGTATTTGGCAGTTGCCTGTGCGCTTCAGATGCTTATGTCAAGACAGGTTAAAAGGATAGTTTTAACCCGTCCCGTAGTGGAAGCGGGAGAGAGCCTCGGTTTTTTGCCGGGCGACCTCGTTCAAAAGATAACGCCCTATATGCGGCCGCTTTACGACAGCATAGAGCTTTTGCTTCCGTTTGAACTTATCCGCCAAATGGAAGAAGCGAAGATGTTTGAGATTGCACCCTTGGCATATATGAGGGGGCGTACGCTTCATAATGCGGCCGTTATTTTGGACGAAGCACAAAATACGACTAGGGAGCAAATGAAAATGTTTTTGACAAGGATGGGAGACGGTTCAAAATTGATTATAACCGGTGATCCCGGCCAATCGGACATTCCGAATGCAAAAAAATCGGGGCTTATCCATGCAGCTTCTCTTTTAAAAAGGATAAACGGCATAGGTATTATCGAATTTCTTGCTTCGGATGTGGTGCGCCATTCGCTTGTGCAAAAAATAATTACAGCTTATGATGAAGAATAAAAAACAAAACTATTTTACGGTTCAATTTTCACTTTTAACTGCAAAATTAAAATGCAATAAGAGGATAACGCTTGCTTTTTTGATAAGTATTGTCGTGTTATCCGGTTTAGTCTATTTAACTTATTATGGAAATACGGCCTTTTCAAAACTGGATATTGAAGATTTTGAAATAGGGATGGTTGCCGATCGGGATATAACGGCCGGAAAAAACATAGAATATATCGACGAAAAGGCGACGGAAATACGCAACACGGCCGCACGGCATTCGGTTACTGCCGTGTTCGATAAGGACGTAAAGGCCGGAATAACCTTTGTAAAAGAGTATCTTGGCTTTTCGGCCTTTATCATCGAAACCAAACATAATGCAAAAAAATTAGGTGAATTTAAATTTATGGTTTTGGAAGAATATCCGAGAACGCTTGACGAAAAAGAGCTCGAACTTCTTTTTAACTCTTCTTCATTTTCGCAAATTATGGATGTTTCGACTAATCTTTTAAAAAAGATATATGAGAAGGGCGTTGCCGATATGTCTATTTTAGAACTTAAAAGACTCAACGATTCGAAAATAACGGTTATCGTGCAGCATAACGACACCCAGTCTTACGAAAATATTCCGATTGATGAGGTTATCTTCTATGATAAAACGGAAGAATACATAAAAAGTGTTTTGGAAGATATAAAAATGGCCGCTTTTGAAAAAGAAGTTCTAATTCTTCTTAAGCCCTTTATAAGGCCGAATATTCTGTATAATGCCAAGGAAACCGAAGCGCGCATAGCGGAATCTCTTTCTTTGGTTAAGCCGGTAATCGTAACTATTAACAAAAACCAGCGGATATTGCGGCGCGGCTTTGTTATAAACGAAGAAATATACAACCAGTTAAAGGCGTATTCCAGAGAAAGCGATTATTTCGATGTTCGCCATTTTATGGGCGCTGTTCTCTTTTTAGTTATGACCGCCGCTGTAAGCCTTCTTATATTTTCAAAAAATATTTTAGGAAAGTCGCTTGAATTTAAGTTTAATTTTTTGATTTTGCTGTTTTTCGACTTTGTGTATGCAGTGTTTTTGTTTATTTCAAAATTGAGTTTCTTTGCTATGCCGCTTAATCTTGTGCCGGCTCTGCCTGTTGCATTTTTTGCTATGCTGGCGGCCGTCTTAATTTCTCAAAAAGTTGCCTTGTATGCCATTTTCATATTGTCGCTGGCGGTCTTCGGCGCGTCCGATTATAAAATGGTGCCGGCTCTTTTTTCCGTGTTTTCAGGTTTGTCGGCGACAGCCCTTATTCATATTACCGGGAAAAGAATGGATTTAATAAAAACGGCCTGTCTTTTAACCGTAATTCAGCCGATAATCGTTATATGTTTTATGGTGATGTTTAGGGGGCTTACAAGCGATGCGACCGCCGTTATTTTGGGAACGGCCTTAAACGGTTTTATAAGCGGTATCTTTGTTTTGGGCTTTTTGCCTATTTTGGAAACGGCGCTTAATACCTCGACGAGCTTTAGGCTTATAGAGCTTTCAGATCTTAATTCGCCTATTATGAAACGAATGCTGATAAATATTTCCGGCACCTATAATCATTCTATGATGGTAGCGACCCTTGCCGAAGCGGCCTGTCAAGAAATAGGCGCAAACTCGCTTTTAGCGCGGGTAGGGGCATATTATCATGATATAGGTAAGATGGATGTGGGTGAGTATTTTGTGGAAAACCAAACGCTTTACAATAAACACCTCGACTTAAATCCGCGCCTTTCGGCAACGGTCATAAGAAGCCACGTTAAATTGGGGGTCGAAAAAGCCAAACAGTTAAGGCTTCCGCAGCAGGTGGTGGACATTATTTCGGAACATCACGGAAATAGCCTTGTGTATTATTTTTACGCTAAAGCAAAGGAGCAAGATCCGACGGTAAAGCCTGAGGATTTTGCATATCCGGGAACGCCGCCTAGCTCAAAAGAATCTGCTGTTGTAATGCTTGCAGATACGGTGGAGGCGGCATGCCATACCTTGGATAAACCGACCGAATCGCGCCTTCAGAAATTTATTGACGAACTTGTTACAAAAAAGGCCGAAGCAGGGCAGCTTGATAATTCCGATTTAACCTTTCGCGAAATAACGGTTATAAAAGAAACATTCGTAAAGATTTTAACGGGATATTATCATTCAAGAATAAAATATCCGAATCAAAAAAATATCGAAGATGAGCAGGAAAAAGAAAGCGAACAAACTGTTCCTAAAAATATAGAACTTATAAATCCCGATGAAAATATAAAAGGAAACAACAATGCCTAACAGCGTACATATATCGTTTAACGATGAGCCGCCTGGGTGTATACCCGGCAAAGAAATAGAACAATTTATTTTGGAAGTTTTAAATAAACTCAAATGTAAAAACTGGGATATTTCCGTATTGTTTTGCAGCGATGCTTATATAAAAAACTTAAATAAACAATACCGCAATATCGACGGGCCTACGGACGTTCTTTCCTTTGAGCAGGGGGAAACATATATTGATGAAGATGGAAGTAACCGGTTTAACAGCGGAGATATTGTAATAAGTTTAGACAGTTTGAAATTCAATGCGGAAGAATTTGAGGTGGGCTTAAATGAAGAATTAAAAAGGCTTCTTATTCACGGCATCCTGCATTTAAAAGGAATGGACCATTCGGATAATTCTCCGGACCAGGAGATGCTCCGGTTTCAGGAAGCGCTTGTTCGTCAATATGAAAATGTAATTATATATCGGGAATAAGGCTATGTGGATTTTTGATAAGTTAAAAAAACGGCGCAATGTTACGCAAATATTAAAAGAAGGATTAAACGAAGAAAAACGCGATATGATACGCGGTATTGTCGATTTGTCGGATACGGCAGTTAAAGAGGTTATGATACCCAGAATAGACGTCGACTTTTTATCGCTTGATACGCCGAATGATGAAATTTTAGAAAAGATTTCCGAAAGCGGGCATTCAAGATTTCCCGTCTACGACGACTCCATCGATAACGTAATAGGCATTCTTTATGTAAAAGATATTTTAAAACTTTTGCCCAAAAACGAAGAAATTAAACTTGAAAAGGTGGTAAAAAAACCTTTTTTCGTTCCAGAATCAAAGCGAATAGATTCCCTTTTACGGGAATTTAAAAGGCGGCATGTTCATATTGCCGTTGCTGTAGACGAATACGGGGGCGTTTCCGGAATTGTATGTATGGAAGACATTATTGAAGAAATCGTAGGCGATATTCAAGACGAATTCGATAATGAAGGCGAAGATATTATTGAAATGAAAGACGGTACGTGGCTTTGCGACTCCCGCGTGGATTTGGACGATTTGGCTGAAGCACTGCATACCCAGGAGCTTCCCGTCAAAGAATTTGAAACGCTAGGCGGTTTTGTTTTTGATTTATTCGGTAAAATACCGGTAAAATACGAAAAAGCCGTGTGGAAAAATTACGATTTTATAATTCAGGATATGGAAGGCCATAAGGTTAAAACCATAAAAATAGTTTTAAATAAAAAAGAAACCGAAAAAGAAAATATTGAAACGGCATAGGGAGGCTTTATGAAAAAAAAGATTTGTATTTTTATACTCTGTTTTACTATGGGGCTTGTATTTTCGGACCCCGCACAGCTGTACCAAAAAGGGATGGAATATCAAATTGACGAAGATTGGTATTCGGCAATTGAAATGTATCAGTCTGCATTAAAAGAAAACCGGTCATACAACCTTGTGTATCAAGGGCTTGCTGAATGTTTTTATGCCTTAAATGAATACGATCAGGCCTTAACCTATGTTTTGTCGGCCCGCTCGTTTAAAAATAATGATCCGGTTTTGCAAAACCTGCACGGTTTTATTTTAATCGGTTTAAACAAGCCCAATGATGCAAAAGAGCTTTTTCAAAGTGTTTTAAAAACATATCCGAATAATCCCGAAGCCCGCTTCGGCTTGGCAGAAATCGAAATATTGAACGGAAAGCTGTATACGGCTTCCGAAATGTATAAACAGGCCCTATCCAGGCAAGGCGAAAACAGAAAGGCTCTTCTTTCGTTGGCGCTTGTCAGCTATACGGCAGGTAATATGACCCAGGCCGAAGACTATATATCGCGGGCATTGGAATATCACGGCGATAATTATCAGGTGCATTATTTTGCAGCGTATTTAAGCGCTTTAAAAGGCGAGTTGGAAAATGCCGAAGGGCGGCTTTATTCTGCTATTCAGCTAAAAACAGACTATGATGATGCCTATGCTTTATTGGCTTCCGTGCTGTATGCCCAAAAAAGATACGAAGAGGCAATTAAAATTTCTGACATTCGTATCTCCAAAAAAAGGGAGAGAGCCGACGCATGGTACTTAAAAACCTTGTGTCTTTTAAAGCTTAACAAAAGCCGTGATGCGATGATTTCTGCAAAAGTCGGCCTTTCCATTGACCCTGAAAACGAAATAATGCGGGTGCTTCTTGAAGAAACTGCAATCGCAACGCTTAATTTTGAAGATAAATTCAGAATGGAGCTTGCAAAATACCATGCGGAAAGGGGCTTAGGTTTTGCAAGGCGGAACATAACCGATAAGGCCTTGTACGAATACCGGCGGGCATTAAAGGTATACCCTTACGACGTGGTAAGCAGAGAAGCCTATGCACAAATTCTTTTACGAATGGGTTATCCTTCACGATATTTGGAACAGATGCTTTTTATTCAAAGTATTGTAAAAAGCAATAAACGCGTAAACGACGCCGTAGAAACCTACAGCAAAACCCTTTTAACTTCTCTTCAGACGAAGTGGAAAATAGATCCGCTATATTTAAATAAGGCTCATATTTCGATAGGACTTTTTTATGAAATGGAAAGCGTAAATGTCATTCATCCTGAGGCGGAAAAAATTACCCAAATAATGGCAGCGGATATTTTTTCCCATGACCCGCGCCTTAAAGTTACATCCTATTCAAACGAATCTGCAACGTATACGCAGGCTTTTAAAAAGTCCAGAGCGGCAAACGACGATTATTTCGGTGTTGTCAAACTAAGAGAAAATGAGCGGGATATTCAGCTTATACTGGAGCTTTATGTTGCGCGTACGGGTGCGGTTGCAAAAACTTTTAATGTGTACCGCTCCGGAAACGACCGGTTTTCCAATTCGGTACGGCGGCTTACAAAACTGCTTGCGAACGAGCTGCCGGTTGTAGGCAAAGTAATGAGCCGCTATCAAAATGAAGCGCTCATCGATATAGGAAAATATGATACCGACTTTAAAGACACCAAGATAGCCGTCATCAAAAAAGATAAATTAGTCATTCAAAAAGACGGTATAGGTGTAACCTATTCACCGGAAGACTTGCTCGGCTATTTTGAGCCTGCTAGATCGGAAGAAGATCTAACCGAAGGCTATTTAAAACTGAGCGGATATTACGACAGAATGAATAAGGACGATTCGGTTATCCTCTTAAAAAAAACCGATAACAAAAAAGAAAGCAGCGACTATGTGAATTTTATGCAGACAAGCTCGTATCTTCTTTCTTTACTCAGAAAGATCCGCTAGCTTTACAAGACAGTATCGAATCCACTCTGCAGATAAGGCCTCGTACGTATCCTGCACAATTAAAAATTTAAGCAAAGCGGCATCGTATTTTTTTTGAAAAAAGAAAACTTGGCCGAGGTAAAACTGCGTGCGGGCCGAAACCTTTGCGGTTCTTTTAATTTTAAGAAAGGAATTAAACGATTTTTCCGCAACTGTCCAGTTTTTTTCTAAAAAGGTTTCTTTTAAGATTCTTTGAAGCTCCATCGCTTCTCCGCCGTCGGGTGCTTTTTTATCTATAGGGAAAACATAAATTTCCCGCTCAAGCGGCGGCTCTTCAATATTTTGATTACCGCTTTTAAAAGTCAGCTCATTTAGGGTATGTTCGGTTTCGGAGGAAAAAAATTTGGGTTTATTTTTTTCAGCTTTTTCAGGATTAAAAAAGGGCAGGGGAGTGGAACGCTCCGTAAAAGTGCCTTGTTCCGTTTTGGCGCCGCGTACTTCCACCGGTGTATATACGGTATTTTTACCGTTCATGAATGAAATATTGCCGCTGTCAAGTTGCGTTTCTTCTATAATTGCATAATAAAAGGGAACGCCGGAAACCGGATAGTCTATAAAGGGAACGCCCGTATCCTTCATATAGGTTAGCGGTACGGCCCCCGCAAGAGAACTTATGGAATCAAACGGTGCACGCGCACGGTATAAAATTACATTCCGCCCTGTCTGAGAAGCCTTCCAAGATATAACGACAGCCTTTTCCTTCACAAATAAATTGAAAGAAGTAAAAGAGAAAGGTTCTTCAAATCCGGCATTTAAGCCGGCACCGTTTTCTACCAGCTCTTCCGCGCTTAAGTCGAAAGCAGTTCCATCCGGCGCGGTTTCGGTAAATACCGCAAAAGAAAAACAAACAACGTTAAAACAAAATAAAATAAAACCCTTTTTCATACAATTATTGCAAGAGGATATGCTCTATGCTTGCCAGAGGCGGCGGCTTTTAGCGGCAATAAGTTTGCCTTACGGCAAACTTGCCTATTACCGGCATACAAGAGTGTCCGGCGGTAATAAAGGCGCTTCGTTTTAATTGGCGTTCCCTTAAGCATTTCCCGCCTGTTTATCTATTATATTGAATTTAATTATCGAAATCTTCGTACTCCAAATCATCTTCATCGTCGTCGTAATCGAAGTCTTCATCTGCTTCATCATCGAAGTCATCATCAAAGTCTTCATCATCATCGAAATCGTCATCAAAGTCATCGTCAAAATCATCATCATCGAAATCGTCATCAAAGTCATCGTCAAAATCATCATCATCGTAATCGTCATCTTCGTAATCGTCATCTTCGTTATACGAAGACGCACTTAAAAGATACCCATTATCCAATGTTTCAAACTCAACATCATTAAACATAGTAGCCCCTTTTTGCATTCTTGTTTCTTTGTAAAGTTGTATACATAATAGATGAGAGGTTATGTTTCTGTCAACTAGATAACGTATTTTTTTTATAAAAAAGTTATAAATATATGCGGCGGAATTTTCTTTTTGCACATTTCTTTTTTGAAGATGATTTAACGATAATTTTAAAAAAGAAAAGCTAATGAGAATTGCCGTTTTAGTTTGTTTTCCCTTATATTTTTAAAAAAACTACTTGACAAAATACGGGCTATTCGGTAAAATCTCCTTCATTGTCGAATATGCCAACTTAGCTCAGCTGGTCCAGAGCACGTGATTTGTAATCTCGGGGTCTAGGGTTCGAATCCCTAAGTTGGCTCTTAATGTATGGGGAGATTCCCGAGCGGTCAAAGGGGGCAGACTGTAAATCTGTTGGCTCAGCCTTCCAAGGTTCGAATCCTTGTCTCCCCATTTATGAGATGATTTTATATTCGGAACCTCTAAAAACTTCAGTTTTTAGAGGTTTATTTTAGCTTCAACCTTGTCATCAGCTTGCATACATACAGATAGAGCTGATACCTGCCTGCTGTGCATTCTACCCATGAACATGGACGTATTCTGAGAGTGTGTAGTTACGTATACAATTCCATTGCTGCGTGTGCATCCGGCGGAGCATTTTGTAACAGCTTCTCGGCTTTTCGTATGGCCGTAACATGAGGGTATTAAAGCCGGCTGCAACCGCCTCGTTTCTGCTGACAGGATGTCAGCGGTTCCAACAGAATCGAGTTTTTCTTAGGAAAAACTCGAAGTTAAGAAATGTACATCCATGTACATTTCTTAACGATGGCATCCGTGCCGGATTGCACATACAGTGCGAAACATTGAGCACTGTACTCCGACGCTTCTTAAGTCAGGGACTTTTTTTATTGTAAATCTTTTTAAGGTTATCCCGCCTTTTACCTGCATAATGATAGCCTGACTATCTGCATAATGATAGCCTGACTATCCGCATAATGATAGACCGGCTATCTGCATAATGATAGACCGGCTATCTGCATAATGA